>NZ_SJXH01000020.1 GCF_004336635.1 Acinetobacter sp. ANC 4862
CCGACTTAGGCTCATCTATTAGCGCAAGGTCCGAAGATCCCCTGCTTTCCCCCGTAGGGCGTATGCGGTATTAGCATTCCTTTCGAAATGTTGTCCCCCACTAATAGGCAGATTCCTAAGCATTACTCACCCGTCCGCCGCTAAGTTAGGTAGCAAGCTACCTTTCCCCGCTCGACTTGCATGTGTTAAGCCTGCCGCCAGCGTTCAATCTGAGCCATGATCAAACTCTTCAGTTTAAAATCAGTAGTAGCTTATGGCTACCAATCTTGGCTCATCAATTTTCTGACAAATATTTCTCAAATAAACTTCGAGTAATTTCTACCATCAATCAATGAAAATAATTTCGATCGATCAACCGGTAAAAATCCACACAAGTTGTTCTTCATAATCTCTTAATGATCTTCTTGCTACTTCGTCAGCAGCAAGCTAGGTCGGCTATATTACTCTCTATCTCTAAAAAGTCAACAGGTTTTATTGATTATTTTTAAACTCATCCAAGACTTCCAGATTCACACCACTCAGGCTAAATCCTTGTTTCTCAACAAGTTTTAATCAACATCACCGCCGATGGATGTGCATTATAGGGGATTTATTTTACTATGCAACCCCTTTTTTCAACTTTACTTCTCATACGAGTATATTTTAATCACTTTATCTTTTTTCCTACATATTTTGATCAAATTTGTTTTAATACCCTCTCTCAAAGAACTGTTAATATACTTAATTAGGTATTTTTAGCTTTAAGCACCAGCTTACGATAAAGCTCTAGGATTTTTTATGCGTCACTTTCATTATGTTTGGGTTAGCCTTTTCTCTTTTGGACTCACTTCCCCTGTATTCGCAAATGATTCGATAGAAAATTCTGAATCTACTGCAACTGAAAACGTAGAAACATCCACAAAACAAATCCAAACGGCTAAAAATCCTCGTATTGAAGCCTTGAAAGAATTAAAAAATATTAAAGCGAAAGATTTAAAAGTAAATGCAAATGCAACCCAACCTGAAAGTCAAAAAGATCCCTTGCAACCCTTGAATAGACAGATCTTTGCTTTTAATGATGTTTTGGATCGTCATGTGGCCCGCCCTTTGGCCGTTCAGTATAAGGAAAAAGTACCCACTGATGTACGTGGGTCGTATCGTCAGTTTCGCAAAAACTTGGGCGAACCTTGGAATGTGGTAAATCAGCTCATTCAAGGTCGTCCTCTTCGTGCTGCAGAATCTTTAGGACGATTTACGATTAATACCATCACTACTTTAGGTTTTGCGGATCCAGCTCGACGTATGGGATTAACTGCTGAAGAAGAAAATTTTGGTACCACATTAGGCTATTACGGTATCCCTTCTGGGGCATATTTAGTGTTACCCGTTTTCGGTCCAAGTACATTTCGTGATGGATTGGGTACCCTAGTAGACAGTCAAGCCCGCCCACAAAAATACCTTCTGGAAGATCATGACGGAATTTATTGGGCTGACCAAGCTTTAGGTGGCATTGATGCCCGCTCACAACTTTTAGATATAGAAGATGTGTTGCAAGGTGATAAATATGCTGCAATTCGTGATATTTACTTGCAACGTAAAAATTTCGCAATTGCAGAAAAAAAAGGACTAGAATCTGAAAGCCTGTTCATTGAAGATGATCTCGATAGCACTGAAGATGACGTGCCAGAAGATAATCAAAATAACAACACAGATGAAATGCAGAAGGATGATGTAGACACAACCACCAAATAAGTCTTGCCATTTATTAAAAATATGATCAGCAGAGTGTCTTTCTTTGCTGATCATTAGCTTGTTATAGTACAGCTATACGTTATTACCTTAAGGATTATACAATTTCTTTATGTATTTCATTCAACCGACTCGCAATATTCCTTATTTAGATGAGGTTCTAAGTACACTTCCAAGTGTGCAGATGATTCACATAGATGATATTGATTTGTATGATCCCACAATTTTAGCGATTGCAGACGTACAAGACTATCTGACTTATCAATGGTCACTCCCCACGATTGTGCTGGCTTTTGAAAATGAAGGCACAGCTTTAGCCCAAGCCTGGGAGCTGGGTGCTTTAGCCGGTTGGATCTGGAACAAATTGCCTAGCGATCCCGAAGCTTCGTTACTCAAAATTGATGCGCAATATAAACGTAATCAAGATAGTCGCGACCTTCCCTCAGCTGCACATTTGCAACAGTGCCTACTTCCTAATCCGATCGAACTGATGAATTATAAGGTTGAAACCTTGTTTCAACCTTCTGCATACCTGTCAGGTGATTGGTACGATTACTGGAAAATCAGCGATAAAGAAATTATGTTTTATCTGGCTGATGTTTCTGGGCACGGGGTCACCAGCAGTTTATTAACCTCTTGGATGGCTGCCTTTCATGGTCGCTCTAAAACACCGCGCGAATTAATTAAAAAGCTCAACGGAATGCTGGTTCAAGAGAATATCGAAAAGCATATTACGATGATTGCCGGGGTTTTAAATTTAGAAACGCATCAGCTACGTTGGTCCAGTGCCGGACATTACCCACCTGCAATTATCTTTGAACCGAACCAACCACCGCGCATTTTAAATACTAGCAGTTTCCCTTTAGGACTCACTGAAGATCTTGAAGTTGAAGAATTTGAATGTGTATTGAATCGTCAGGCCCGGTTTATTATTTGTTCAGATGGTGCACTTGAACCTTACGATGGTGGTCTGAATGAACAATTTGAAAAATTAGTCTTCCATTTACAGAATCAATCCTTCCAAGCCCCTGAACATGTTGCCGACGATATTGCAATACTAAGTTTACGTCGAATGAATTAATCATATAATCAATACGTTAACTTTCAACTAAGCGATATACGACTCTTGAGCACTTGAGTCTGTAGTAGCCCTATGTGATAATTTTACGATCCTTCTCTGCAAATGGCATTTATATGTCAACAGGTCATGTTGAATATGCAAGCTTGAATGGAACGCATATTTTTAAGCTTATTGGCGAAGTGCGTGCCCAATCTTGTATCAGTCTAGACAAACTCCTTAGTAAAATTGAACAGCAATCAAATGTCGTTGGGGCAATCGTAGATTTAACCCAAACTACATTTATTGACAGCACTGTTTTAGGTGTACTTGCCAAGCTTGGTTTAAAGCTGAAACAGACTCACCAAATTCAGGCAGTCATGTTATCCACCAATCCAGATATTACTACCTTGGCCAATAGCATGGGCTTGGGTCAGGTTTTTGTGATCTTAAATTACTGCGGTGATCCAAAAGTATGTACCCGCGAATTAATTGAAGAACACATTCCTCATAATGCAATGTTAACCACTGTTTTAGATGCACATAAAACACTGATGAAGTTGAATGAAAGTAACCAAAATATGTTTGAGCCTTTGGTGAAACAATTACAAAAAGAACAAGACACCTTAGAACAAGTGTCTCAGCAAAACGTATAAAAATATTATTTAGAGCCACCACATGACTTTACTCTCTGTTGTACAAATGAATTCCCAAAATGATATTGAAGCCAATTTCATCATGATCGAGTCATTGATACAACAAAGTAAAGCAGATGGTACAGAGCTAATTGTTTTCCCTGAAAACTTTGTCTGTTTTGCTGGTGGAAAACAACGCGAGACGGCAATGCAATTCGAAGCGATTCAACAGCGCTTGGAAAAACTTGCCCATCAATATCAAATCTGGATTGTGGCGGGCACTCTCCCATGCCCGTTCCGTCCAGATGGCTCTGTTATTACTGATGGTCGTGTACGTACGGTGAGTTTATGTATTAGTCCAGAAGGTACTGAAGCGCGTTATGACAAAATTCATTTGTTTGATGTACAAGTGGGTGATGCTGTCGGCGGATATCAGGAGTCTAAATTCTTTGAACCGGGCACAGATGTCGTTGTTGCAAAAACACCCTTCGGTAATATTGGTCTGATGGTCTGCTATGACTTACGTTTTCCTGAACTGGCACTCACTTTACGTAGTCAAGGTGCAAATATCCTGACTGCACCCGCGGCATTTACCTACACCACCGGTCAAATGCATTGGCAGTTACTGTTGCAAGCACGTGCGATCGATAGCCAATGTCATGTCTTAGGTGCAGCTCAACAAGGCTGGCATGGTGAAAAGCGTCAAACTTGGGGACATGCCGGTGCAAGCAATAGTCGCGGTCAAATTTTAGATATCATTAATAGCGAAGGTGCAAGTTTAATTACTGTTCCTTTTGACTTTACTGAACAAGAGGCTGTTCGTGCATCTATGCCTTTAATTCAGCACCGTAAAATTATTAATTTCTAATTCAATTCAGCTCTAAACTTGAAATTTCTGCTTTATAAAAATTACAAAATCACTGCTTATTCTTTCATCAAAATCCCACACGATAACAGCTCATATCAAAATTTCAGGGATCATAAAAATGCCTTTAGAAAAAGCAGTCTATACAGCAAAAGCGAAAGCAACCGGCGGACGTGATGGGCGTGCAATCTCATCCGATGGAATTTTGGATGTCCAATTAGCCGTACCTAAAGAAATGGGTGGTGCGGGTGGTGGTACCAATCCGGAACAACTTTTTGCAGCCGGTTATTCAGCATGTTTCCTTGGTGCAATGAAGTTTGTTACCAACCGCGATAAACTCAATATCGCTAAAGATGCCTATATCGAAGGCGAAGTCGGAATTGGCCCTATTCCAACTGGTTTTGGGATTGAAGTAACCTTGAATATTCATCTCGAAGGTATGGATCATGCCGAAGCACAAAAACTGGTCGATGCTGCGAATATTGTTTGCCCTTATTCAAATGCAACACGTGGCAATATTAATGTGACTTTGAATGTGATTACCTAAGTAAAATCTATCCTAAAATGAATCGGGTGATTTTAGGATAGAGTCTATTGATCACCACTCAACACTCTCATCGACATAAGCTATACCTACTGATCTGATTCAATCAGAAAAGCCAGATAAATTTCAGGTGAATCTAGCCATTCAGGGACTCCCTCCAAACCACATGAAACTTAACAATTTTTATTAAGAAATGCTTTGCTGAGAAAAAGTCTTAACAGCATCATTAACAGATATAAAAAGCTCAAAATCTAAGATATTTTTACTTTAGAGATGATTTGAACTTAGTAAAAGTTTTATGAAAATGGAGCCCCGCCAATTCTAGTCATCCGACTGCCCCATTTCGCGCTCAACTGATGAAAAAAATTGCCGAACTTTGTTAAGTTCAGCAATTTATCAAATCATAAATAGTAAACAGAACTTGGTTTTAGTCCGCTGCTTCATTAGTCACACGAAGTACTTCTTCCAAGGTGGTTTTGCCTGCCAAAACTTTGCGTAAACCATCATCTCGGATTGAACCCGACTGTTTACGTGCATAGCTTTCCAGTTCATATTCGGCCGCATTGCCATGGATCAGACGGCGCATTTGATCATCAACAGGGACAATTTCATAAATCGCTGTACGCCCCATGAAACCGGTATGCGAGCAGTGATCACATCCTTTCGGTTGCGGTAATTTTAGAGCAGTATGAATTTGTAAATGCTTGAAAATTTCGGTTTCAAAAGAATCTGCCTCATGCCATGTGGCACAGCGTGGACACAGAGTTCGAACCAAACGCTGGGCAACTACACCAATTAAAGAACTGGCCAGTAAGAAAGGTTCAATGCCCATATCTTTTAAACGCGTCACTGCACCAATTGCCGTGTTGGTGTGTAGCGTAGATAAGACTAAGTGGCCAGTAAGAGATGCTTGCACGGCAATTTCCGCTGTTTCCAGATCACGGATCTCACCAACCATCACCACATCCGGATCTTGTCGCAGCATGGCTTTTAAAGCACGGGCAAAGGTCATATCCACTTTGGTATTCACTTGAGTCTGCCCAATGCCTTCCAATTGATATTCAATCGGATCTTCAGCAGTCAAAATGTTTTTTGAACCATCATTCAGGTCGGATAATGCCGCATACAAAGTAGTCGTTTTACCCGAACCGGTGGGTCCGGTCACCAGAATAATGCCGTGTGGACGATGCACCAGATGGGTTAAGCGTTCACAATCCGATTGCATCAAACCCAAATGGGTCATATTGAGACGTCCAGCTTGCTTATCCAGCAAACGCATCACCACACGTTCACCATGTGACGATGGCAAAGTCGATACACGCACATCCACTTCACGACCTGCCAGTCTTAAAGACATACGCCCATCTTGCGGAACGCGCTTTTCAGCAATATCCAATTTTGCCATGACTTTAATACGTGACACCAAAAGTGGCGCAAGTTCACGACGAGGTTGGACAATTTCTCGCAACTGACCATCGACCCGTAAACGCACCGATAATTTTTTTTCAAAAGATTCGATATGAATATCAGATGCACAGACGCGAATCGCTTCAGACAATAATGCATTGATCAAACGTACAATCGGAGCATCATCTTCCTGATCCATTAAGTCTTCAGCTTCAGGCACCGAATCTGCCAAACTGAGTAAATCGGGATGATCTTCCAGACCTGCAGCCACTTGTTGCGATTCGCCGGTATCTCCGGCAAAGCTTGAACTGAGCAATTGATGAAATTCTTGTTCGCTCCATAATTGATGCTGTGCAGCATGGCCTAAATATCGACGTGCTTCTTGTATCGCCAGCAAGGGGGTATTTTCACGGCGCACAATAAAGGCCTGATCACCCTCGTATCGAAGTAATACGCCATGACGCTTGGCAAAACTATAGGGTATTTGTAATTGTTTAAGTAGTTGCATCAAAGTTTATAATGATGAATAAATTGATTTGAGTGTACTCTAAGCATAAGACAGCGTGAAGTCTGTTTTTACTGATTAAGCAATAAAGGAAATGTGCCGTTGTCTAAAAGCAATGAATTGATCGAACCAGAGCACCCGAATTTAAAATGGTGGGGTGAACACACTTTTGAATTGAATCAGCCCAAAGCATGGCAATTTGGTTCACTGTTATTTCGTCTTACCCGCGGTTTACAAGAATGGCGCATGGAATACCATCGCCCTCCAGTTCAGTACGACTATGAACAAAAGTGGCATGAAATTGAAGATCCCAATTTCGGTTTTCCACAACCGGTCAAAGTAGAACGCTATATGTTCAAGTCAACACAAAACAAGTTGCAGCTTATGCCGCGCTTGGCGGATCGTTCCGTGGTAATCAAACCGGTTGATCCGATTTATATTCCTGCCGGACAACGTGGGACGCTGTATATCAGTACACCGTTATGGATTGCCGGTTTTGTCGAAGGACAAAAAGACCCACTGTTTGATATCCCGGTCATTCTGCCTAAAGACACCTGGTTTGGACCGAATCATCGTACCGGTGAAATCTGTTATGCCACTTCGGTCGATGGTCGGACTGAATTGCATCAGTTAAAACCACGGGCTTTTCGTGCGGTCACCCCGATTGAATTTCACAATACCAGTCATCAACAATTACGTTTTGACCGGATGAATGTGCCAGTTTCAGCACTCCCCCTATTCTATAGTGAAAGTACCGGACGGTTATGGACTTCACAAATTAAAGTCTTGCATGAAGGTTCGGATCGACCGCCGCGAATTCGGATTGAAAACCGTACCCCACCGCATGCAGGTGAAGTAATGTATCTGCATCCGCCACGTGCTCCAGCCAGTGCTTTGTTTAATATGTTTGATTCATTTTTCTAGGGGGTAATATGGCAGATTCAAATATTCCGAAAGAAATTACCCAAAGCGTCAAAAGCATTTTTACCAATATCAATACGGAACGCCTCACTGAAATTTTAGTGGCCGTGATCTTATCGCTGATTGGCTTCCTGATTGCCCGCTTTGTCTCGAATGCCTTTATTCGCACCATTGGCTCACGTTTTAATGCGCATCAAAGTCTGGTCTGGCGACGCGGTATTTTCTATTTCATCTTCCTGATCTTTGTGATGGCAAGCCTTAAAGAAGCTGGCTTTAAACTGAGTGTATTTTTAGGTGCTGCCGGTATTTTGACGGTAGCCTTGGGTTTTGCTTCACAAACTTCTGCCTCCAACTTAATCAGTGGCTTGTTCCTGATTGGTGAAGGTTCTTTTGAAATTGGCGATACCGTGCAAATGACCTTGATTCGCGGACATACCATTGAAGGTGAAGTGATTTCGATTGACTTGCTCTCGGTCAAACTGCTGACTCAGGACAATGTCTATGTGCGTGTTCCGAATGAACAACTGATTCGTGCACCCGTCTATAATCTGTCCAAGTTCCCCATTCGGCGTATTCCAATTACTCTAGCCATCAACTTTCATGAAGACATCATTAAAGTTCGTGAAGTGCTATTAGATGTTGCCAATAAATATCCCCTGGTTCTGGCTGATCCCAAACCTGCCGTTACCGTCACCGCTTTCCGTGAATCATCCATTGAACTGTTATTTGCGATTTGGTGTGATCGTGAAAACTTTTTAAAAGTTCGTGACGAAATGCAGGAACGCATTCGTAATGGTTTCTTGGACAATCAAATTGAAATTCCTGTGCCGAAAATGGGCTTTGTTGATCGACCTGCGAATGTTCAGCCTTTAAATGAAGAAGATATTGATCAGTATGCCAATGCTAAAGAAGTGAAGCGTGAGGCGGGGTTAAAATAGTTTTGATAAACCCTCATTCCCTTGCGGAATATATTCCTCATCCCAAAGGGAGAAGGAAACAATTCCCTCTCCTATTAGGAGAGGGTTAGGGAGAGGTAAAAATGTTAAATTTTTTCCCCTTCCGGAATCGGGGCAATATAGGCAATCAGCAACATCACAAAACCTGCGCCCAAGAATGAAATCACCCGGGTTATAGTCCCGATATGCGATAAATCAAATAGCACCAGTTTCAAAGTCACAATTACCAAAATGCTGCCCCCTAGAATCCAGACGGAACGCAACTGTTTTCGACTGGCCAGACTCATGGTCATAAAGGCCAAACCCACCCACAGCAAAGTCAGACTCAGTTGAACCGTACCATCTTCCCATAAAGCAAGTTCGTTAAACGGCGTGCCCAAATACATGTGTAACGCACGCAGCACGATATAACTGCTGAGCCAAAGTAAACTGAGTACCATCAGCACCGCGACAATGCCTTGATCCAGTCCCGATTTCAGCTGTAAGGACAGCATCCAGATAAAGCACGCCAGCATAGCAATACTCACCAGATCAAATGGATTAATAATCGGTAGAAAATAGCCTTGGAAAGCCTGTTGGGTAAAAAGTTGCGAACAGACAATCCATGTCGCCATCAGCAGCAAAGTACTGCGTGCTTGCCAGAACATTTTCCAGTCCGGATTATTCACCTGCCAATAACACCAGGCACAGAACAGTAAAGGCAAAATCACCACACTGATATAAGGCATGTTCGGAAGCAAGGTTAAGCTGGTCATGGCGAGACTGGTTAACGTCCCAAAACTGACCCACTCTTTTTCAGTTCGCACACCCAACATCGGACGCAACCATAATGCAGTCATCATCAAGCCAGAGAGTGCAAAACCAATGCGATCAAACATAGACAACCAAACAATAATTCCCTGCTTACTCTGATCAATCACGATAATGAGGGCAAAAACAAAGACAGGAATTAAGCCCAGCCATTTCGGAAATAACCATGACCATGTGGCTTTGCAACGTAACATGACTTCATTCATCAGCAGATATAATCCACTGACAATCAACAGACTCATCACCAGCTGGTGAGGACTGTCAATTTCATCCAGCAACAGCACAATGAACATCGTGGTTGCAGACAACATCTGTAAACAATGAAAAGCGATGGTTGAATTGGTCAGCTGATTTCTAAAAGATTCTCGGCTATTGGCGACCAAGACCACGGCAAAATAGCTTAGGCATAGCCCCCAATACATCTCTCGTGGAAATTCATTCAGCTCCACCAAGTAATACAAACTGGATAATCCGGCAACAATCAGCAAGCCCATTGCAAGATAACGACTGATCTCCGACTTGCGATACAAGGCATAAGTAAAAATAATCAGTCCTTCCACTGCCCAGCCAATGACACTCCATTGTTTGTGTAAAAGAATTGGTGGAATCAGAGCCAGGAAAATCAGCATTAAACTAAAATAGCTTTGTGAAATTAGCTGCACGGCCTGATTGCGTTTCGACAGTTGATACAAACCTGCATAAACGGCTGCAAAAGCCAGACTTGCACCCGCTTGTCGCAGCATTTCATCGAAATACATTAAATAAATAAAAATATAACCGACAATCGGTGCACCAAAAATCAGGGCAATATCTAAAGCAGGTTTGAGTTTGAATTGGGTCAGATCATCTTTGGCAATCAACTGACTAAAACGAAAACTCAGCCAGACAAATATGGCAGTATGGATAATAACCAACAACGTTAAAGTATTGCGTTCTTGTTCTTCACCCTGATAAAAGGCATAGCCTCCCCCGACAATCACCGTCATTAAAAAGGCAATTTGATTGAGGATTTTCCAGGGACGTAATGTACTTAACACGACAACGGCAAGATTGATCACCACATAATAAGCAATCAGTTCAATAGCGGTGGCATTACGAACCGGCAAGGTAAAGGGTGCAATATAGGCAATGATCAGCGCCATCAGTGCCAGTTCAATTGATTGTTGTTTTAAGCTTAGCGCGAGTGTCACACCCATAATGACGGCAAAGCACAATGCAGCCATGCCTAGAGTAAGAATCACGGCATTGTAATAAGCAAAGAACAGGGTCAAAAATAATGCAGCTAAACCCAAGCCTTCTAAAGCCAGTGCAAAACTGCGGTTTTTAGTCTGCATCCGGTAACCGAGTCCGGTCACTGCAGCACTAACACTGGCAACAATCGCCAGCTTCAGTGCAAGACTGAGTTGCCAATGTTCGGTAGCAAAACGCAGTAATAATACGATGCCAATCACCAGCACCAATATTGCCGCTTTTAAAACAGGATTTCCTTGAAAGATCCACTGTTTTAACTGATCAATCAGTTCTAATGAAGGTGAAGAAGTTTGAGATTCAGGAAGTTGAGGGGGTGGATTTTCAACAGTAGAAGATAGGTTTATTGGCGTCTGATGTAATCGCGTTTGTACTTGGCTTAATAAACCTTCTAAACGGCGCAACCATCTCAGAAAGAAAAAAATCCACGCCGTGATGCCCAGTCCCACGACAAAATGCCATTCCATTGCCCCACCGACAAGGGCAATAATTGAACAAACATATAAAGGAACTTTAGAGCTTTCTTGAATCGAAGAATTTGTTTCTGCAGCAATTTTTACTGCCGGTGTCTGAATGGCATCGACATATTGCATCACGCTCATGACAAAGGCTAAGCCACATAAATAGGTGAATATGCGTACCTCTAAAAACCAAGACCCCACCCCGACAATAATCAATACCATCAGCCAAATCATCCGGATTTCGCTCTGCCCTTTGTGCATCTTTTCTTTATCTCAATCCTTTTGACCCGATCATACAACAGCTCGGACTTTGATTTTTAAGCATTCATCAGATATTCGGTAACACGCTTGTTTGATGATGTGGCTATGTTGATGTGCAAAATCACGTACAATAAGCCCGATATTTGAATTAGGAATCCTTCAATGCCACCATTTGTTTTGGTCGATGGCTCATATTTTTTATTTCGTGCATACCATGCACTGCCACCACTAACCACTTCGACTGGTTTACAGACCAACGCAATTCGTGGTGCCATTTCTGCGATTCAAAAGTTGATGCGTCGGATTCAACCGACCCATATGGCAGTTATTTTTGATACCCCTGAACCGACTTTCCGTCATCAGCTGTCACCGATTTATAAAGGCGACCGTCCAAGTATGCCGGATGAACTGTCTCAGCAAATTCCCTATCTTCACAACTTGATCCGTGCTTTGGGTATTCCTTTGTATACCCTTCCAGGCGCTGAGGCAGATGACGTGATTGGAACACTGGCGAAACGTGCTGAAGCCAAAGGCTATCAAGTACTGATCTCGACTGGCGATAAAGACATGGCGCAGTTGGTCACCGACAAAGTGACCCTGGAAGACAGCTTTAAAGATAAGCCAATGGATGTCGATGGCGTGTTTGAAAAATTCGGAGTTTGGCCGAATCAAATTATCGATTATCTAACCCTGATGGGCGATGCCTCGGATGGCATTCGTGGCGTACCGGGCGTGGGCGCTAAAACTGCTGCTAAACTTTTGACTGAATACGGCTCAATTGGTGGCATTTTAGAAAATGTCGATCAAATCAAAGGTAAAGTCGGTCAAAATATTAAAGACAATGTTGAAGGCATTACTCTGGATCATCAATTAGCCAGTATTGTTTGCGACCTCGATATGGGCCTCACTTATGAAGATCTTAAACTTCTTGATCCCAATGTCGAAGAACTGCGTCGCCTGTATACCGAACTCGAATTCCGTAACCAGTTACAGTCTCTGGATCATCCCAACAATCCGAATAATTCAGTTTATAAACAAACCTCTAAAGTGATTGAAAAAACTGCGCATTCAGAAGTCGTCATTGAAACTGAAGATCAGGCAGATATCACCAGTGTAGATGATCAACTTGGCAAAGCCAATTATCATACCATTTTAACTCAAGCAGACTGGGAGCAGCTTTTCCAGCGCTTAAACAGCGCCAAACGTTTTGCCTTTGACACTGAAACCACCAGTCTGGATTATCGTGTTGCTGAAATGGTCGGCTTTTCATTGGCTTTTGATGCTAACGATGCCTATTACATTCCACTGGCACACGACTATGAAGATGCACCGGAACAGCTGAATCGTGAAACCATCCTTGCACAAATCAAACCGATTTTAGAAGATGATTCAATCCAAAAAATTGGACATCATTTAAAATATGATGCCCATATTTTGCAAAATCACGGCATTGAATTACAAGGCTGGTATTTCGATACCATGCTGGCTTCATATGTTTTAAATTCTGTGGCGACCCGTCACGGCATGGATGATGTTGCGCGTTTATATTTGAGTCATTTGACCACAACCTTTGAACAAGTTGCCGGCAAAGGGGTTAAACAAAAAACCTTTAATCAAATCGAAATTGAAACAGCTGCGCATTATGCGGCTGAAGATGCACATGTCACTTATCGCTTATACGAAGTCTTGTCTAAAAAGTTACAGGCCATCCCTGAGCTGAACAATATTTTGCTCAATATTGAAATGCCGGTTGCGCGTGTTCTGACTATTATGGAAGAAAATGGCATCGAGCTGGATCTGAAATTCCTGGATCAGTTGGGTGTAGAATTTTCAAATACCATTCAAAACCTCGAAAACCAAATTACCGAATTGGCAGGACAAAGCTTTAATGTCAGCTCACCCAAGCAGGTCGGTGAAGTGCTCTTTGACAAGCTTGGACTCAAAGGTGGCAAGAAAACAGCGACTGGCCAATACAGTACCAGTGAAAGTATCCTGGAAAAAATTGACCATCCGATTACCGATCTGATTTTGCAATACCGCGGTCTTTCTAAACTGAAAAGCACCTATACCGATGGTCTACAAAAACAGGCCAACAATGACAGCGGGCGTGTGCATACCAGTTATCATCAGGCTTTAACGGCAACAGGCCGTTTGTCATCGACTGATCCTAACCTGCAAAACATTCCAGTGCGTGAAGAAATTGGTCGTCAAATTCGAAAAGCCTTTATTGCACCTGAAGGCCGTGTACTGCTTGCAGCCGATTATTCACAAATTGAATTGCGTTTAATGGCGCATCTTTCTCAGGATGAAGCCTTGGTCGATGCCTTTATGCATGGTCAAGACGTGCATCGCCGTACTGCGGCTGAAGTTTTGGGAATTGCGCTTGAAGACGTAACCAATGACCAGCGTCGTCAAGCCAAAGCCGTTAACTTTGGTCTTTTATATGGTATGTCGGAATTTGGTTTGATTCGTCAACTGGGCTTTACCCGCCAAGAATCGCAAGACTATATCAAGCAATATTTCCACCGCTATCCGGGCATTTACGAGTATATGCAACGTACGCGTCAGGTGGCTTTGGAACAAGGT
Source organism: Acinetobacter sp. ANC 4862 (assembly GCF_004336635.1). Lineage (GTDB taxonomy): Bacteria > Pseudomonadota > Gammaproteobacteria > Pseudomonadales > Moraxellaceae > Acinetobacter. The sequence continues at coordinate 13,985 of NZ_SJXH01000020.1, forward strand.
TTTGTTGAAACGATTTTAGGTCGTCGCCTTTATACACCGGATATCGATGCACGCAATATGATGGTCCGTAAAGGCGCTGAACGTGCTGCAATCAATGCACCGCTACAAGGCAGTGCAGCCGACATCATTAAAATGGCGATGATTGAAGTCGATAAAATGTTACCGAAAGATCAGGCTAAAATGCTGTTACAGGTACACGATGAATTGGTCTTTGAAGTCGATGCCGACATTGCCGATGAACTGGCACCGAAACTGGCTGAAGTGATGCAATCGGTAGTAAAACTTTCAGTACCGCTGATTGTCGAAGTCGGTAAAGGCAATAACTGGGATGAGGCACACTAAAGAAGTAGAGAGTCCCCTCTCCTTATAGGCATAGGTATCTACACAATTCTCATGTTTTGCGTTAAATTGAGGAGCATGCTCTTCAATTTAACATCTCTGGCTTAGATCTGCGTCTTATTAAACGCTACAATAGCCTTGTAAAGCTCAATATGAATCCTCTAGCTTCACTTGCTCCTGCAATTAAAGATATTGCCTCTGCCCAAAAAACGAGTTTCGCAACCACACAGGCAGTTTGGCGATTCTTAAATAATGATAAAGTCTCTTTTAAACAATTAAATGAACCTATTCAGCAACATGCTTGTGAAGACATCAGTGCATCACAGCATCGCTATGCTTTAGTCATTCATGATTGGTCTCAATTACAATATGTGACACATCGTAATAAGACTCAAAGATTGAAAAGAACACATCAATACGACTTGGGCTATGAGCTACAAACGAGTTTGCTTGTCGATGCAGCTTCAGGTCTTCCTATTGCTCCATTGGCTCAAACACTCTCAGATGCCTCAGGTTGCTATTCAACATTTAATGACCAATATACTGAGCGTAAAACTCATTTAGACTTCCTTGTTGAACAAATTCAAATGATTGAGCAGTTGCCTATTAAGAAAACCTGCGTACATATCATTGATCGTGAAGGTGATTCTATCGCTCACTTGAGGGAATTAAACAGCCATGGTTTTCAATGGCTGATTCGAGCAAAGGAAGGTCATCGGATTGAACATCAGGGCGAAATATGTAAAGTTTCAGAAGTTGCTGAATGTATAGAAACACAGCAAGTGAAACCCATTTCATATAAGGGGAAGCAACATACGCTTCATGTCGGAGAAACCAATATTCGGATGACTCGTGCAGCTAAACCGAAAAGGAAAGATCATACAGGTCAAATGGTTACATCTCAGCAAGGTGATGCCATTGAAGCAAGGCTCATTATTTCAGTAGTTAAAGACTGTGAGGGAAAGACACTGGCAAGATGGTCACTGATTAGCAATGTACCTCCTGAAATCAGTACCATAGAACTAACGACTTGGTATTACTGGCGTTGGTCAATTGAATGTTATTTCAAGCTGCTCAAGCAAGCAGGTCATGACATTGAATCATGGCTTCAAACTACCCCCGAAGCGATTTTAAGACGATTGCTGATTAGTTGCATGGCGTGTGTAGTAACTTGGAGAATACAGCGCTGTACAGATGAACAAAATCAGAAAATCCGTATATTTCTGGCCCGTCTTTCAGGCAGGCAGCAGAAAAGGGGCAAGTTGGAAAGTGCACCTGCAATATTGGCAGGACTTTCGATTTTACTGAACACTCTTCAACTACTTTCGGAATATTCAATAGATGAACTGAATGAGATTGCTGCGATTGCATTAGGTACCTAAAGATGTGTAGATACCTATGCCTTATAGGAGAGGGTTAGGGAGAGGTTAATTTTTAATGCCCTCTCTTGCGTAGCAGTGCTACTCATCTCACCGAGGAAGATGAACAGTAAATATTTTCCACATAGCATATCAATAAGCCATAAAAAAGGACTCCATCGAGTCCTTTTTTATTGAGCAAATTTTAAAGCCCTGTCAAAAGCACAATCGCCACTTGATTCATGATGATTTCAGCAATATACAAAGTCAAAAATGCAATGATTGGAGATAAGTCAATCATCCCCATATTCGGCAAAATACGACGGAATGGTGCCAATAATGGTTCTGCCAGTTCTTGAATTACTTCAATATAAGGTGAGCGCGACTGTGTAAACATCACCACCCAACTTAAAATAATCGTCGCAAAAATTAAATAACGGCAGAAACGGATCAAGTCCTGAATCATGGTGACAAAAGTCAAAATTACCAAATGTACAGGACTATTCGGCATGGCACCTGAAAGGTACATCACCCCAAAGATCTTGAGCAAATATAATAGTACCACCAATGCCAAAGCCGCCAAATTGACACGACCTTTTGCCACAGTGGGAAAAATACGACCAAAGACATCAACGATTTTCGTGGCTTTTACCGTAGACATGACCACTGGATTATAAGCATTCACCGCTGCCAACTGCATGAGAAAACGGAAGAACACGAGCAAAATCGCTACGTTAATGATAATGCCAAAAATTAGCGCAGAGTTTGCACCCATACTGGAACTTTCCTAAATAAAAACGAGTTATTTGCTACTTTCACTTAGCTCTTGAGCAAGTTCTTGACTGCGCTTTTGAGCTGCAGCCAAAGCGGCCTGAATATTTTGAGAGATTTGTGCACGATCAAATACTTCGAGTGCAGCCTGTGTTGTACCGTTTGGAGAAGTCACATTTTTACGCAACTCAGCAGGTGTGTTTGCACTGGTGATTGCCATTTGTGCAGCACCTAAAGCCGTTTGCAAAGTCAGGGCTGTCGCCACTTTCTCATCTAAGCCTAAGTTTTTCCCTGCACGAATCATGCTTTCCATCATATAAAAGAAATATGCGGGACCAGAACCAGACACTGCAGTCACTGCATCAATCTGTGCTTCTGAATTCACCCAAAGGGTTAAACCGGTTGCTGCTAAAACCTGGCTTGCAAGCTCACGGTCTTTTGCATTAACCGCGTCATTTGCATACAAACCATGTGCCCCGGTTTGTACCAAAGCAGGTGTATTCGGCATCACGCGAACAATTCGATCGGTGTCTAACAGATTTGCGATGGTCGCAATTTCTGCGCCTGCAACAATCGACATCACCAATTTGCCGTCGAATAAACCTTTAAGCGGTTTTAATACGCTGGCCAACACTTGTGGCTTCACCGCAAAAAGTACGATATCGGCATCACGAATGGCAGCAATATTGTCATCGGTCACATGTACATCTTTTTCTTCTAATAAAAGACGGACTTTTTCTACCGGATCAGAAACTGTAATACGTGTTGGCGGCAAACCACGCGAAATAAGTCCGCCAATTAAGGCTTGAGCCATATTACCGCCACCAATAAAACAAATATTACAATTTAAAGCTGCATTCATGAATCATACTCGAATTAGAATTTTTTAACTAAGAGATCAAATTTGGTTGCCAACCACCGACTTCACAATATTCAGATTGAGCCAACCAAAACCCTTTCGGTGTAAAAACACCAAGCATAACATTATCTATGCTTAATATTTGAATTCTATAACGCTGCCAAGGAAAAATTTGTGCTTCCTGAATGGCTTTTTTTAACGGCCAAGCCCCCACTCGTCCATGCAAATGAATTTTTTCTCCACCTTGGCGCATCACCAGATTCAATTCTTTGCCTAACAATGAGGCTGACAATCCAATTGTTGCTGTTTCAGCAAGATACTCTCCTGAAAGGACATTCATTTTTTGACCTAATTCTAGACAGACGGTTTGTTCGGGAATATGGCTTTGATTTTTTTCAGCCAGATATTCTTCAGGGTTTAAACGATAAAGTTTTTGCTGATAACGCAGATAATAATATTGGTTCCAGTGCAATGCGGCCTGTGCATCGGACTTGGATTCAATCACTTCGTGCAATACGCGTTCCACCATTTCAAAACTCGGGCGATAGGTATCCGTCCCTTTCATCCAGGCGGATAACAGTTGTCTTTGACGCGCGTTTGATAATTGGGATAATTTTTTTAAATCAAGTTTTGTTGCTGATCCGCAAATTGCTAAATCTTGTTGTAATACTTCTTGTAGAATTTCGTCAGCATCTTGCATTAAATAGCTGGTGCGACTGAGTGCCTGTTGCATTTTAGGATAACGGTTTTGCAGCACTGACCACAATTCATGACGGCACCAGGCGCGATCATAATGAGTATCTAAATTGGTGGGATCTTCAATATTTTGCACATTGAGTTGTATTGCCCATTGGCAAATCTGCTCACGCGAGAGATCCAGTAGCGGTCGCCAAATGGTGAATTGCTCACGCACATCGACCTGTTTCATGGCAGCCAGACCATGTACGCCTGCACCGGAAAGCAAACGCAACATTAAAGTTTCGGCCTGATCTTGCTGATGATGCGCCAGAACTAAAATTTCATTGGATTTTAAATGTTTGGAATAGGCTTGATAACGTGCGCTACGGGCCTGATGTTCCAGGTTGCCGGCTTGTACCTTGACTGTTTCTACAATACAAGGAACATTCAGCGCAGCACATTGATCAGATACAAACTGTCCCCAATCTGCACTCATTGCTTGCAACTGGTGATCTATATAGATGGCACGAATTTTTTCAGGGTATAAATAAGACATTAAATGCAGCAGCAGCATGGAATCCATGCCGCCACTACATCCAATTAAAAAAGTGCTTTCCGGAGGAAAGCACTGGATTTGATTTAAGACGCCAGACCTAAATTGTCGCTGCCAAACTTCATTAAACGCTGGTAACGTGCTTCGCATCTTTCATTCGCATCCATCGATTGCAATTCTTCTAAAGCCTGTTGTAACACATCTTTAAGAGCTTGCATGACTTGTTCAGGTTGCAAATGCGCACCTTCACCTTCATCCACTACATATTCCACAATACCCATTTTTTGTAGTTTTTCAGCAGTCAATGCCAATGCTTCACTGGCTTGTTCCGCTTTTTCTGCTGTTTTCCACAAAATGGATGCACAACCTTCAGGTGAAATCACTGAATAAATACTGTGAGACAGCATCACCACACGGTCTGCCACACCAATACCCAGTGCACCACCAGAACCGCCCTCACCCAATACTGTTGCAATTACAGGCACTTTCAAGCTTGAAAGTTGCGCCAGACTGGTTGCAATCGCTTCTGCTTGACCACGTTCTTCTGCACCCACACCTGGATATGCACCCATGGTATCAATAAAGGTAAATACTGGCAGATTAAATCGCTCAGCCATATCCAGCAAACGCTGTGATTTGCGATAGCCTTCAGGATTACTCATACCGAAGTTATGTTGCAATTTTTCACGAGTGCTGCGACCACGGTGTTGCCCAACAATCATGACTGGCTGACCATTAAAACGTGCCAAGCCACCGATCATTGCACCATCATCACCAAACAACCGATCACCATGTAAAGCATCGAATTCAGTGAAGATTTCACCAACATAATCCAAAAATTGCGGACGTTCCGGATGACGTGCAATTTGAACCGTTGTCCATGCCTTAGATTGAGCAGCTTTATTTTTCATAGGTCGACCATTATCCCAAAACTAACAATAGCTTGTTAACCAGTAACTTGTTAATAGATAAATTGTTCCGACTGAATATTCAATTCAATATCCCAATGCTTGAACTGCACTTGTTCATCGTGCAAGTCTGCTACAAGCAAAGGCCATTGTTTGGCATCGCCAGAAACGCTTAATTGCCATTGTTGCTCATTGTCGACACTTAATTCAATGGCAGGAAGCATCTCATCGCTACGACTATGATTTAGCAAAACAGCTAAACGAAGCAATAGACTTAGGTAAACTAATTTGCTACCGCCCACCTTCATCACATCTACTCGACCGTCACTGCGTAACTTGCGACGATGATGTGCAACTAAGTGTGAAAGGTGGTTTTGGTCAATTTGCGAGAAGCCGGCAATATCTGAATGTTGTAATAAATACGCCCCATGACGGTGATAACCCGCATGACTAATCGCCAAGCCAATTTCATGTAAATAGGCTGCACGACGTAATAAATCACTGTCTTCACTGTTTAAATTCAGCACCTTAGCTACACCATCAAATAAATACTGCGCAGATTTCACCACCCGTTCAGCCTGTTTTGGATCTGCGTTATAGCGTCCCATTAAAGCTTGTACACTTCGGTCACGAATATCTTCATGCTGGAAACGACCCAGCAAGTCATACATCACCCCTTCGCGTAATGCACCATCGGAATACACTAGCTTATTCAACTCTAGTACATCGAACACAGCATATAAAATGGCAACCCCTGCTGGCAAAACTGCTCGACGGTCTTCTTTTAAACCATCAAAATCGACTTCAGAGATATGCTTAAATTTGAGTAATTTTTCTTTGAGTTTTTCCAGACCTTCGCGAGTCAAGTTCTCCTTCTCATCGCTCCAGCCCATATTGACGGTAATTTGACGACAGGCTTTAATGGTGCCGCTTGAACCGACAACTGTATCCCAACCCGCTGTTTTATAAGTGTTGGCAATACCTGAAAGTTCTTTACGTGCAGCAACGACTGCTTTATCAAAACTTTTCTGATTAATTTCACCTTCACTAAAATAAGCTTTAGTAAATGCTACACAGCCCATTTGCAAAGATTCGGTATGAATTGGCTCGAATTCTTCACCAATAATCAGCTCTGTAGACCCCCCACCAATGTCAATCACCAGACGACGACCACTATTGGCCATGGTATGCGAGACACCCAAATAAATCAGACGTGCTTCTTCACGACCGGCAATGATTTCAATCGGTTTGGGTAAAATTTCCGCAGCTTTTTGGATAAATTCATGCCCATTCTTGGCTTGACGTAAAGCATTGGTCGCTACAATTCGCATCCGGTTCGCCTGTACTGAACTTAAACGTCCGACAAAGCGTGCCAAACAAGCCAAACCCCGTTGCTGTGCGGCTTCAGTCAGGTTTTTGTTTTCATCCAGACCAGCAGCCAATTGTACTTTTTCTGACATTGAAGCAACTTTCTTTACTTCGCCATGATCTACACGTGCAATAGCAAGATGAAAACTGTTCGACCCCATATCGATGGCAGCAAGTAACTCTTCATCAATCAAAAAATCAGACATTATTCAACGAACCTATAAGAATTATGCTTAGAGTAATTCACATGCATCCAATTTAAAAGCCATTTATCAGCACAAATGAATCAGTTTTTATGTTTTTATAATTGACAATTGCATGACACGATTATCAATATCGTGAGCATCAATTAGACAAACTCAATATAATGTTTGAAAATCTACATATCCCACTACATAGTTAAACGAGGCTATGTAATACTTATAGATATATAGAACTATCTTAAAATTTTATCTGGAGCATATCCATGTCTGGCAATATCGTAAACACAACTGATGCAAACTTCGAAGCTGACGTTTTACAATCTGACGTTCCTGTACTGGTCGATTTCTGGGCAGGTTGGTGTGCACCATGTAAAGCCATTGCACCTGTATTAGAAGTACTTTCTACAGAATTCGAAGGCAAAGTTAAAGTTGTTAAAGTTGACGTGACTGCTTGTGAAGCAACTGCCGTGAATTACAACATCCGTAACATTCCTGCATTATTAATGTTCAAAAATGGTGAAGTAGTCGCTCAACAAGTAGGTGCAGCACCAAAATCTAAATTGACTGCATTTATTGAAGAAAACATCTAATTCAAAAACAGTACAATTTAATCTGATACGCTATCTCCGGATAGCGTATTTTTTTCGTCTATAAATTGACAAAACTTGTATTCTCTCTTATATTGCATGTTCAAGGAATAAAGGATTTTCAATCCGCAATTTTCTTACAAGACACAACACATAAGATCGCCGCTCGGCAACAGAAATTGTTTTTACACTTTTTTCTTCGAAACAATGAATCAGACCTCTGAATTGTTATTGTGCAAATACAATTACGTTACTTTTATTGCGTGCACGCGGCTGAATGTTGCTCCCTTTCCTCATCTGTATTCCAGAATTTTGATTCTATCTGACCACCTATGAATTTAACTGAACTCAAGAAAAAACCGATTGGCGAACTCATCAAGATTGCCGAGTTTATGGGCCTAGAAGGAATGGCTCGTAACCGTAAGCAAGACATCATTTTTGCCATCTTAAAGCGCCATGCAATGAATGGCGAAGAGATTTTTGGTGATGGTGTTCTAGAAATTCTATCTGATGGTTTTGGTTTCCTCCGCTCTGCAGCAGGTTCATATCTTGCAGGTCCTGATGATATTTATGTCAGCCCATCTCAAATTCGTCGCTTTAACCTGCGTACAGGTGACACCATCACCGGTACGATTCGCCCACCCAAAGAAGGCGAACGCTATTTTGCTTTATTAAAAGTTAATCAAATTAACTACGACACGCCTGAAAACTCACGTAACAAAATTCTATTCGAAAACTTAACCCCATTATTCCCAACGGAACAATTGGTGATGGAACTGGGTAACGGTACCACGGAAGATTTAACTGCACGTGTAGTGGACTTGGTTGCGCCGATTGGTAAAGGTCAACGTTCAATTATTGTTGCACCGCCAAAAGCCGGTAAAACAATGTTGCTACAAAATATTGCGCAGTCGATTGTGCGTAACAACCCTGAAGTGTTCCTGATCGTTCTTCTCATTGACGAACGCCCAGAAGAAGTAACTGAAATGGAACGTACGGTTCGTGGTGAAGTGGTGGCATCAACATTTGATGAAGCACCTGCTCGTCACGTACAAGTCGCTGAGATGGTCATCGAAAAAGCAAAACGTTTGGTCGAACACAAGAAAGACGTGGTGATTTTGCTTGACTCAATTACTCGTTTGGCACGTGCATATAACACGGTTATTCCTTCATCAGGCAAGGTACTTACCGGTGGTTTGGATGCACATGCACTTGAACGTCCAAAACGCTTCTTCGGTGCAGCACGTAATATTGAAGAAGGTGGTTCACTGACAATCATTTCTACTGCCTTAATTGAAACAGGCAGCAAGATGGATGACGTGATCTACGAAGAATTCAAAGGTACCGGTAACCAGGAAATTACCCTTGATCGCCGTATTTCTGAAAAACGCGTATTCCCTGCCATGAATATCAAGAAATCAGGCACACGTCGTGAAGAACGTCTCATGAGTGAAGATAACTTACGTAAAGTTTGGATTCTGCGTAAGCTGCTTCACCCGATGGATGAATTGGCGGCAATGGAATTCTTGCTTGACCGCATGAAAGAAACCAAAACCAATGATGATTTCTTCGATCAAATGAAACGTAAAGCAACCAGCTAATTCGATTCATTATTATTTTATGTATAAAAGGCTATCTATAACGATAGCCTTTTTATTTGGTTGACTTCACTTACATAACGCTACAATTGACCTTTTTCTTTGTAAACTTTTATGCAAGCTTATGATTGTTAAAATATTCATACAAAAAAAACCATAGTTTTTAGCAAGTTATTTAGTACTTATCCAATATAAACCCTCTACTTGATTGTTATTTTCTGTTAATAAATTGCTCATTTCTCATCATTTTTTGCATTTTTTGCCCGCTCCCTAGTAGTAATTCAAAAGATGCAGTGATAGCATATTTGCAGACCAGTTAGACTGCCTTTGCATTGTTACTGCCTAACAAATATTAGGAAGAATAAAAGCACTCAACAGGCTAACATAGGTTTTTTTTAATCTCATATTTTAGAGAGTGATGCCATGTTATTCAAAAAAATCGCTATTGCTGCTGCAGTTGCTACTACTTTAGCTTTCGTTGGTTGTGCTAAAAAAACTGAAGAAGCTCCTGCTGCTGAAGCTGCTGCTTCTGAAGCTGTAGCTGCTGCTTCTGAAGCTGAAGCTGCTGCTTCTGCTGCTACTGTTGAAGCTGCTCCTGCTTCTGCTGCTGAAGCTGCTGCTTCTGTAGCTGTTGATGCTGCTGCTGTTGCAACTGATGCTGCTTCTGCTGCTAAAGCTCAATAATCTTTACGATTATTAAGTAAAAAAAGAGAGCCTTTGGCTCTCTTTTTTTATGGCTAAAATAAAGATCAGTAAAATAAAAATTATTCAATCTTATGTTCAGCTACAACTTTACTTCAGGTCATAGCCGCCAACCTACCTCCCCCTCACTCAAGTGATAGAGTTTCGCAAATTTTAAAATAAAAAAAGCAGATCAATCGATCTGCTCATTTCCTACGCGCTGGCGGAATTTCTGCCCTGCACGGAATGTGACTACACGGCGTGCAGAAATTGGAATTTCTTCACCCGTTTTCGGGTTTCGACCTGGACGTTGACGTTTATCACGCAACTCAAAGTTACCGAACCCCGAAAGTTTTACTTGCTCGCCTGAGATTAGCGCTTGGCTAATCTCATCAAAGAACAATTCGACCATTTGTTTAGCTTCACGACGGTTTAAACTCGTGAGCTCACTTAAATGATCAGCCATTTCTGCTTTTGTTAGTGCTGTCATGAAGCCCTCAATGTCGCTTGGTAAGTGTTTTCCAACACTTGAAGGATATTATCCATACCTGATTTAATTTCAGCATCTTCCAGTGTACGGTTTGGATGCTGCCAGAGAAGTGCAAATGCCAGTGAGCGTTTCCCTTCTTCTACTCCTTGTCCAGTGTACACATCGAATAACCATGTCGAGTCTAGCAGCTCTCCACCCGTTTTTTCGATAAGTCCCTGAATTTCGCTAACATTAATCTTATCATTAATTAAAAGCGCAATATCACGTCTTACTGATGGAAAACGTGATAATTCTGTAAAATTAGATACATAAGTTTGCAAAACAGCCTTTTGGTCCAGTTCAGCAACCCAAGTCATACCCAAATCGAGTTCGTCTTCCAAAGACGGATGTAAGCGCCCCAGGTAACCGATCGACTGACCATCAACCAGAATTTCAGCCGATTGTCCAGGATGTAACCAGCTACGCTCTGAACGTACATATTCCACTTTAACACGCCCTGCTGTCAAAATTTCCTCAACTTCACCTTTAAGATCAAAGAAATCCATCGGCTGTGCTTTACCATGCCAAGATTCAGCGGTTTTAGCACCCACAGCGATTAAAGCCAAAGTCGGGATTTGTTTCAGATCATGAATGCTTTTTGCATCCTGATAATCAAAACGTAAACCGAGTTCAAAGAAACGTACGCGGCTTTGTTGACGGTTAATATTGTACTGCACACATGGGATCAAACTTGATAACAAAGTCGAACGCATCGCAGCCAATTCGCTTGAGATCGGATTTGCCAACATCAATGGATTAACCGCAGGATTCAATTGCTTTTCAAGTTTGGCATCGGCAAAGCTAAAGCTAATGGCTTCTTGGTAACCTAAAGTCACCAATGTTTGACGAAGTTGAGGCAATTCAAACTGATCTTGATGTTTTGCTAATTTCACATCGATCACAGGCAGGCTGATTTGAATATTGTCATAACCGTGTATACGTGCCACTTCTTCAATCAGATCTTGATAAATGGCCATGTCATAACGGTGTGAAGGAGGAACAACACTCCACTCGCCTTGTGCTTTTACAGTGACTACACAGCCTAAACGCTGCAAGGCATCTGTAATAAAGTCAAATTCAACTTTGTAACCGAGCAATTGATCCACTTGAGCTTGATTCAGTTCAATCGCATCACGTGTTGGTAAAAGTTCAACCTTTTCTGCAACCGTAATTGGACCGAACTCACCACCGGCAAGATCAGCAATTAATTGAGATGCACGGTTCATTGCGATTAATGGCAATTCAAAATCTACACCACGTTCATAACGCTGCGATGCATCGGTATGTAAACCATAACGACGTGCACGGCCAGCAATGTGCAAAGGAGCGAAGAAAGCAGATTCCAGGAAGATTTCAGTGGTTTCATCGGTGACTGATGAAGATAGACCGCCCATGATGCCGGCAATCGCCAAGGCTTTTGCATCATCTGCAATCACCATCACATCTTCAGTCAATTCAACTTCTTGTTCGTTTAACAATACCAATTTTTCGGCAGCTGTTGCTTGGCGTACATGAACTGAACCTTGAACTTTACCGCCATCAAATGCGTGTAATGGTTGACCCAATTCAATTAAGACGTAGTTGGTAATATCGACAAGGATACTATGCTGACGTATACCAGAACGAGCAAGCGCACGCTCCATCCATACTGGTGTCGCAGCTTTGGTATTGACGTTTTTAATGACACGGCCTAAATAACGTGGGCAACCTTCAGTATCTACAACAACTTTTTTCTCATCAGAAATGGTCGCAGCCACTTCCTTTATTTCAGGTGCAGTCACTGGCAATTGGTTAATCACCCCAATTTCACGGGCAATACCACGGATACTGAAACAGTCACCACGGTTCGGTGTAATACTGATATCAATGACATTGTCATCAAGGTCTAAGTATTCACGGATGTTGACACCAATAGGTGCATCTGCAGGAAGCTCTAACAAACCATCGATTTTATCTTCTAAATCGATTTCAGAAGCACCACAAAGCATCCCTTGTGATTCAATACCACGAAGCTTGCCTTTCTTGATTTTAAAATCACCCGGCAATACTGCACCAATGGTTGCTACAGATGCTTTCATGCCTGCACGTACATTTGGTGCACCGCAGACAATCTGTAAAGGCTCACCAGAACCAATATTTACAGTGGTTACACGTAAACGATCTGCATCCGGATGTTGTTCTACAGTCAGAACTTCACCTACAACCACACCTGTAAATGGTTTAGCCGCTGGAGCCAACTCATCCACTTCCAGACCAAGCATAGTCAATTGATCAGATAGTTTTTCACTATCAATAGCTGGGTTGATCCATGTGCGTAACCAATTTTCGCTAATTTTCATTTCTATAAAAACCTATAAATCTAATTTCTTGAATCCCCTCTAACTCTCTATTTTTCAAAGAGAGGCCCCTGTTTCATATTGAAAACCCCTCTCCTTTTAGGAGAGGTCAGGGAGAGGTTAATAAATTCGTTTAAGCAAATTGGCGTAAGAAACGCACATCATTCTGGAAGAACATACGCAGGTCATTCACACCGTAGCGAAGCATTGCAAAGCGTTCTACACCCAGACCAAAAGCAAAACCTTTATATTTTTCAGGATCGATGCCCGCTGCTTGAAGTACGTTCGGATGCACCATACCGCAACCTAAAACTTCTAACCAACGACCGCGTTCATCCATAATGTCCACTTCGGCACTTGGCTCAGTGAACGGGAAGTAAGATGGACGGAAACGTACGGTTAAATCTTTTTCGAAGAATTCATTTAACAGATTAATCAACAAACCTTTCAGTTCAGCAAAGCTGGTATTTTCCGCAATGTATAGACCTTCAATTTGATGGAACATTGGCGAATGGGTTTGATCCGAGTCACAACGATAAACACGGCCCGGGCAGACAATGCGAATCGGCGGTTGTTGAGTTTCCATGGTACGGATCTGCACACCTGAAGTATGCGTACGCAACAAATGATTTACATCAAAATAGAAGGTGTCATGCATAGCACGTGCCGGGTGATGACCAGGAATATTCAATGCTTCAAAGTTGTGATAATCATCTTCAACTTCAGGACCTGTCGCAACCGTAAAACCCGCTTTGGTAAAGAATTGGCAAATACGTTCTTGCACTTGAGTCACCGGGTGGATACTCCCCACGCTTTGACCACGACCTGGCAAGGTAATGTCGATCATTTCGCTAGCAAGTTTTTGTTCTAGTGCAGCTTTTTGTAATTCCGCCTGGCGTGTCGTTAATGCACCCGTAATGGCTTCACGTACAGCGTGAATTTTCGCCCCAAAAACTTTACGTTCTTCAGGGTCCATTTTACCGAGTGCCTTCGATTGTTCCGCAAGCTGGCTTTTCTTCCCTGTAAATTGCACTCGTACTTGATCGAGTGTAGCAAGGTCTTGAGCTGCTGCAATCGCAGCGAGCGCTTCAGTGGTCAGGGCTTCCAGTGACATAGTAACTCTCAAAGCAACAATTTAAAAATATAATAAAACCCCATATTCTAACAGTTTTTGAACGTATTGATGAAGTTCCCTGTAGAGGAAAATTAGATTGGCATCCAGATTTATAAAAAGTATAAGATAAAGCCATTATTCATGAGATCAATAACAATGGCACTCGATCCAATTTGGAAACAACAATTGACTTTGGTAACGTATGGTAATGAGTATCTCAGCCAGAATTTAAACTTTAACCATTGGGTCCAGCATTCCATTTTTAACCAGCATAACTTGCGTTTCCGTGATCTCATGTCACAACATTTACTGGCGCAACATTTTCAAATCTGGCTTGAAGGCCTGAAAAAACAAGGCAGTCACCGCGTTAGCTTGCATAGTTCAAGTCTTTTAATTGATGAAAAAAATCCAAATGCCAATGTAGAGCTACTCGCGATTCCACATTTTATTGTCAGCCATGAACATAACAAAAAAACCGCATGGATTTTTGGTAAAGAATTACCCGAATGGTATAGCGCTGACAATGACTATGAAGCGCCTAAACCCCAACAGGAACAATGCCGTCAGGAAACATTTTGGCGTTTTGAGTTAAATCCCAAGCTTGCAAAACGTGTAGATGCCGATTTACAACAGCCGAATTGGGATGATATTCAGACCTATACCGATAACGAATTATTTGACAGCAAATTTGCACAAGGCTTTAGCGAACCCGCAAACCGGGATTTTCCTTATTACGGCATCCCTCAAGCTGAGACCGAAAATGCCGATGGCTCTCCTTTGCTTGAAAGTAAATATCTACCTTTACTGCCAAGTGAATACCAAGCCGATTATGCACATAGCACCTTACATCGTTTAGAAGCATTATCGACTTACATTCAGCACAAACTGCAACATCCGTTTCATGCTGATGGCAGTGAACTGACAGCTGAAGAGCAACTGAATCTGCGTCACTTTTCGCAAAAACTGGATGATTTAAGAGCAAAATTTATTGTCAAAGTTGCCAATCATTATCAGTCTGCAAAACTGAGTAAAGTAGAAATTGCCAATCCTTTAGACGGTGCACATGCCACTCCGCCCACATCACCCCATTTAAAAACCCACAAAGCAGCTGCTTCACACAAAGTCGGTGCATCGGGGGTGATTAAACTGATTTTGTTGACCATCGTGATTTGTCTGTTGGCTTATTATTTTGGACTTTAAATTTTATAAAGATGCTAAAAAATTCAGCTCAATAGCTATAAAAAGAAGAACACGTCTCTTATCTATACATGTTCTTCTTGTTTTTTTGTTTTTGTTAGCCTTTAAAATAAGCTGAATGCTAAGCGGATTATAAGTCTAGTTTTTTGTGATCCGTTTCCACTCCGTCGGCATGACCAGTAAGACTGCCTTTAAGCAGTTTAAAAAGTTGAGTGACTTTATTGTCGGTCACGCTCCAATATTCCGCACTCACCGCTTCAGCAACCAAAATACGTATGCTCGGATCCTCCTTGCCTTCAAACCAGTTTTCAGCCCACGGATTCCAGATCTTATCAATCAAGGTTGCATCTGTGCTGATATGGGCATGTGCGCTAATCGAGACATAAATGCTGTCAGCGGGTTTGGCATAAGATAATCCAATTTTATTACGCCCAGAATTGACTGCATTCACCAGATCATTACTATCACTCATGATAAAATACAGACTGTGACCTTCACTTATCTTCTCAGTCTTCTCGGAATTCAGCATGGTCATCGGTTGTGAATGTAATTCCTGCGTTTCAGTCGTATGACTGATCATGGCATATCGTACTTCCTTGATCAGTTGCCATAATTTTTCGCGATTATGATTATCCGTCATTGCTCTACTCCTGAGGCTAAACTTTAGAAATAAGAAATTATTTAATTTTATGCATTCGCTTCTTTACTCTAGAGTAGTGATATTTTTCACTTTAGATATCCCATCTTACTCAACTTATACATTTGAATAATAAAAAATTGGCTTAAAGATCATAAGAAACAACGAAAAAGAATTTGCTTATAAAGAGAGTTAAGAAGTCGAATTTATCTTTAGATTGATTAAAGGATAATTAGCGACAAATTTTACAGTTACTCACATACCTGAACTATTTTTAACTTGGTTAAATGTCTCTGCTTCAAATGTTTTAATTTTTATGAATAGCAGCAATGTCTGCTGAAATTTAACAGGAGCATCCAAATGTATTTAATGCTCAGCTTAAAGATCAACAGACTCGGGTTTAGCTCATGATTTTGATGCTTCTGTTTTCGCTTTTTTAAGCATCAGCTTTTTCAATACTTCTGACACAGCCACCATGGCAAAACTTGAAGTCACCACTACGGCTGAACCATAACCGCCACAACGTAAGCCGGCACTTGGGCATACATCTGCACTTGAGAATGGATTATCAATCGAATACACACAGGTAATGCCGAATTTCTCTTTGGGCTTTTTACAAATCCCTTTGGCCCGTAACTGACTGCGTAATTTTGCCAGCATCGGATCCTGTTCGGTTTTAGACAAATCTGCAACACGAATTTTTAAGGGATCCAACTTGCCGCCTGCCCCACCCGATACAATCAAGGGAATTTTATTAAATCGGCAATGCAGCATTAAGGCCAATTTGGCTTTGACATCATCAATGCAGTCTAGAACGACATCAGGTTTGTTTTCTAACAGTTCTTTGACATTCTCGGGCGTTAAATAATCATCCACCAGATTGATCTTGATACGTGGATTAATCGAATGACAGCGCTCAGCCATCACCTCAATTTTTTCACGTCCCAAGGTTGAACTCATGGCAGGCAACTGACGGTTAATATTGGATGCAGCAACCACATCCATATCAATGATCGTCAGCTCAGCAATGCCGGTACGTGCCAAAGCTTCAACTGCCCAAGAACCGACACCGCCAATTCCAATCACCATTACATGGCTGTGTTCATACTGACGAAAAGCTTCATCTCCATAAATTTTTTCCACACCTGCAAAGCGGCGCTCATATTCATCATCTTCAGGAAGATCAGTCATTCGTCATCTGGTATCTAAAAAACACCGGCGCATTTTATCAAATTCCGCCTCAATGCGATAATCTATATCTTTAAGTCTATTCAATAGCCCTGATCAAAGATGAAATAAAGAGAATTTTTAAGGATAAAAAAAGAGGCTTGCGCCTCTTTTTATTGATTCTATAGGATCAGTCTTTATTCATGATAAAGAAATACTCACGATAATATTTGAGTTCAACAATCGAATCACGAATATCATCCATGGCTAAATGTGAGGCATTCTTTTTCAAGCCGCTCATAATTTCTGGACGCCAGCGTTTCGCCAACTCTTTTACTGAAGATACATCAAGATTACGATAATGGAAGAATTGTTCCATTTCTGGCATTAAACGGTGCAAGAAACGACGGTCTTGGCAGATGGAATTACCACACATTGGTGATGATTTTGGCGTCACCCATTTTTTCAGGAATTCTAAGGTTTGTTGTTCGGCATCTTGTGCAGTGAGTTTACTACGGCGTACACGTTCAATCAGACCCGATTGTCCATGTTGACGGGTATTCCATTCATCCATCGCATTGAGTACGCGATCTGACTGATGCACAGCAAGCACAGGGCCTTCCGCCAAAATATTGAGGTTATCGTCTGTCACAATTGTTGCAACTTCAATAATTTGGTCGTTATCTGTATCTAGACCTGTCATTTCAAGGTCAATCCAAATGAGGCGAGTATCAGGAGTGCTGCTCATAAATGTGCAATCTTATTAGGCTTAAAAACGGCTATAGTAGCAAATTTATTGCATCTTGGCTGTAACTCGCACCCCGCTTCATGCTATTTTTGACATCCTTAGTTCATGGTTTTTTTAGGATATGAATGGCTTTAATTCGTAAACGTCGTTTAACTGAACAGCAGCAACGTCGCATTCAGAAACAACATCAAACACGTCAAGAAGAACTCGACACTTCAAGTGATTTAGAAGGCTTGGTGGTACAGCACTATGGTCGTCAACTTGAGGTTCAAGCCCTATCAACGCCTGATGAGCATCCGATCAAACCTGAAGTACTCGCAGGTGAACCAGAACCTTTTTGGAAGCCGATTGAACTCGGCAGTGTCTGGCGCTGTCATACACGTACCAATTTAGAAGCCTTGGTCACCGGTGACCGAGTGAAATGGCAAGCTGATCCAAATACTGGGCTCGGCATCATTACTGCGATTCATCCACGTCAATCCCTGCTGACCCGTCCTGACCGCTACCATAAAGTTAAGCCGGTCGCCGCTAACGTCAGCTTGATTGTGATTGTGTTTGCATCCTTTCCCGAAGTCGCTCCCAGCTTAATCGACCGTTATATCGTGGCGTGTGCCGATGCAGAAATTCCTGCACTTTTAGTGCTGAATAAATCTGATTTGATTAAAGAAAATGATCCGATCTTGACCCTTATGCAAGAGTATCAGGCACTAGGTTATGAAATCATTCAAACACAATCTGGTGGTGATTTAACTGAACTGGCCAATCGTTTGGCCGGTGAAACTGTGGCTTTTGTGGGACAGTCCGGTGTCGGAAAAAGCTCGCTGATTAATGCCATGGTTCCTGATGCAGCACAAAAGACCAATATCATTTCGGAAAACTCGGCACTGGGTCAGCACACCACCACTTCTACACGTTTAATTGCGTTTGGTGAAGGTGCAGCACTGATTGACTCGCCGGGAATTCGCGAATTTGGCTTATGGCATCTAAACCCGGACAAAGTTCAGCAAGGTTTTCCTGAAATTGAAAATCTGCTTGGACATTGCCAGTTCCGTAACTGTACCCATAAACACGAAAAACAATGTGCTTTGCGTCAAGCAGCGCAATCGGGTGAAATTTTGCAGCGTCGTTTAGACAGTTATTTACGTTTAACCGATGAAATTGCTGAAGCTCAGCAAAAAAATTAGTTTTTCTTAACCCTTAGCCCTTGAAGCGGTGATTTTGATCGCCATATTTATGAGCTATACTCTACGCAATTTAAAATTGTACTTAGGTGACTTGTGGAACGTTGGTTGGAATTTATGGGGAATCACCCCTTCTTGTTTGGAACACTTGGGGTTCTCATTGTTTTGTTCTTCGTTTTAGAAGGACAACGCCATGGTCGTAAGATTTCACCACAATCTTTGGGTATTTTAGTCAAAGCTAAAAATGCCATGCTGATTGATTTACGTGATGCCAAAGACTTCCGTGAAGGTCATATCAGCGGTAGCCGCAACATTCCGTATAGCCAAATTACAAGCCATCTTGAAGAGTTAAAATCTTCGGATCGTCCACTGGTGTTTATTTGTAACCTCGGTCAAATCGCAGGTACAGCTTTGCAACAGGTCGGTCATGCTGATAGCTACCGTTTAGACGGCGGTATCAACAACTGGAAAGTCCAAGGCTTACCACTGATTAAAAGCAAGTAATTCGCTTAAGGAGATTATTTTAATGGCTGAAGTAACTATTTATTCAACGACTGTATGCCCTTACTGCGTTCGCGCAAAACAACTTCTTGAGCGTAAAGGCGTTGCATATAAAGAAATTAATTTATCTAACGAAGCGCCTGAAGTACGTGTTGAACTGATGCAACGCACCAATCACCGTACTGTTCCACAAATTTTTATTAACGACCAATTTATCGGTGGTTTTGATCAACTTTATGCTTTAGAGCGTGAAGGAAAACTCAACGAATTATTGGCTTAATACTTTCATTAAGTCACCCTCATATTAAGGATTAAAAAATGAGTGAACAACAAGCTCAAGCACAATTAGCACTTGAACGTATTTATACTAAAGATATTTCTTTTGAAGTACCTGGGGCTCAAGTATTTACCAAAGAATGGCAGCCTGAATTAAATATCAATCTGTCTTCTTCTGCAGAAAAAATTGATGCGACACATTATGAAGTTTCATTACAGGTTGTTGTTCAAGCGAATAACGCAGGTGAAACCGCATTTATCGTTGATGTAACACAATCTGGAATCTTCTTAGTTGATAGCGTTGAAGAAGAACGCCTTCCTTATATTTTGGGTGCATATTGCCCAAATATTTTGTTCCCATTCTTACGCGAAGCGGTAAATGACATGGTAACTAAAGGAAGCTTCCCACAATTGCTGCTTACCCCAATTAACTTCGATGCTGAATTCGAAGCGAATATGCAACGTGCTCAAGTTGCCGCTGCTGAAGGTCAGGCTTAATCATTTAAGCCCACCTGATATAAAAAAGACCGCATATGCGGTCTTTTTTATTTTCCATTTATTCCCCTCTTTGATAAAGAGGGGTTGGGGAGATTACAGAATCCCTCCCAACCTCCCTTTAAAAAAGGGAGGAGCTTTTAGATGAATTTATTCACCATCCATCATTAAATCTGCGCTCATACCGACTGTATTGAAGCCAGCATCAACATACATAATTTCGCCAGTAATACCATTTGCCCAAGGTGAGCAAAGGAATAATGCGGCATTACCCACTTCTTCAATTGTGACATTACGTTTAAGTGGCGCAACTTTTTCATTTAAATCTAACATTTTACGGAAAGATTTAATGCCTGATGCAGCCAGTGTACGGATTGGACCCGCTGAAATGGCATTCACGCGAATACCATCGCTACCCAAGCTTGACGCTAAATAACGTACGCCTGCTTCCAATGAGGCTTTAGCCATACCCATCACATTGTAGTTTGGCATCACACGTTCAGAACCTTGGTAAGTCAACGTCAGCAAGCAACCTTGACGAACTTTGAGTAAAGGTTTCGCAGCACGTGCCATTGCAACAAAACTGTATGCACTAATGTCGTGGGCAATGTTAAAACCTTCACGGTCGGTAACATCGGTAAAGTCACCATCCAAAGTATGCGCTGGTGCGAAACCGATTGAATGAACCACGCCATCCAGACCATCCCAATGTTTTGCCAAATCTGCAAAAGCCTGGTCAATTTCAGCATCAACTGCCACGTCACAAGGGAAAACTAGCGTTGAACCAAATTGTTCAGCAAAGTCATCAACACGTTTTTTTAATTTTTCATTCGGATAGGTAAATGCCAATTCAGCACCTTCACGGTGTAAAGCTTGAGCAATACCAAATGCAATTGATAACTTACTTGCAACACCTGCGATTAAAAAGCGCTTACCCGCCAATAGTCCTTGTGCCATGTGAATCTCACTCAAAATAATTTACAAGCATAATGCCAAGTCTGGAGCATTTGCGAAATTGCATAATGCGCCTTTTTTTACCCTGTTCTGTAAAAGTCATAAAAAAATACCCCCACGATCTGGGAGCATTTTTATTTAGATGCATTTTACTTGTAAGATGATTAATCATCGCCTTGTAATAAACTGAGCAAACGCAGGAATGAATAATACATCCAGACCAAAGTCGCTAATAAGGCAATACCACACAACCATTCCATCGCTTTCGGGGCGTATTGTGCAGCTGATGATTCAATCAGGTCAAAGTCGAGAATCAGGTTTAAAGAAGCAATTACAGCAACAAATGCAGCAAAGCCGATACCGAGCCAATTGCTTTCAAAGATGTAAGGAATACTCGAACCGAATACCAGACGCATGACAATTTGCACCACAAAGACAATTGCGATCGCAATAGAGGCTGACAAAACCACGGCTTTAAATTTTTCTGTGGCACGAATAATTTGAAAGCGATACAAGGCAAACATCACCAAGGTGGTAATAAAGGTTGCCAGTAACGCCTGTAAAGGGACGCCCGGAAATTTCACCTGGAATATCACTGAAATTCCACCTAAAAAGGCACCTTCAAATAAGGCATAAGGAATCGCCAATACCGGTGCTGTATTCGGCTTAAATGTAGCGATGAGTGCCAAGATCAATCCACCGACCGCACCGACCATTGCACCCGCATAGGCCAATGATAAATTTAAGGTAATGAAGCCATAAAAAAACAGAGACAAACCTACTGCAGCAGCAATGACTGTCAATAACACAGATTTTTGAATCGCGCCTTGCACAGTCATGGTTTGGTTATAATCACTGTGGGTTTCCACCCGGGTTAAAATGGGGTTATTACTTTGCATAATTCACTCATTATTTTTGATTTAGATTTTTAAAATAGTATAGACAGGTTTTAACCAGAGAAAATGGATCTTTTCAATATTCCATAAAAACAGGATGAGCCAACAAAATATATTCATAGCAAACTCTGTAATCAAATACGAATATTTATAGATAAAAGGTTATTTCATAACGTTTTTTAAGCATCAAGCTGTAAAGCATTGAGCGAGTTTTGCCATAATTGTAGGGCAAGAATATCTGGTGCAAGATGAAGAGATTGTGCCAATCCGGCTAAAACATAAGGCAAATTGACCGGGGTATTGCGGGTTCGCTGCTCGGTTGAGCTTTGACAACATAAAGGTGTCATATCTGGACAATCAGTTTCCAAGACCAGATGGTCTGCCCCAATGGCCTGAACCACCGCATGTAGTTTCTTGGCATTGGGATTGGTAATTTGTCCGGTGACCCCAATTTTAAAACCCAGTTTAATAAAGGCCTTGGCTTCTTCTATTCCACCGCTAAAGGCATGCGCAATACCGCCCAATTTAAATTGATGCTGCTTCAAGATAGATAAGGTTTCAGCATGCGATTTACGAATATGCAATAACACAGGCTTATCAAATTGTCGCGCCAATTCAAGTTGCGCAGAGAAAAAATCTTGTTGCTTTTGAAAAGCGTCTGCTTGCTTGTGCTGTTTTAAAAAGGTATCCAAACCAATTTCACCAATCGCCACGCATGCTTCAGTTTTTAAAAGTTGCTCTAAATCTGCAAGGTGAGATGCTTGATGCTGTTCGATATAAACCGGATGCAGACCCGGAGCTAAATAGCTTTTTGGGGCATCGGGTAATTGATTTAAAAAATGCTGACTTTGAACTAAATCGTTAAAGCGGGATTGCACAAAACCAATAAGAATTAACCGTTCCACCCCCACTGCTTTTGCAGCATGCGCCAGTTGCTCCCGATCATGATCAAAATCGGGAACATCAAAATGGGTATGGGTATCAAACAGTGGATAAGGCATTAAAATTTGGCTTTATTTGCCGTAGCTGTACTTGCCGGCGCTTCAACCTGAGGTAAATACTGTTTCTTCAGCACTGTTTGCAATTGATCATAAGGAATGGTCAAACGTGGCAATCCCACCACATAAGGGCCAATTTCATATTCGCCATATTGCAAAATCAAACCTTGGCTGGATAAATAGAAATTATCCGATAAGATAAATTTCCATGCCTGTTCATATTCATCAACGCTATTCGCCAACTTGGATTCAATCACCCAAGTTTTAAACACTTCATGGGCTTTCTTTTCCAAAGCGGCTTTTTGATTTGGCGCCAGAATATCATTCAGTTCAACCTGTTTTTTCTTTTCCAAGTCAAAGTTATAGTAGCGCTGTGATGCTGAACCATGTACCCCCCCCAAATAACTACTCGAATTCAAAACCACAGTCGCTAAAGGCAAATCTGCTTTTAGGATTTTCGGCTTGATCATTAAACTAATTTGATGATTGGCGCTTAACGCCTTCAATTCCTTATCCAAGGACAAGAAATTCACTAAATAAGGTGCAACTTGTTGTTCCAGTTTTTGCTTGGGCGTTTCAATCGCTACTGATGCGGCCTGTTCAGCAGCTTGATCCTGAGCTTTTGAATCTTTCGAATTTTCTGCTGTTGTTGTCTGTTGATTTTCTTTTGCCAACTTCGGTGAAATATCTAAAATATGATCCAGCTGTTTTAAAATTTGCTGGTCAATAAATTCATCAATAAAGGCCTGGTTACTGGAAAGACGTTCTATCGAAATTTCAGGACAACTATTGCCATCACATTCAGGCAAATCTAAAGTTAACTTTTCAGAATCCCCTGCCAATTTTAATACTTTAGCTTGAGCCGCTTCAGATGCCGGCGTTTGATCCTGTTTAGGTTCGGTCTGTTTAGGCTGGCATGCACTCAATGCAATCGCTGATGCAAGAATACTGATGGTAAATATTGTTTTATTTTTTAACATGAGGCTGACCTATAACTTTAATCGGGTAAATTGACTTCTGTTAGATGTCTGTATTTAAAATAGATAACTAGAACATATGCTGATAAACATCAACTTTCAATAACTGTTGCGTTTGTTGTTGGGTTAAATAAATATCCAGTTGTGCTCCATCCTGCACAATTTCATGGGTACGATAATGTACACCAATGCCTTCCTGATCAAAGAACCAGTCGGCTTGTCCCCAATACAGTTTTTTCGGCGCCTTCTGCTTCACTTCAGCCGCTTGTTCCTTTAACCATTTTTGATAAGCCTGCTGCACAAGGCTATTCATACTGTTTTGCTGTTTCGGTTCAATCACATCCAATAAAGTGACCGCTTTCTGTTTTTTACGATCGGCCACAAAGAAGTAATAACGTTCCTTAACCTTAATGCCTTCTTGATTGGTATCTACGCCTAATTGCATCAACACATATTGATTACGCTGATAGGCAATTCGGGTATACATCGACAGCTCATAAGCTTTATTTTTGGAAAATTCAGCTTGCCATGCATCCGACTTTTTCACATACGCATCGATAGCTTGTTGCAGGCTCATATTTTGTTTCATGCCGATTTGATCTTGAATCACCAGCGCCTGGCTTTTCGCAATCCAGTCATTTAACCAGGCATCTTCGGTATGGACCGTTTGAATACTCAGATCGATACAATTTTTGGTTTCACAAAAGGGCAAAGCAATTTTTGCATCTTGTTCTTGAATATTTAAATATGGCAAAACTTCTGCATTTTCGGTTTTGAATACAGAAGTTTCAGACTTTTCATGTGATGGGTCTGGTTGTTCTTTTTTTGAAGCATCGCAGGCACTGAGTATCAAACCAATGGCGATCACTGATGCACCCACTATTTTCCCGTTCATGCTTACAACTCTTTTTCTAAAGTGACTGATCTATATAAATGTATCTATATAAATGATTTTACATAATAAAAATAAAACAGCTTCATAAAGAAGCTGTTTTATTTTTCGTTATGTTTAGTGTTCGCGTGTAGCACGGAATTGAATATCCGGATAACGCTCTTGCATGAGTTGCAAGTTCACACGACTTGGCGCAAGGTAAGTCAAATGACCGCCACCATCAATCGAAAGCTGGTCATGCGCCTTTTTCTTAAATTCGTTGAATTTCTTTTCATCATCACATGAAACCCAACGTACGGTATTAATGTTTACAGGCTCATAAACACAATCAACCTTGTATTCTTCTTTCAAGCGGTACGCCACCACTTCAAACTGAAGTACACCGACTGCCCCGACAATCAAATCATTATTGATTTGCGGCATAAAGACCTGAGTCGCGCCCTCTTCAGAAAGCTCTTTCAAACCTTTTTGCAGTTGTTTTGATTTAAGCGGATCTTTAAGACGTACACGGCGGAACATTTCTGGTGCAAAATGTGGAATACCGGTGAAGTGAATATTTTCACCCGATGAAAAAGCATCACCAATTTGAATGGTACCGTGGTTATGCAAACCAATGATGTCACCTGGCCACGCTTCTTCTAGCTGTTCACGTTCACCCGCCAAGAAAGTTAATGCATCACTAATCCGTACATCTTTACCCAGACGGACATGATTCATTTTTAAACCTTTCTCATACTTACCTGAGCAGATTCGCATGAATGCAATACGGTCACGATGTTTCGGATCCATATTGGCCTGAATTTTAAATACAAAGCCGGTGAAACCTTCTTCAGTCGCTTCTACAGTACGTTCTTTGGTTGGATGCGCCTTAGGTTCAGGTGCCCACTTAATGAAAGCATCCAAAACATGATCCACAGCAAAGTTACCTAAAGCGGTACCAAACAAGACTGGGGTTTGTTTACCTTGCAAAAATAGCTCACGATCAATCGGATCATTGGCCATTTGCACCAGTTCCAAAGATTCTTCAAAAGCAGCAAAAGCAAGATCACCGACTTTTTCACGCAAGTCTGGATAATCATACCCCTCACGGATTTCAATGTCGGTAATGGTTGAACCAAAACCGGCTTTGTAGACGTAAAATTTTTCTTCTAAAAGATTATAAACACCGGCGAAATCACGTCCTGTACCCATTGGCCAGGTCAGTGGCACACAACGGATTTTTAACACGTTTTCAATTTCGTCAAGCAATTCTAACGGCTCACGGATTTCACGATCCATTTTGTTGACGAAAGAAATGATTGGCGTGTCGCGCATACGACACACTTCCATCAATTTAATGGTACGTTCTTCGACCCCTTTTGCACCGTCAATCACCATAAGTGCAGAGTCAACCGCAGTTAAAGTACGGTAAGTATCTTCCGAGAAGTCTTCATGTCCCGGGGTGTCAAGTAAGTTAATTACATGCTTTTTATAAGGAAACTGCATAACTGATGTGGTGATGGAAATACCACGTTCTTTTTCCATTTCCATCCAGTCAGAAGTTGCAGCACGGTCTGACTTACGGCTTTTGACCATCCCAGCAACCTGAATCGCTTTACCCCATAACAACAGTTTTTCTGTCATGGTGGTTTTACCAGCATCGGGGTGGGAAATAATCGCGAACGTCCGTCGCTTCGCGACCTGTGCCGCTAATTCGTCTTTAAAACTCATGAAAGATACCTACTGCAGAATGGCAGTGTAAAAGATCAGAACTGATCAATATAAAAATTTGGCGATATTGTAGCAGATCATCAAACTTTTGAAATGAACTAAACTTGTTCAAAGCTCAGCAAGCTTAAATAGGCAGCGCGTATCTGCTCTCTTCCAATCGATCAACATTCACCGGCATTCCTAACAGATATCCTTGCAATTGCTGGCAACCTAAACGGGTCAAAATGTCTGCCTGCGCTGGCGTTTCCACCCCTTCTGCTGTGACTACCAAACCTAATTTAATCGCTAACTGGATAATACTTTCCAAAATAATTTCATCTTTTGAACCCATGCACAGATCACGAATAAACTCTCGATCTATTTTCAATTCATCTACAGGTAAATTCTTTAAATACAAGAAACTGGAATGTCCGGTTCCAAAGTCATCAATCGCCAGCTTGATGCCCATCTGACGCAGGCGCTCAAAACTGCGAATACTGGCATCAATATGATGCATCGCGGTAGATTCAGTAATTTCAATGGCTAAATGATTGGGATGAATTTGATATTTATCGAATAAGCGCTCAAGGGTTGAAAACAAATGCTTATGTTCAAACTGTACCGCCGATAAATTCACGGCGAGCGGGAAATAATTTGAATCATTTTGTTCCCAAATCTGAATCTGCTTGCACGCTTGCTCGAGTGCCCAATAGCCCATTTGAATAATGAGTCCGGTTTTTTCAGCACCATCGATAAACATATTCGGGGTCAACAGTCCCAAGCTGGGATGATTCCAGCGGATCAGTGCTTCCACACCACAAACTTCATGGCTGTTGGTGGTAAATTTGGGTTGGTAAAATAGAATAAACTGTTGCTCTTCAACCGCTTTGTACAAATCATTGATCAACTTGGTCTGGCTTTTGGTTTCTTGTTGATCAACACTGTAATTAAACACCGAATAGGTATTTCTGCCCTGATATTTAGACATCAACATTGCAGCATCGGCATTAATCAGCAAATCTTGTAAATTATTTCCATGATTTGGATACATCGCTATGCCGATACTACTGGAAATATTAATTTCTTTGCCGGCAATCAAGAAACTGTCCTGGATCAGCCGCAATACTTTTTCTGACTTTTCGATCGCCTGTTCAATGCTTGCTCTTTCAAGGACCATCAAAAATTCATCGCTACCGATACGAAGAAGTTTTTCCTTTTCTGTGAGTATGCGCTGAATGCGTGTAGCGAGTTGCACTAGCAATTGATCACCTACATGATGACCAAATACATCATTTACTGCCTTAAAGCGATCTAAATCAATATAAAGAAACGCAATTTTATCATCTCGATAACGATGCTCAGTAAATAGCAAATGTGAATATTCAGCCAGGAATAAGCGATTCGGCAACTTGGTTAAATTATCTTGGACGGCTTGGTTGGCAAGCTCACGATTGGCTTTAGAAAGCTGTTTATTGCGCGCTTCCAAGCGTAGTTCTAATAAAGCTACGGTAAATGCAGCAACCAGGATTAAACTGCTTACAAAGATTACGCTAAATAAAATTAACCCTTGTCCAGTTTTATCATTTGAAACCAGTGGATTCGCATCAATCGCATAAAAAGCGGCAGAGGCCATACCCGTATAGTGCATACCCACAATGGTGAGTGCCATCATGAAAACAATAGAGGTTTTAATATGCGGCAATTTAGGTACTGCCTTTTTATATTTAAAGGTCAGCCAAAACGTTAAACCAGAACCAATAATGGCAATCAAGACTGAACAAATGGTTAAGTGTGGATCATAATAAATTTGATGTTGATCAACGATCAAACCCATCATCCCGGTATAGTGCATCCCTGCGATGCCCAAGCCCATCAGGATCGCGCCTAAAACAAGACGTAAAAATGGTAAGGTTGCTCGGGTGGTTAGCCAAACCGCAAAGGTAGATGCGATAAACGCGATCACATAAGAAAGGAAAGTAAGGCCGTAGTCAAAAGAGTACTCAGCAGGTAAATCACAGGCGAGCATACCCATAAAGTGCATACACCAAATTGCAGCACCCAACATGCAACCACTTATAACAAGAAGAATTTTTTCATATTTCTGACCTAAGCCACGGAATAATGATTGTTCAATCGACACTGCAAAATAACAGGCCAAAACAGCAACAATAATTGAACCTACCACGAGGCTAAGATCATAATTTATATGAGCCATATTAAGCTTCCATATAGGTTATCTTTCTTGTTTTAATCCACGTTATTAATACCATTTATCCTTTCACAAAAGTTTTTCGTTCATTAAAGAGTACTTATAAAAACAATCAATTAAAACAAGCATCTAATACTATTCTATTTTGGTCAAGTGATTATTACTCTATTCATTTTTTTACTAATTTATTTATTTAATTAATTAAAGATAGATCAAACTTTTGATCATTATCCCCACACTGTTCATATTTCCTGTGGTTCAAGGCATTCCATATTTTCCCATAGAACTCAGTGCTGGTAAAAAATCTGGCGGCCAATGACAAGCAAAAATCCAATCGGATACATTACATCTTGTTGCCTATCCCTTTATTGAAAAGGGAGCTATTTCAAATTAAAAAACCAATCCACAGACAAGTAAAAAGCCAGTCAGATGAACTGACTGGCTTTTTACATATTTAAAAGGATAACGCCTAATGATTAAACTTAGTTTGCAGCAGCTTTACCAGATTGTAATTTCGCATAATCCAATAAAATATTGGCAGACTCTGTGACAAACGCTTCTTCTTCAGGTAAATAAGGTCGTTGAGTTGCCTTCATTTTTGCACGTGACTCAATCAATGCATCCATAGAAGCCTGGTAGCTTTCCCAATTGGCATAAGGTTTTTGACCTGTCACCGCACGACGCTGATTCTCTGCCTCTAAAGTTTTCTGCTCCAGTGCATTCAACTCCGCTTTACGCTGATCAATATCAAGAACGACTCGTTTTTGCTCTTCAGTTTTTTTGGCAATCGCTTTACGTTGTTCCAGATATTTAAATTGCGGATCAACCACTACACGGTGTTGTGACATTTGCGCCAGGTTTTGCACATACGGTTGTACAGAACCTTCACGCTTGAATGGTGCAGTTGGAATGGTATCCCATTTCAAGGCATTCTTGGCTTTACGTTCACCAAACTCTTCGTTGTAGATATCCACCAGTTTAATGTCAGGCACTACGCCTTTATTTTGGGTACTACCACCCGTAACGCGATAGAACTTACGTTGCGTTAAGGTGGCTTGACCATGCGCCAAAGTATCCAATTGGACTTGCGCTGTACCTTTACCGGTAGTGGTACTACCAATCACGATACCGCGTTCATAATCCTGAATAGCCGCAGAATAAATTTCACTGGCTGATGCCGAAGCTAAGTTCACCATAACTGCAAGTGGACCTGCATAGGTTTGTGTACCGCCATCATCATCTTCAAACACGCTGACATTGCCACTACCGTCACGAATTTGCACCACTGGACCGGACTTGATCACCTGGCCCAACATGCGTGCAACTTCTTCAAGTGAACCACCCGGGTTATTACGTAAATCAATAATAATCCCGGTCACATTTTTCGCAGCCAAAGCTTTTAAAGCGTTGTTGGTATCTTCAGAAACCGAGCGATAATCGGTACCTGCACGGCGCGCACGATAGTTTAAATAGAACGATGGAATTTCAATCACACCAAAGGTATAGTTTTTACCATCGCGCTTAATATCAACCGTACGTGAACGTACACCGGCATCTTCTTCCTGAATCACATCACGAACCAAACTCACGGTACGTGCCTGACTCATTGATGCACCGGCACCCAGTAAACGCAGGCTGACTTTGGTTCCACGCTTACCACGGATTAAACCGACCACTTCGTTACTTGCCCAGCCGATGACATCGACCATTTTTTCGCCGTCTTGCGCAACACCGATAATACGATCACCCGATTTAATCTGACCGGACTTACTGGCCGGACCACCTTCGACGATGGTTTCAATCTTGGTGTAATCCTCATTACCGCGTTCAGGGCGAATCGAAACCCCAATCCCCTCTAATTGCAAGGTGGTTTGACGGTTCAATTCCATTGCATCTACAGGCGGGAAATAGTTACTGTGCGGATCATAAGTCAACATCATCGCATTTAAAGTTTTGTCTAAGACATCATCACTTTTAACACGGCTAATTCGTTCAAGTTGACGGGTATAACGCTTGGTCAAGGTTTGAACTGGGGTTAAATCTTCTGGGCTGGCTAAATCCTGTCCATTGGCTAAAGCCGGATCAGCTTTTAACGCTTTTTGCTTCGCAGACTCTTCTTCTTTACTAATGTTTAAGTTGATGAGTTGCGACACCAGCATTTTTTGCCAATGTGCGCGTTGTTCTGCTGCAGACTTGAAATAAGGTGCTTTTTCGCGATCGGTATCAATATAGACATTGCTTTGTTTCAAGTTTTGCGGCTTTTTCAACTCAGCCAACATGAACTGATAAAACTGTTTTAAACGTTCACGATATTGGGCATGAATTAAATATGGACCCGATAAATCCCCGGCTTTTAGTGCAGCACCAAAATTGGCACCATAATTTTTCTTATATTGTTCAACTTCAGGTGCTAAAAATAATGAATGATCTGCATCTAGGCTATCTAAATAAAAATCAAGAATTCGATTAGAGGTAGCCGCATCTAAACGCTGATTTAAATAATGCTGACGGTCAACCAAAGTAGCCAGTTGGCGTGATACCAGCGCTTGTTCTTGCGTTGGCTGTATAGATTGAGAAACTGCAACAGTCGTATTTGCAGCAATTGCCTCGTTTACTACATGAGTAAAGAAAAACCCTCCAGTCGCAATTGCAACTGCACAAGCTAATGTCTGAAGTTTCATAAATAGTTCTTACTTCCTTGGTCTTTGACCAATATTCCAACGTCATTTTTCAACATGAATGCAGTATATTCAAAATCTTAAACAACTTAATATGTGTATGTCGTGTAGTTTTATCATATTCTGTACTGTCAAAATGTAGCAAATCATTGCAGAATTCGGGTATTGTTTTTTCTTTATAAAATTCCAACACGGACACCGATATGATTGGCGCATTGATGCTAGACATCGCTGGCACAGAACTTACTCATGAAGATATTGAACTATTACGAACACCGCAAGTAGGTGGCATGATTTTATTTGCGCGAAATATAGAATCACCACAACAAGTTCGTACCTTAACCGATCATATGCGTCGTATCAGACCCGATATTTTAATTGCCGTGGACCAGGAAGGCGGTCGCGTACAGCGTTTAAGACAGGGCTTTACCTTGCTTCCTGCCATGGGTCGTTTGGGTGAACTCTATCTAACCGAACCTGAACAGGCGGTTGATTTAGCGGAACAATGTGGTTGGCTGATGGCCACTGAAGTCCTCGCTGTTGGTATCGACTTTAGTTTTGCCCCGGTATTGGACTTAAACGATGTCAGCGATGTGATTGGCGATCGTGGATTTGCCAAAAATATTCAAGATATTGTCCCGCTTGCCAGTGCTTTTATGAAAGGCATGAAACGTGCAGGTATGGCCAATACCGGCAAACATTTCCCGGGTCATGGTTCAGTCAAAGCGGATTCACATGTGGCAGCACCTGTAGATTCACGCTCTTATGACGAAATCTACAATAAAGATATGCAGACCTTTATTCAGCTGATGCCACAACTGGACGCACTCATGCCCGCGCATGTGATTTACGATCAGGTCGATCCCAACCCTGCCGGTTTCTCTCCACATTGGATTCAGCATATTTTACGTCAAGAGTTGAACTTTGATGGTGTGCTTTTTTCAGATGACCTAACTATGCAAGCGGCTTGTGTTGCAGGTGGTGCAGATGCCCGCATTCAAGCTGCTCTCAAGGCCGGTTGTGACATGGGCTTGGTCTGTAATGACCGTTCAGCGGCTTGTCTTGCTTTAGAAGGGATTGGTGACTTGCCTTTACCGAATCAAGAACGTCTAGAACGTATGCGCGGTAAAATTCCTGAACTTACGGTTGGCGAAACACTGGACTTGGGTACTGAATGGAAAAAAGTCCGCAATACGATCGAAAACTTTAAAAATTCATTGAATTAATGCGACAAAAGGAACACGACAAGGTGTTCCTTTTTCTTTATGATCATTAAAAATAAAGTCAGAGACTTCTTGCCTATATCTGCTGATATTCACTTTTAAAAGATACGAATCAGTCCTATAAGAAGCCTATCAAACACTCACTTATACATTTAAAACTACAAAAACATACAGGTCAGGATGACATGACACAACAGCTTTCAGAACATCGACACATTTCATTTACTGCACATTACACCGGGTATATTTGGTACACCATGGGAATTTCACACCCCGTTTTTGCAACCTCTAAAGGCAAAATGCTCGCCAAACTGGTTCACCCTTTAGAAAGTTGGGCGGAAAAATTTGTCGGTGGCAGTATGCGTACCACGCTAAAACAACGTCACTGCATGATTGATCAGCATCTCAGCCAACTGATTGAGCAACACCCGGATTTACAGGTGCTTGAAATCGCGAGTGGTCTATCGCCACGCGGTTGGAACTTTCGACAAAAATACCCCAATATCGATTATCGTGAACTTGATTTACCGGGTATGGCAAAAGTCAAAACCCAAGCTCTAAAACAGATTGATGCCAATAGTCCGGAAGTTTTATCGGTGGATTTATTCACTGCAGATTTTGAGCAGGCTTTTCAGGTATTTGACCCAACTCGCCCATTGGTGGTGATTAGTGAAGGTTTAATAAACTACTTTAATAAAGACATGCTATTGCAATTGCTGCAAGCGATTACACACTACGGGCAAAATTTTAAAGAACTGCATTACCTGACCGATATTTATCCGGAACCGGTCAAAAACAAATTGGCCAATTTTATTTGGGCCAGCAGCAAACTACTCAAATGGATGTCCAAGAGTGCATTTAGCTTTCATTTTACTCATCCTCAGCAAGCGCAAGAATTTTTCCAGCAAGCAGGTTTTGAAAATATCAGCGTTGTTCAACCCCAACAGTATTTTCAAGAGCAGTCGACGAATGAATCACCTAGCGATGAACACCTAGGGGATTTGGTCTGGATGATCCATGCGAACATAAAAAAACAGCGTATTTAACGCTGTTTCATCTTTGCAAAAAGGCGTTTAACTGACTGATTCCAGTACCAACATTGCTTCTTTTTGTCGTTGTACATAACGTAATAAGCGTTCTGCCACCTCAAAACTGCCATGTTTAAATAAGGCACGGATTTGTGTTGAGTCTATGGCAAAAATCAGACATTCAATCTTGAATTGACCTTCCTCATCTTCCAGATGCAAAGCCAAATCACGTGGATATTGCTCAACTTTTGCAGTTAGACCTTCAGCAAACTCAAGTAAAACCCCAAAGAAGTTAAGATCAATAATGTGGGTTGGCAGTTGCAACTCTGAATAACGATGGGTCAATACAGTCATTGGGCTTTGTACCGCAATACGTTCTTCACCGCGACGCTCCAAAGTCAGTAACTGTGCACGTGTCATCGGGATAACTCCTTCCACTGTGTGGATCGACTGACCTTGCAAGAAAGTTGCAAACAAATTCATGGTTTCCTTACGGCGCTGTAATTGCGGTACATGATCTGCATTGGCGATCATGGCAAATTCCATATCTGGACATTGCAAGGCAAAATTAGCATTTTCATGTGGCAAGGTAAAACTGTCATATTGCCCACATGCGACCAGTACTTTACATTCAGGAATTGGCACATCGGTTAAACGCAGTAAACGGCTACAGTTAATTTCATAGCGATCTTGCTCGGTTGCAGTAAATTCAGCCATCTGTTTAAAAAACAAACGTTTTGCAGTGGGTGACATTTTGGTTTGATCAATTTTGGCATGATTGACCAAATATAGAATCACCGCTTGACCGAACTCGTCCATGCGTTGTTCTTTCATTAAATGCAAGGACTCTTCCAGCAACATGCGCCAGCTTTTACGAGTTTTTTGCATCACGCCCATCAGAATCATGCGATCAATCAATTCAGGGCGTTGATGTGCCAAGCCTGAAGCGACCACGGAACCTAGCGACATCCCCATGACTGAAACTTTGGACAAATTTTCTATATCCAGCCATTCACCGAGCATGCGTGCCAAATCCGGTAATTCCAAAGTTCCTGCAGAAACGCCGGTATCACGATTGGTAATTTGTTGATTCGCACCCATAGACGGTAAATCAATAAGGATGATTGGACCTGCACTAAGCAACTGTTCTACACAATATTTATAAGAGTTGAAATTTTGAAATGCCCCGCCAATAATGACGATTGGAGTATTGTGAATCCTTTCAGGTTGAGTAATCGCCATATATTCAATTTTCCAGCCATTGATCCACGTGGTACGTGCAGGCTCTTTAAAACTGTTTCTATGGTAAAGATCAAAAAAGCCAAAACTCGTGTTTGATTCTTGTACTTCCGAGTCCATTTGGATCATGGAATTCATATCCCTTCCTCCATTCTTGCCTTATTGTTATTTTGCAAGAAAATAAATATAGAATTTCTGCGCTACACTGCATCCATTCATTTGCTTTAATTATCAGACATCAATGTCATTATTTTTTATTCTATACAGAGGATGATTTGACACGCAACTTATTCCATGACCACTTATCTAAATTTACAAATAAAACAATTTAAAAATATGAATCGCTTGAAAAGTTTCAAAAAAATTTTCCAGATAGATGCTTCATTGTCTTGTTCCAGACTGTTACTATCGAAGGTGTAATTTCTAAGTGATCAACCGCTATGCAAGATTCAATTGAACAATATATGCAAACGGTAGGACAACAAGCACGCCAAGCTTCTCGCGTGTTAGCAAGCGCTTCTACCCAAACAAAAAACAATGCTTTATCTGCAATTTACACTGCTTTAGAAGACAGTGAAGCTGCTATTTTAGCTGCGAACCAAATTGATATGATCAAAGGTCGTAACAGCAATTTGGACAGTGCATTACTTGATCGCTTAGAACTTACCCCCACACGCTTTAAAGGCATGCTGCATGGTTTAAAAGATGTGATGAGCCTGATTGACCCAATTGGGGAAATCACCGATTTAGCCTTCCGCCCTTCCGGAATTCAGCTCGGTAAAATGCGGGTACCTTTAGGTGTCGTCGGCATGATTTATGAATCACGTCCGAATGTGACTCTTGAAGCTGCCTCTCTTGCGTTAAAGTCTGGAAATGCCATTATTTTGCGTGGTGGTTCTGAAGCACTGGAATCGAATAAAGCCATTGCTGAAGCGATTCAACATGGTTTAAAAGCTTCAGGTTTACCTGAAACTTCAGTACAAGTAATTAACACGCCTGATCGTGCAGCGGTCGGTCATCTGATTACCATGTCTGAATATGTGGATGTGATTGTTCCACGTGGAGGCAAAGGGCTGATTGAACGTGTGAGCAATGAAGCGCGTATTCCAGTGATTAAACACCTGGATGGCAACTGTCATGTCTTTGTTGAAGCACAAGCCGATTTACAAAAAGCTTTACCGATTGCGCTGAATGCCAAGACGCATCGTTATGGCGTATGTAATGCCATGGAAACCCTGTTGGTGGATGAAAAAGTCGCTGAAGAATTCTTGCCTAACATTGCTGAATTGTATGCAGAGAAACAGGTTGAACTGCGTGGCTGCCGTGAAACACAGCGCATTCTAGGTTCAACTGTGAAACCTGCCAGCGAAGAAGATTGGTACACCGAATATTTAGGTCCAATTTTGGCGGTTAAAGTGGTCAGTGGGATTGATGAGGCGATTGATCATATCAACAAATATGGTTCACATCATACCGATGCCATCATTACTGAAAACTATAGTCTTGCTCGCCAGTTCTTGGCCCGTGTAGATTCAAGCTCAGTGATGATCAATGCATCTACCCGTTTTGCAGATGGTTTTGAATATGGTTTGGGTGCAGAAATTGGCATTTCTACTGACAAGATTCATGCTCGTGGTCCTGTAGGTCTTGAAGGTCTGACGTCGCAAAAATGGATCGTGTTTGGTGATGGTCAAATTCGCCAATAAATCCTGCAATTAATAAAAGCATTCCGTGTTCAGCTTCAAAAATGAGGCTGAACATAGCCACTACAATATCTCTAAGCTAAATTTCATAAGATGATAAAAATAACCATAAAAGGGAAAATGCAATGTTTTATTATTTAATGATCTGCACCTTTGTATTGGCATTACTGGTTTCCTTTACCGTAATGAAAATTTTTTCCCATTCTATTAATCAAATTCTGGCTCGAATTATTAACGATCCGATTCATGAAGCCTGGGCGAAATACACCAAATTTGCCGGCATGGTCGTGGGTACATCTTCCGGGATTCGTATTTACGATATGGAAAAATACATCACCCCCCTGACCTACACCGAGAATGACAAAAAAATTGTCATCGAGCTGACACAGGAACGCTGGGTACTGGAAATTTATCGGACGATTATTGAAACCTTGCAAGGCTTGGCCTGGATGATGCTGGTGTTTTTTATGGTTGCACTGATTGCTTATGTGATCGTACGCTGGTCAGAAATAAAGTATCAAAACTAAGCATTAAAACTACACTTATATTCTGCTCAAAATTGATCATCCATGCTATGTTTAAAATTCATACAAAGACATGCTTTACAATTAAGTACTATTTTATTAATAAATGAAATCTATCAGCTGATAAATTTTAATTATTATTATCCTACTGGTCGATAGTGCTTAAGTCTAATCTCCTAAAGTCTAGCTTGTGGCTATAAAAACCAACATGGTACAACTATTAAACAGATCGGATGATGCCTAGCAAAATGAATATCAACGATCAGGGGTAATACAACAATTCAAGTACGATAATTTTTAGTTAAGGAATACGTCATGCCTAAATCAGTACTCGTCATCAATTGCGGCTCTTCATCGATTAAATTTGCATTATTGCTTGAAGATCAAGAATTCCGCATCCATGGTTTGGCTGAAAACTTGGGTACGCCTGAAGCGCGGATTAAAGGTGTGACTGTAGGCAATGAACCTGTTGATATCCGTATTCCGAATGCTGATCATAAAGAAGCGTTAGAAGTAGGTTTAGAGCGTTTAGCTAATTATAAACCTGACGCAATTGGTCATCGTATTGTACATGGTGGCACGCTCACCAAAGCAGAATTATTGACTGATGATATTATTGAAAAAATCCGTGCAGCAACACCACTTGCACCGCTGCACAACCCTGCACATTTAGTGGGTATTGAAGCCACCAAACGTCTTTTCCCAGACCTACCACAAGTGGCGGTATTTGATACGGCGTTCCACCAAACTATGCCGGAACATGCTTTCCGTTATGCATTACCAAAATTCTTATATACCGAACACAATGTCCGCCGTTACGGTTTCCACGGAACCAGTCACGCCTATGTATCTGAACGCGGTTCAGAACTGGCAGGCAGCTTTAAACAAGGTGGCTGGTTAACAGCACATTTAGGTAACGGTAGCTCGACTTGCGCAATCTGGAATGGTCAAAGTGTGGATACCTCTATGGGTCTAACTCCACTTGAAGGCATTGTTATGGGCACCCGTAGCGGTGATGTCGATCCAAGTTTACACAGCTTCCTGGCTGCTAACCTTGGCTGGGATCTCTACAAAATTGACAAGATGCTTAACAAAGAAAGTGGTTTGCTCGGTTTATCAGACAATCTTTCAAATGACATGCGTACCCTGATTGAAGCATCACAACAAGGCAATGAAGATGCCACGATTGCTATTGAAGTATTCTGCTACCGTCTGGCTAAATCTCTGGCTGCTTTAAGCTGTGGCTTGCCACGTCTTGATGGTCTGTTCTTTACCGGTGGTATTGGCGAAAACTCGGCTTATATCCGCGAAAAAACCATGGCTTACTTACCTCATTTCGGTTTCAACTTAAGCAAAGAACAAAACGACAACTTGAAACGCGGAACGGAAGGCCGTATCGATGCAGGTACAGGTCCGCAAATCTGGGTTGTTCCTACTGATGAAGAAGGTCGCATCGCGCAAGAAACTGAGCATGTTGTGAATGAGGTGAGTCAATTCGCTGCAAAAAAGTTTGAAGCTGATGTTGCGATGGCTTAAGCCATCGCACATTTTATGATGCTCATCATTGAATCCTTTTTATTTAGAATCAAGCTATGAAAACAATTTTATTAGTTCCAACCGGGGAAGGCGTAGGATTAACTTCAGCCAGTCTAGGCCTAGTTTACGCTTTGGAATGCCAAGGTGTGAAAGCCGGTTTTCTTAAACCTTTTTCACAAGAAAAAAATCAACAAATAGATGGTACAACAGCGCTGTATCGTCATTTATCGAATAGCGAAACGGTTGAACCGATTGCTTATGAAAGTCTCATCCAGCGACTGAGTCTGGGTGAAAGTGATGAGTTACTTGAAGAGGCTGTACGCCTGCATCGCCAAATTGCAAAACAGCATGATGTCATTATTGTGATGGGCTTAGTCCCGA
This sequence comes from Acinetobacter sp. ANC 4862, assembly GCF_004336635.1. Classification (GTDB taxonomy): domain Bacteria; phylum Pseudomonadota; class Gammaproteobacteria; order Pseudomonadales; family Moraxellaceae; genus Acinetobacter. Next base: position 52,996 of record NZ_SJXH01000020.1, read on the forward strand.
CCAATCGCGATGCTTTTGCAGCAGAATTTAATGCAACTTTAGCCAAAGCCTTGGATGCCCAAGTTATTGTGGTGAGCAATGCAGATGTGAATCACCCTGTCGCGACTGCGGACAAAGTGGATACGCAATTACGCCATTTAGGCGGTGCTGCGAATGACCGCACTGCCGGTGTGCTCTTTATGCGCACCAAAGGTTTGCCAGAAGATTCTGCACAAATTCCTGTCACGCTTGATCCAAGTATCCGCTTAATTAGCGACACCAATAAATTTGTTGCGGAGATTCAAAAAACCCATGCGCATATTGGTTCTGAACATCTTCCAGTGGTTGGTTTAGTGCCGTTTAGTAACACTCTGAGTGTTCCGCGCATCTCTGATCTAGCCGCTCATATTTCAGCAGAATGGATTAATAAGGGTGAAGCATCACAGCGTCGTGTATTACACAGCAGTTTAATTGCTTCAAATATTGAACATGAACTGAATAAATTTGTGGCCGGTGAACTGATCATTAGCGCATCTGACCGTATTGATGTTTTATTGGCAAGTAGTTTGGCAAGTTGCAATGGTATTCCCCTAGCAGGATTGGTATTGACAGAACGCCATGAACCGAATGCAACTGTTCTAGAGTTCTGCCAAGCTGCAATTAAAAATGGCCTACCGATTCTGCATACTTCATTAAGCACCTTTGAAACTGCTCAAAGTTTGTCAAATTTAAGTAATGAAATTCCAGTCGATGATACTGAACGTGCAGAACAAGTGACGCGTTTCGTATCCAGTCACATTAATCTGGATTGGCTGGTACAAATCCTGAATGGTTCATACAAACCACGTTTATCCCCTTCTGCTTTCCGCCACGAATTGGTTCAAAAATCAATTGCGGCGAAAAAACGTATTGTCCTGCCTGAAGGTGATGAACCACGTACCATTCAAGCGGCTGCAATTTGTCAAGCGCGTGGTATCGCGCACTGTGTTTTATTGGCGAAACCTGAAGTTGTGATTGAGGTTGCCAAAGCACGTAATATCGAATTGCCGCATGATCTTGAAATTATTGATCCGGATCTGATTCGTATCAATTACGTTGAAAAGATGGTGGCATTGCGCAAAGGTAAAATCAACGAATTACAGGCACGTGAACAACTGCAAGATACCGTTGTACTCGGTACCATGATGCTTGCTCTCGATCAAGTTGATGGACTGGTCTCTGGCGCAGTACACACCACTGCGAATACAGTTCGTCCTGCATTCCAGCTGATTAAGACTGCACCTGATTACTCACTGGTATCCTCTGTGTTCTTTATGTTGTTGCCAGATGAAGTCTACGTTTACGGTGACTGTGCAATCAATCCGGATCCGGATGCTGAACAGCTGGCTGAAATCGCAATTCAATCTGCCGATTCAGCCAAAGCCTTTGGTATTGACCCACGTATTGCCATGATTTCTTACTCCACTGGTACTTCTGGTACGGGTGCAGATGTAGAGAAAGTGGCTGAAGCAACACGCATTGCTAAAGAGCGTCGCCCTGATTTGTTGATTGATGGTCCATTGCAATATGATGCCGCATCGGTTGAAAGCGTAGGTCAATCCAAAGCACCTGGCTCACCTGTTGCCGGTCGTGCCAATGTGTTTATTTTCCCTGACTTAAATACCGGTAACACCACCTACAAAGCCGTACAACGTGCTGCGAATGTGGTGAGTGTGGGACCAATGTTGCAAGGTCTAAATAAACCGGTGAATGACTTGTCACGTGGTGCATTGGTAGATGACATCGTGTTCACGATTGCTTTGACTGCGATTCAAGCGGAACAGCAAGAAGTTCAATAATCCTTAAAACCAAGTTCTCCATGCCACCTGATTGAAAAATTGGGTGGTTTTTTTATGTGGATTCCATATAACAACCATTATTTTAAATAGCGGATGATTTAGCTGAAATTAATCGGTTAAGGCGACTCTTATCTTTCTTATAGTTGGATCATTCGTTTTAACGAGAGAAATATTTCCATCAGATTTTATACAGGGAATTTTACTGTTAGCGTCAAAAAAACTTGACCTAAAAATTTGCTGAATTTTATTGTTTCTAAAGCCTACTAGGTAAAGACTCTGATCGGGATAGGAGGGTGTTTTTTCCAAATACTTTTGGTTATCGTTGAGTATTTTTTTCGAAAAATATTTATGATATTTCGGGTCAGTGAGACTTTGATAAGACCCTAATATACAAACGGTGTCACTATAAGGAAATATTGAGCTTACTTTCAACGGTTGATCTAATATCTTTAGATTCCAGTATATATGGAGTGCTTTATCAAAAGGCTTATCTAAATAAATCGGCCAAAACTTAACAAATAAATATAACAAGCCAAAAGTTATGTAGCCTAATAATAATATTCTAATCATGCCAACTGCTCTTTATTTAATTATTGTTCCACATTTTTATTTAGAATTTTTCATCAATTTTCTTTGCCAACCATACGGTATGTCCTGCACAGTCCTGATCTTCCGCGACCATCTTCACCACTTCAAAACCATAATCTTTTAATAATTGTCGATATTCATCTTGCGATAAACTGCTGTGATATAAAGCCTCACCAAACAGATCTCCAATGGCTTCTCCATGACTTGGACCACTGGTAAACATCAATGCAGCTCCCGGCTTGGTATGCTGCTGAAATATTGAAAACATCGCTCGCTGATCATCTTGAGTCAGATGAAAAAAACTATCCCAAGCTAAAATGCCTTGGAAATTTTGTCCTAAATCTATCTGACGCATGTCTGCCTGAATCCAGCGCTGTTCAGGAAAGTTTTGTTGTGCCATTTCAATCATGACCTCAGAACTATCAACACCCACCACGGAATGACCTTGGGCAATTAAATAGGCTGCAATGAGTTTCGCTGAACCACAGCCTAAATCAAGGATTGTTGAATGTTCTGGAATGAGCGAAAGAAAATGATCCAACCATGCTTTTTCATAAAGAAATTGACCACGCAATTCTGTCCATGCACGTGCATGTTTTTTATAAACTTCAATAATATTTTGCGCAAGTTCAGACTGATCTTTCATCATCGAAGTTTTCATATTTTTAAAATAGTATACGCAGATTTAGATCGAGATTTGAAGATTTGAAGATTTGAAGATTTGAAGATTTGAAGGTTTGAAGGTTTGAAGGTTTGAAGGTTTGAAGGTTTGAAGGTTTGAAGGTTTGAAGGTTTGAAGGTTTGAAGGTTTGAAGGTTTGA
>NZ_SJXH01000021.1 GCF_004336635.1 Acinetobacter sp. ANC 4862
CGAGCGTATCAGCCATTTCCGCTCGTTCAACTTAACGATCGTTACGCAGATTCACATGTGTTCACCATACCGATTATCTAGCCCTTGTCCGGCTATGGCTGCCAGAAGGGTACGCCTCTCACGATTGATACCCCGCACCTTGCGGTGCCTCGTTACATTGTCGAAGGCGCTCTTTATTCAGCCTTCTAGATTCACCCGGTGACACGGGTGGTTCCCGCAGGGGGAACAACTTCATTAAGCGACTTCGTGTCGCACTTCGATCCAGTTGTTGTCTATAGGTAAATTACCATCATCCAGATAGCGGCAGAGTGCCTGCCAGCGTTTTAGGCTGTAGTTGATCGCCCGGGCGGTTGGAGAACTCGATGGCACCGTCAGCTGATGTTGGTTGAGCCATTCATATAGTTGTTGCATGACCGGTTGACTATGCTGTTGTCGGTATTCGCAGCGGTCTTCCGCTGTACCATCCGTCTTTTTTCTTAATTCTGCTTCTATCGCATATAATTTCTGAATCAGCACTAATGCCTGTTCAGCGATCTGACTTTTCCCGGTCACATGCAGTTCATGAAATTTACGACGTGCATGTGCCATGCAGCCCACTTCAATGATCTGACCAGATTTAAAGCGTGCTTTATAACCACTGTAATCATCACAGACCAGATAACCCTGCCAGCCTTTCAGGAAGGCTTCAGCATGCTGGCCAGAACGGCTATCCTGAAAGTCATAGATCACCGCCTGAACTGGATTATTCTGTGTGGTGGCATAGGCCCAGACATAACCCTTTTTCGGCTTTTTCTCACCGATCTGCATCACCGTGACTGGCGTTTCATCCGCATGCATCACCTGTTGTTGCAACACTACATGTTTTAAGGCATCTGCCAGGGGTTCAAGTTCAACCCCACAGCGACCAACCCAATCTGACAGAGTGGATCTGGATAAATCAATTCCCGCACGTAGAAAAATCTGGCGCTGACGGTACAAGGGTAAATGATCAGCATATTTCGACACCAGCACATGACTCAGCAATTCTGCACTGGCAATGCCTTTATCAATGACATGGGCAGGCATCGCTTGTTGAGTCAGGATGTCACACTGATCACAGACCCATTTACCACGGATATGTTGTTCCTTATAGAACTGTGCCGGCCTGAAATTCAGTTTTTCACTGATATCTTCGCCGATACGACGCAATGTACAGCCACAGCTGCATTGAGTTGAGGCAGGTTCGTGCTCAATACGGAGGGTTGGCAGGTGATCTGGCAGTGGTCGACGTTTAGGTTTGTTTGCTGTGGCTTTCTGCGCGGATGCATCAGTTTTACCTGCATTTAATCGTTCTAATTCCAGATCAACAGCGGCAATATCTTCTTCGACCGCTTCATCCCACAGATGGATTTGTTTGGCAGTTAAGTGTTCATTCTTCTGGGCGAACTTATGCCGTTTAAACTGCGCAAGTTCATGCTCGTATTTTTGATTGAGAATAGAGAGAGATTTAACTTTAGAATCTAATTGCTGATTGGATACTTCAAGTTGCTGAACTTTGGCATCTAATTGCTGGTTTGATTGTGCTAGAGACTGATGCTGCATCGCCAACTGTCTGGTGAATTCCAGCAGTTGTTCATGGGTCAGTTGGCTTAAGTCAGGCAGCGTATTCATGACCGCAGTATGCCTGAGGTCATGAAGAGAATGAAATAGAACGTTTGGAGGATGGCAGAATGGCCGAGCTTGGTTTAGAGCATAGTCACCACTTGCTGCAATCCAATTCTCTGCCAGGGCAAACCCTGGATTAATGCCTGTAACTGTTCCGGGCTGAGGGCCACGGTTTCACCTTGGTGAACTTGAGCCCAGTGAAATTTTCCCTGTTCCAAACGCCGGGCACAGAGCCAGATGCCCAGTCCATCATGCACCATCACTTTCATGCGATGGCCACGTTTATTACAGAACAGGTAAGCGCAATGCGGTTTGATGTAGCCAAAGGCTCTCACCACCTGAGCCATGACAGTATCCATCCCTGCACGCATGTCCATGGGTTGGGTAGCAAGCCAGATTTCATCGATGCGGATCATTGAGTCAAACCCTGGATCAGCAACAGTAATTCAGTTGCAGACTCCACCGGCCATTCGATTTCGATCATCTGATCCCTTACGGAACCTTGTTCCTCATGCAGTGGAATCCTGATATGGGCGGTAGCTTTCTTCTCCGGCACAGGTGGTGGAGGTGTTTCTTGTTTAGTTGCGTCAGGTGGCAGAGGTGCTTCTTGTCTGACTGGAGTCGGGTGAAGAATGACGGGAAGAAAGTCGGTCTGTGGACTGGGTGGGCTTTTTAGTGCCGGGACCATTGATCTGGACTGGCGAATCCATTTATGTAGCAGATTGGCATTGACCTGATGTTGCATTGCCACCTTGGCCACCGATGTGTCTGGCTGCAGGCAAAGCTCGACCAGGTGCTGTTTAAAATCAGTTGCGAAGATTCTGCGGGTTCTTTCTGTCGTTTGTTCAGTGTCTATAAAAGTGTCTAAGGCCATAAACATAATGTCCATTTAATAAATAATGGACACTATCGGGATATTGAGAAAATAAGAAAAGTGGGGTTCAGCGGACGCTTACATTTTTACATAGTAAATTAGATGAAATTAATTGCCAGGCGCTTAATATCATCGCACATCCAGATGCACTAACTGGGCTGCATAACCGTCGTCAATTTACGCAGCTAGCCGAACAAGAAATCCAATCGGCTCAAAAATTTGCTCATCCTATTTGTTTATTAATGTTCGATATAGATGAATTCAAAAAAATTAATGACTGCTATGGACATGATATTGGCGATCTGGTGTTACAACAGATCGCTGAAACCAGCAGCAATATTTTACGTGCGAATGACGTGTTAGCGCGTTTTGGTGGTGAAGAATTTATCATGCTGTTACCACGAGCCATTTGGAACAAACCCAGCAAATTGCTGAACGTTTACGCAAAGCCATTGCAAATAGTCATTTAAAGATTGATGACGGCACCACGCTTCAATACACCATTTCTATTGGCATAGCTGAATTTAGTGTTCAAAACCCAGATTTAAATAGTGTCATTAAACGTGCTGATGAAGCGCTGTACCAAGCCAAAAAGAATGGACGTAATCAAACTCGAGGTTTTCAGCCTTTTAAGCCTTAATTTTTTTGCGTAAATAAAAAAGGACGCCAAAGCGTCCTTTTTTCAATAATTTTCTTAACTGGCGCGGGCACAGCCCTTACCGTAATTTAGGCAGGAAGCAATGCTTCCTGAAAGCCCTAAATTACTCCCACTCGATAGTCGCTGGTGGCTTAGATGACACGTCATAAACTACACGTGAAACATCTTTAATTTCGTTCATGATGCGAGTCGAAATTTTATCAACCAACTCATATGGAAGATGAGCAAAACGTGCTGTCATGAAGTCAACCGTTTCAACTGCACGAAGTGCAATCACCCATGCATAACGACGACCATCGCCGACTACACCAACCGATTTAACCGGTTGGAATACAGCGAATGCTTGAGCAGTTTTGTCATACCAACCGCTGGCACGAAGTTCTTGCATGAAAATGTCATCAGCTAAACGAAGGATATCAGCATATTCTTTTTTCACTTCGCCCAAAATACGCACGCCCAAACCTGGACCAGGGAATGGATGACGATAAAGCATTTCGTGCGGCAAACCTAAAGTTGTACCTAAACGACGTACTTCGTCTTTAAACAGGTCACGAATTGGCTCAACCAACTCAAATGCTAAATCTTCTGGCAAACCACCCACATTATGGTGTGATTTAATCACGTGTGCTTTACCATTTTTAGTCGCCGCAGATTCGATCACGTCTGGGTAAATTGTCCCTTGAGCAAGGAAGTTTACGCCATCCAGCTTACGCGCTTCTTCAGCGAACACTTCAATGAATTCACGACCGATGATTTTACGTTTTTTCTCAGGATCAACTTCACCTGCAAGTGCAGTCAAGAAACGTTCTTCAGCATCGGCACGAATCACACGGATACCCATGTTTTTCGCAAACATGTCCATCACTTGCTCGCCTTCGTTTAAACGAAGCAAACCGTTGTCTACGAATACGCAAGTCAATTGATCGCCAATCGCACGGTGTAAAAGTGCAGCTACCACAGATGAATCTACGCCACCTGAAAGACCCAGCAATACTTTTTGATCGCCAATTTGTTCGCGTAATTGTTCAACACGTAGGTCGATAATATTTTCAGAGTTCCAAAGATTACGACATCCGCAAATGCTGTGGACAAAGTTAGATAATAACTCTGCACCTTTTGCAGTATGTGTTACTTCTGGATGGAACTGTACACCATAGAAACGACGTTTTTCATCGCTTACCGCTGCAAATGGACAGCTTGGTGTGCTGGCAGTCACAGAAAAACCTTCTGGAATCGCACTCACTTTATCACCATGGCTCATCCAAACATTCAGTTTGTTTTCGCCATCGTCTAAATCACCAAGAAGTTGGTCACGGATTAAAACATCAACCGCAGCATAACCAAATTCATGCACTGTACCTGGCTCTACTTTTCCGCCAAGTTGTTCAGACATGGTTTGTAAGCCATAGCAAATACCTAATACAGGTACACCCAAGTTAAATACAACTTCAGGTGCGCGTGGACTACCTTCTTCATGAACACTTTCAGGACCACCAGACAAGATGATACCGTTTGGATTAAATGCGCGAATGTCTTCTTCAGACATGTCATAGGCATACATTTCAGAATATACACCAGCTTCACGTACACGACGTGCAATAAGCTGACTGTATTGAGAACCGAAGTCCAAGATCAGGATGCGGTCTTCAGTGATTTGAGTATTGGTAGTCATGACAAACAACTATGTAAGGCAAACGAAATAAGCGCTGCATTCTATCATTTTTCGTCGCATTAAGCACACTATTCGCACAAGGCCTGTATTCAATTGATTGCATTATATTTTGATCATAAAAAAGCACCCTTTCGAGTGCTTTTTTATGTAGCAATTTTTTCTATTTTAATCACATCTATATCCATTGGTTGATTACGATGAGTGCAGACTTCACCAATTGCTTTAACTTTATCAACTACTTTCAAGCCTATTGGTGTTTAGAAATCATCTTCCTCATCACGGCTGATTATACCAAATCCATTTATCAGATTGAGTTTCCATTCTTCCAATTCGAACCACATCTATCGTCGTCGGTTGACCCGTATGGGTATCCACTTCACCAATCACCTTAACGTTATCACCTGCTTTCAAGCCCATCGGTCTCCATAAATCAGCATCCACTTCCATACCAATTTTGCCCGAGCTATCTTTCAGTTCATAGTGATCCTTATGTGTTTTTCTAACAATTGTACCGGAGAGCGTGACCGCAGTTTCATCAGGGAGTTTTTTTGCTTCTGCAACAGTCACCATGTTTTGAGCAGCTTCAGTCATGATGACCTGATCACTTTTACCTGCCCATGCAGATGCTGTAGAAAGCATTGAACCCGTAACAAACAGTGCCAATAACATTTTTTTCATGATTGACTCCACTAACTAGCTTCATCAATCTTTATTGAAGCAAAATTCAGGCAATTTGTACGCAGATTTTATGTACTGTGCATAGGTTTTATGTAATTACAAAAATGAAATGACCGGGCCAAAGTTATCTCATTTTTTAGCTCCGATCATGCTTTCTCAATCAAATAATCCACGCTGAAATTTCCTGCGCCATGCAACATCAGGAATAATAGTCCACCCGTCATGGCGATATTTTTCATCAAGTGAATCGTATCATCTGGAGTGCCAGTGCCATGAAAAATAAAGCCGCAAATAAAGGTGAAAATCGCCAAACCTAAGGCGGCCAAGCGTGCTTGAAAACCAAAGAACAATGCCAAACCACCACCAGCCACAATCAAGATGCTTAAAGGGAGCAATTCACCCGGTACACCTTTCGATTCCATATAACCGGCGGTGGCACTATAAGCATTTATTTTCATCCAGCCAGACATCAGAAAAATATAAGCTATCAGCACACGTGCCACCAGACTCACCAAGGCATTGGTTTGTGGACCTTGAACCAGATTTTTTATAGTTATATTCGGATTGAACATGGGGTCAGCTCTTGATTTTTGTTTTAATGACCTATTCATCCTAAGTCTATTTTTACAAGGATCCAAAAAATAATTTGTAAAATAAATTATTGCCAAAACATGAAGGATTAAAACGCAATTAATTTCTTTTCTGGTACTGACTTTCATGACTCAGACTGCTAGGATTTCAGCATATTTTTGCTGCCTGTAGCCCCATGGAACTGCTTGATTTTATCTTACATGTTGATGAGCATCTGCTCGAATTTATCACCAATTATGGCGTGTGGATTTATGCCATTCTTTTCTTAATTATTTTTGTGGAAACGGGTCTGGTGGTTATGCCGTTTCTACCGGGCGATAGCTTATTATTTGCTGCAGGGGCATTAGCCGCTTCAACAGGTGCAATGGATCCTTTTATTCTAATGATCCTCTTGTTTACTGCTGCAGTATTGGGCGACACCCTGAATTATCATATTGGTAAATTTATCGGGCCACGTGTTTTTGAAACGGAATCACGTTTTATTAACAAACAGCATTTAAATTACACGCAAAAATTCTTTGAAAAACATGGTGGTAAAACCATTATTTTTGCACGTTTTGTGCCTTTTGCTCGTACTTTCGCTCCCTTTGTTGCCGGTGCAGGCAGCATGAACTACAAATTTTTCCTCAGCTTTAATGCAATTGGTGGATTCTTGTGGATCGGTTCATTTATTACGTTGGGTTATTTATTTGGCAACATGCCCATTGTCAAAGACAATTTCACCCATCTGATTTTTGGCATCATTATTATTAGTGTACTGCCCGGCATTATTGGTTTTATTCGCCAAAAGCTGAAAAAAGCACATTAAACCGGTGTGTTGCAACAGCTGTGAAATTTAAAAGAAACGAATCACGACAGGCAACATCCCCAGCAGCAGTAACATGGCCGATCCTTTATATAAAAGATCGGCTTTTATTTGCTTGGATTGACCTGCCAAAATGGCACGACCAAAAGACATCCAGAACACCGCCGTAGGCAATAGCACCAAACTGAATGCCGCAAACACCAAAACAAAATTGGTCGGATTATTCCAGGTTTCAATCGGTAAAATGCCCGCGGCAAATAATAAGGCCTTCGGATTTTTGAAGGTAGAAAAGAACAGTTGTCGAGGTCGGATAGAAGGATGACGTTGATTATGCTTTTCTAAATCTGAGGTTTTCCATAAATGGAAGGCCATCCAAACCATATACAGGGCACTCAAAAAATGCACAATATGAATAAATTTCGGCCAGACTGGACTACATACATGAATTAGCAATGCCCATAAATTAATGGCATAAAAATATCCAAGCAGCTTTGCTGGAATAAATAAACTGGTTTTGGCAATGCCTTGTTGATGTGCAGAGCTTGCAAGTAATGCGTTAGTTGGACCCGGAATCATCAGAACCGCAATCACTGCCAACACAAAAAGCCAACTCTCAATCATAAATACCTGATATCACCACTAAAGAGTGGCACACCTTATACGAAAGTCACAAAAAGTGACAAGTATTTCGGTCAAGAAATCATAACCTCATGCGTTTAAATTTCGCCCTAAAAAATATCAACCATTTGATATTCATAAAATTCCACTGAAACATTTTGCTAAGATTTTATCACCCTGCTGTCGAGCACAGACCGACAACAGCGTGATAAATTGATGAATTATTGAGCTTTATTGCGAACAATAATCGGGCAATTCTTGAATTGAGCCGCCTGAACCACAGCTTCCTGCTCACCCAATAGACGGGCTAATTCAGTTTTTTTGGTATTTGAAGATTGTCCCATATTAACTGAAACGCTTGGACCAATTCCCCAGCCACCATGACTGCCCCAACCACCACCAATCCCAACACCGACGCCCACACCACTACGCTTGGGCGGTTGTACACCACTGTCGATATATTGCTGGATACGGTTATATTCACTTTGCAATTGTTGGCAGCTCAACGCTTGATACTGCGTTGGTGATACATAAGTCGGTTTAACGGTGGTCGCACACGCACCCAATAAAAGAGTACTACCCAGTAACAGGCTTAAATACATTGTTTTCATGGGAAACCTCAAATCTTATTTTGTTCAATTTCATTGAACAATGATTGATAGGCTTGCGTCAATTTATGATCAGTAGCCAAATGAATGAGAGGCTGATTTTTAAGATGAGACTCTTTCATTAAAATTGACGGTGGCAACATACTGTCTAAAACAGGCAAGCCTTCATCTTTGAGTTGCTGTACCACTTCACGTGGCAATTTTGCCTGAGCTTGGAACTGATTGACCACAATGCCTTCAATTTCCAGGTGGTCATTATGATCGTCTTGGGTTTCGATGACATTTTCAATCAATGTTTTTAAGGCACGTTTCGAGAAAACATCACAGTCAAAAGGAATCAGTACCCGCTCTGCAGCAATCAGTGCAGATAAAGTAAAGAAGTTAAACGCTGGTGGCGTATCAATATAAACACGGTCGTATTGTCCAGCCAACTGTTGCAAGGCATCGCGTAATTTATAAATTTTATGTTTCGATTCCAAGGCATGTGCCAGTGCGCCCAAGGTTGGACTGGCAGGAATCACATGCAAGTTTTTAAACGGCGATTGATGCACATAGCTTTCCAAACCTTTGGAACGATTCTTTAAAATCGAACCAATTGCATTGCCTAAAAGCCCTTTACTTTGGGTGGCACCCAGTACTTCTTCAAAGTAGTTTTCAACATTTGGCTCCAGCGCAGGTTTATCCACCGAGTAAGTCGCATCATCTCCCAACAAATATTGACTAGAATTGGCTTGTGGATCGAGATCAATCAACAAAGTTTTAAAACCTTGATGTGCACTGATTGCCGCTAGATTTACGGCAATACTTGACTTGCCGACCCCACCTTTTTGATTAAAAACCACACGTGTCCGCATTGTAGCCCTCTATGCTTTATATTTATGTATTGCTTGCAGTTTAACCTACCCGCCTTGCTTCAAAAACAATTATGTCTAACAATTAACCGAAATTTGGCTTAATTATGACTAGACCAATAATCCCAATCAGTGCCACCACAGCAATGGCTAAGCCTGCACGACGTTGTGCCAATAAAATACTGTCATCTTTTTTATACGCTTTGATTAAAGATGAAAACAAAACCAAAAATAAAACCACTTTGGCATAGAACCACGGTTGCACTTCAAAGTTCTTGATCACTAAAGATGTGATACCGGTCAGTACAATCAAGGTCATCGACAAATGTTGGAGTCCCACCAACAGTTTCCGTGCCACTGGATTAGGTTGATTGCCTTGAACCCCGACAAACAGAGTAAAAGCACGAGCAATTACAACACCTATCAGCAATGTCACAACACTCATATGTATAATTTTAACAGTCAGCTGCATGTCCATTGTTCAACATTCCTTATTCAGATTTGGGTGCATGCGCACATTCAGGACTGGGTGTAGCTTGTCCTTGCCATTCCGAGGGAACAAAAGCATGGATTGCAAGAGCATGAATACGACTTGGCGCAAGCAAATCTCCCGCAGCAGCATAAATTTTTTGATGACGTTGCACTAAACGTAATCCTTCAAATTGGTCACTCACTACAATCACTTTAAAATGTGATTCTTTACCTGGAAAATAGCCACCATGCCCAGATGATTCATTCACCACTTCTAAATGTGTTGGTGATAAATCTTGAAGGCGTTGAATCAGTTGTTGTTCTAAAGTCAAAATAATACTCCCAAATCACTAAAGCGCTGGGTTTAGTATAACGTGTTCCGATTCAATCTTGAGCTTGAACCAACTAAATCATTCAGTAGTTTTAAGCAGAGATTAGGGTGATCTATATTATTTTTGCTTACAAAACCGCCACAATCCTCAAAAATGGTTTTATTTTATGCAATTGATGCAAGTTTTTTCACAAAGTTATTGACCCTATTTTTGCATACTGTATTATACACGGCATGCGGGAATAGCTCAGTTGGTAGAGCATAACCTTGCCAAGGTTGGGGTCGGGAGTTCGAGTCTCCTTTCCCGCTCAAATTTTTTAGTGTAAGTTTTAGAAAAAACTGCTCAATAAGCGGGAATAGCTCAGTTGGTAGAGCATAACCTTGCCAAGGTTGGGGTCGGGAGTTCGAGTCTCCTTTCCCGCTCCAGATTCAAAAAGCCCTCATCGAAAGATGGGGGCTTTTTTCTTGTTGATTTTATTATATTTTTTAAAAACTCTTCTTCCTTTATTATTCGATTCAATAAAAAATATTCTTAATGTAATTTGTATTTTGTGACCAAGATGTGACCATGGCGTGCCCACGACAATAAAAATGGTCTAAATTGACCTCAAATGTCCTCAATCGATCACCACTTTCAGAGCTTTTTTGAAAGAAAAAAATCACCCTGTCGTCTTCCAAACAAAGTATTTTTTACCAAACGATCAAGGATTTGTGACCATTTCACTTTTTGATGTGACCATTTGTGACCAAACTAGCTATTATCATTTTGATTATTATCAATTTTCTTAAAAACCAATAAATCACCCACTTCCACATCTAATGCAATACAAATTTTATCAATGGTTTCAAAATCAATCCGTACAGATTCATCATTATAAAGTTTATGCAAAGTAGATTTATTAATTCCAGTACTTCTCACCAAATCAGCAACCTTAAGTTTCCTTTCTGCTAATAAAACTGCCAAGTTTGAAATAATCATAAAATTTCCTATTTAAATCATAAAAAGTACTTGCAACAACATAAAAATATGATAATTTATGTCTTAGGAATAATTTTTCCTAGTTACCTAGTAAAAAATATGAGGCTCTATTATGTCATATACCTATCTCACAGCCCAGCAACTGGCTGAAAAAATCCAGTACGACGCTCGTACTATTCGCAACCAACTGAAGGACAGTGTCTTTATTGAAGGTGTTCACTACATCCGTCCTTTTGGTGGTCGAAAAATTCTTTTTGTTTGGGAACGCATTGAAACTGAAATGCTTAAATTCACCGGTTTAAGCATGGATGCCTTGCAATAAGGCTTAGGAGGTTTAACTAATGGCTACCATCCGGGAACGAAGTGGCAAACTGATTGCCGACTTTCGCTACATGGGCATTCGTTGTAGAGAGACAACTAATCTTGAAGACAATGCTTATAACCGACGCATTTTGAAAAAACGTCTCGAACAGCTTGAAGCTGAAATTACTTTGGGAACTTTTGAATACGAAAAGTACTTTCCAAAAAGTAACCGTGTTGAGGAGTTTAAGGAAAAAAGAAGTCAGCAAATTGCTGTACAGACCAAAGTTCCTCTTTTTAAAGAGTTTACTGAATTGTGGTTTAAGCAGAAACAAGTTGAATGGAGAACCTCATATCAGCAAAAGGTTTCAATTGTGATCAAAAACTATTTGATTCCTGCTTTTGGTAATCAGGTTCTCTCGAAAATCAAGAAGTCAGACTTGCTGAACTTCCGTGCCTCTCTCGCCAAAGTGACACACGGAAAAGATCAAACAAGTCTGAAAGCATCGAGGATCAATCAAATCATGACGCCTTTACGTATGATACTCAATGATGCGGCTGAACGATACGAGTTTGAGTCGCCTTATAAAAATATTAACAATCTGAAGGAAAGCAAGATTGAAGTCACACCTTTTTCTCTGGAAGAGGTGCATAAAATTCTTACCACAGTGCGTGAAGACTTCCGCCCCTATTACACCATTCGCTTTTTTACGGGTATGCGTACCAGTGAAATCGATGGTCTGCAATGGAAAAATATCGACTTACAGCGTCGTGAAATCCATATCAGAGAGGCGTTAGTGAATGGTGTGCTTGGTGGAACCAAAACTTATGGTTCTGACCGCACGATCCAGATGAATGACCGCGTTTACCAAGCCTTTCTCCAACAGAAAAGCTTAAATAATGGTAAATCAGAGTTTGTTTTCTGCAATCGTGATGGTGGACCTCTCGATTATCGTCTGGTGAATAAACGTGTCTGGCATCCGATCTTGCGCTTTCTAGGATTGAAGTCTAGAAGAGCCTATCAAACACGCCATACAGCAGCAACTCTTTGGCTGTCAGCAGGAGAAAATCCGGAATGGATCGCACGTCAATTGGGACATTCAACGACTGAAATGCTATTCCGGGTCTATAGCCGTTACATCCCCAATGTTACGCGCCGCGATGGCAGTGCATTTGAAGCCATGCTGGAAAAACTAAATACAGAGGAGCTTGCACATGAATAGTAAAGCTTTCTTTGGTGGTGTGGTCGTCAGCCCTGAAGCAGATATGGTCGCTCGTGAATTAATCCATGAGCTACACATTCCCAAACTTCACAATCTAGCTTTTTTGTTGGAAATCAATAAATGCTTCGATGATCACCAGGCGTTGAGACTCTGGTTACAGCGAATGTTGGATGAAGGGCAAGCCCATTACGATGACTTGGCCCAACAGGCCCGTCTCCGCTTAATGAGTCTCGCTCACTAATAAAACAAACACAGACAGAAGGTCATCCAATCGATGACCTTAGCCCCTCTATACCTATAAAAAGGTGAACACATGCATAAAGATATTTCAATTTGGATGCCACTCTATATTGGCGACCTACAGGCAAAATTTGCACGAATGACGGCAGAACAAATTGGTGCGGCACTGCTGTTAATGATGGATTTCTGGAAAAATGGTGCCATTCCTCATGACCTAGCTACTGTATGTAGCATCACGAAATTACCTCAGCACACCAAGGCTAAAACTTTGTTGAATACGCTGATGGCTCTGGAATTGTTTGAAGTCGAGTCTGAGCAGATTCATTCAAGTTTTTTAACCAGTTTAAAAAGCCAGGCATTGCAAAATCAGCAAATGAAATCTGATAAAGCTAAAAATGCAGCTCAAGCACGCTGGAATAAATCCGCAAGTAATGCTCAAGCATCAACTAAGCAACGAAAAGTAAATGCTCAAGCAGCTCCTGAGAAGAGCCCGAGTATTACTCAAGTCATGCTTGAACCATGCCCTTCATCTTCATCTTCATCTTCATCTTCATCTTCATCTTCATCTTCATCTTCATCTTCATCTTCATCTTCATCTTCATCTTCAAATTTTGAAGAAAAAAATGAGAATTTTTTAGAAAATTCAAAATGGATTTAGGAGATTAGCCATGAATACCATGCTTAAAATGCTCCAGTTTCGCGCAGAAACAACGGAAACACTTTGCCCTACCCATCATATACCCCTGATGGAAATTGCAGGTCACAGGCTCTGTAAATTGTGTGCTAAAGAAACCGTCCATCACTCACATGCAACCTATGAGAATGAACTGCAACAGCGATTGCTACAACAGAAAATTAAAAATTCAGGGCTCAATAAACGTTACCTGGATCGTGGCTTCAAGAATTATGTAGTTGCATGCCCTGCACAAGACAATGCCATCAAACTATGTCAGGCTTTTGCACAGCAGATTATTTCTGACCATTATCCAAACCTGCTGCTCATTGGTACACCGGGTACAGGAAAGACTCATCTGAGTGCGTCAATCATTCGCAACATTCTGCATAACAGCACAAAATCTGCACGCTACTATACCAGTGCAGAAATTGCTCAAAAAATGATGGATACCTGGTCAGATGCTTCACGCTCTGAAAAGGAAGTCATCGACCATTTCTCCAGTTTTGATTTATTGGTGATTGATGAATATGGCCTGCATGACCGGCATGAAAAACGCCTGGAGATGGTGCATAAGGTTTTGTATAGTCGTTATGACAATATGAAATCTACCCTGCTGATTTCCAATTTCACAGTCCAAAATATGCAGCGGGATTTAGGTGTAAGATTATGGTCTCGGTTACATGAGAACCATTTGATTGTAGTGCCGTGTTATTGGGATGACCGACGAATAAGCGGATAGCCAAACTCTTTGCTCAAGCCAATTATCTTCCGAGATAATTGGCTTTCTTTCTAAAGATTCAGAACATCTAACCCAGCAGATAACTCTCGGTTTCCACAATCAATATCCTATTAAGTTTGAACTATACATATCATATATTTACAAGATATTTATATAATCCATTTTCAACAGGCTTATTTATTCTAAAATCAATTTTAACAACAGAAACAGGACCAGCATCTGTTTGCATTAAAGTCTCTTGTGCACTACCTTCGATATAACTTAGAAAACCGATAAAATAGAAATCAACACCTTCATCATCATCTTTTTTCACGAATAAAGGTAGCAATGTTCCTTGTTGCTGTGCATTTAAAATCACCTGAACATCAGGACTAGAAATTTTTCTTTTTGATTTAGACATCCACTGAAAATGTTGCGGATCAATGAACTTATCTTCATATTTTGTACTATCAGAAATATCATCTGCTTTATGATAGGTGACAAATATTGGGCAATTTGATTTATCTTTACTAGCTAAATATCCACCCACATTTTGTGGGTTTTGATTTTTTTCCCAATTTAAAATACGGAATACATCTTTACGTCCATATTTCGCATAATAAACAAAACCACGGTTGAATTTAACTATATCAAAATCTTTAAAATATTTACTGATTGCATATTGCACATTATCATTTAAGAATTTTTTAAAAGTAGAGTTTTTAAGAGCTTTCTTTAAATCATTAGAAGCAAAAAAATAAGAATTTCTTATCCCTAAAGAGCTCATTGCCCCATGATCTTTAAAATATTTAGTCGGGTTAAAAACCATATTTAAATTATTAAGTATGGATACCAAATCATCTTTAGAAACACTGATTTGATATCTTTCCTTTACTTCATGTTGGAATGTTTCGACCTCTATTACATCTTGATCATATTGAATAATTTTCTCTAAAAGCAATGATTCTAGTACACGCTTTGTATTGTTAATTTCTAGAGCATAGAATTGTAATAACGCCTCTTCGAACTCATTTAAAGTTGGTGTAATTTTTTCTATCGGATTTATAAAGGAATAATAAGATTTTGCATAATTAACAAAACTAAATGGATCTCGCAAATCGGTTTGTAGAAAATCCATCATCATCGGCATACGACCAAGCCGAGTCTTTAATAACTTGTAATCATTCACTAAATCTTTTTTCATTTGAAAATTAGAATTATTAATCGAAGCAAAGATTTTTTCTTTAGCAATTTCATCAAAATGAATCGTCGATGCACCTGGTAATAATGAACCACCACTCGTCACTAATTTGCGCAATTGATCCTTATTAAATGAGCTGTCACCAAATAAAGCCATTGGGATTAGAAAGTTCTTTTCATAATTGCCAATGAAATCGATAACGGTCAGGTATTCTTTAGTTGCAGTTTTTCGTAGTCCACGACCTAATTGTTGGACATAAATAATCGATGACTCTGTTGCTCGTAGAAAAATTACTTGATTAATTTTAGGAATATCAATTCCTTCATTAAAAATATCAACCGTAAAAATCATTTCAATACGATGATTATCTGCCGAGCTGATTGACTCGATCGCAGCTGTTCGCTGTTCCGTACTATTCTCACCACTTAAAGCTATACTTTGAATCCCTAAGAGATTCATTTTCCCTGCAAGCTCTTTCGCTTCTTTAACGCTAGAACAAAAAACTAAGGCTCTTAATTCGCCGTTATCTGTACCAAACTTATCTGAAGCTTCTTTGATCTTTCGAGCACGCTCATCACTAATTAAATGACCAAAATCAGTATTATCATCAATCAGCTCTCCATCTATTTCTAAATCTGAAATTCCAAAATAGTGAAAAGGGCAAATGAGATTACATTCCATGGCTTTTTTAAGCCTAATTTCATAGGCTATGTTGTAATCAAATGCTTTGAAAATATCAATACCATCGCTTCTTTCTGGAGTCGCGGTCATACCTAAAAGAAATTTAGGTTTGAAATATTCTAAAATTTTTAAATAGCTAGCAGAGCCTGAACGATGACTTTCATCTATTACGATATAGTCAAAAGCCTCTGGTGAAAATTGAGTTAAATGATGATCTCTAGATAAAGACTGTATAGTGGCAAAAACATTATTGTACCCAGCTATATCTCGATTAGATCCTGAAAAAATAGCAGATTTAAAATCGGTCCCGAATACATTTTTGAAAGTCTGTTGTGCATCAAGAAGAATATTTTCTCGATGCACAATAAAAAGCATACTTTTTGCTTTGAAATTGCGTATATCAAAAGCCGAAAGATAAGTCTTTCCTGTACCTGTTGCAGAGATGAGTAAAGCCTTAGAAACATTGCCCTCTCGTAATTTTTCCAAACTACTCAAGGCTTCTTGTTGCATTAAATTAGGTGTAATTGAACTAGAAAGCTTTATGTTCTGTTGTGGTAGTTTCTGAACAAAGTGTTTTTGGGCCTGATATATTTCACTATATTGTGCTAAATACTCGTCAGTCAATTCTTGTGCATCATTAAATAAAGTCTTTTTTTTAAGCAGCATATCTCGCATAATTTTACTTTGAGGCAGAGCTCGAATAAAAATATTGAGCTCTTCATTTTTACTCAATGCATTAGCAGTTAAATTACTACTACCTAACAACACACTTATATGATCTTCACGCTGGAATAGGTAGGTTTTCGCATGTAAATCAGATTTCGTATCGATACGGACCTCAATATTCTTAAACTTTTTTAGTCTTTTTAGTGCATCTGGTTGAGTAAAATTAAGATACTGAGAAACTAAAATTCGACCAGGAACATTCCTGCGTTGTAAATTCTCTAGCAAAGAATAAAGTGTATTAAAACCACTCATGCTCAAAAAAGCTGTAGTGAACCAAAACCTTGTGCAATGTTCTAATTCACCTTCAAAGGTATTGATCACTTTTTCTAATGGATAATTATTTTGTACCAACTTAGTTTGATAAATATCTTCTGAATAGGAAGATTGATCAATGAAGCTTGTAATTAACCCTTTACTCAATGCATCTAGAATCATTTTCTTTGCAACTTATCAACAATAGGTAAATCTGCTGCTGCCCAATCGAGAGTAGTTAGTTCATCAGTAGTCAACCATTGATAATCCACATGTTCTAATAACTGTAAATCTTTATTATTGGTACGGCATAAAAATGTATTCAAAGAAATACTAAAGTCAGGATAGTCATAGTCAACCGTAATAAGATGTGAATGTACTACAATCTCCATGTTTAATTCTTCTTGAATTTCACGAATAATTGCTTGCTCTGGCGTTTCATCTTGCTCAACTTTCCCACCAGGAAATTCATATTTCAAAGAAATATAATCATATTTAGATGGTGCTCTTTGTACACATAAAATTTTATCTTCATGTTTGATTACGGCAGCAACAACAGCAATTTTTTTCATAGACAATATTTTTTAGATAAATGAGAATCTTACTATAAGCATAAGACTTAGATAAGACAGGCCTGTAATAATTAAGCATTTTGAATAGCTATCAAAATAAGACCGTCTCTTATCAAGTTTGTGAGGTCGAGTCCAACCCCTCTTACTTTTCAAACATTTCATGTTTAAATGTAGTGGCTGTACAATCGCCCACTTATTTTTAAAAATCACATTTACATATAACAATTTACCCATGTAAATTATGATTTATTTTAGTTGCTCACCTTTCAGTGTCACACGATCAAAACTATACACATGTGCAAAAGGACTCTCAACGCACCGTCCCACTAAAGGCATCTTTTGATCTGGTTTCCCACTCTTTAAGAGGACATCAGAAGCACATATCGGGCATGTACCTTTAAACTTTGTCACCCGAGTAATTTGATTTCTCTCTTTATCCCGATACATTTCAAGATCAGCATGATCTTCAGCGAATGAAATAAAACTCATAGGGGCTTTAATTACACGATGCTCTGGTAAATTCCATAACGGAATTGCCCAGTACTTAAACATAATAAATGAAAAGAAAATCAGACAACTAATCCAAAATAAGTCCAACGATGTAAAAGATTGTTCATCACTAACTAATACCAATGAAAAAATAAAAACATAAATAGCCCAGCCAATCACACTACCAAAGAGTACGGTAATCATTACCAGTCCTCTCAAGCTCTTATTTTGTAACTCGCCATTTTTAAAAATGAATTTATAAAACCACGACAGTTGAATGTCGGCAGGATTATTTCGCTCATAATGAACAATATTATCTTCAGGACTCTGATTATCTTCATCAACTTTAGCTGTAATTTTTTTTATTTCCAACCAATATATTCGCTCATTCCCCTTCCCACCCTTAGTATCATTTGTATTTACAAATGGGATGTATCCAAGCTCATCAAACACTGCACTGTGCCGGTGAATAACACACTTTAAAAAATCATTTAATCGTGAGTCATTGATCCATTTTCCAAGTTCTTTAGAATCCATTCTTTCCGCTGACAATTTTCCATCAACAGCAACTTTCAATTGCTGCCTGGAGTAAGTAACTTTCTCTTCAAAACCACTCTCATAACTCTCAATTGTTTTTTCAAATAACACCTTTAAACAATCATACGCCCTGTTGATCGTAGGCTGGTTCACTAGTAAACCATAAAATAATTTTAGTACTTTTATTTCTATTTCAGTCACTTATACACCCCACTTACCCGTATTACCCCTGTTAATACGGTGTTTTAGCGATTAAATCACAGTCATAGTAGAAGAGTAAATTAACTTGCTAAAGGATTTGTACTCATGACTATGTATGTTGCTCTCAATGAAAATAATAATCTGGTCCAAATAGAAAATGTTGAACGTGGCTTAGCATGTAAATGTACTTGTTTTGAATGCGGTGAAACTGTCATTGCACGCAAAGGTGATATCAAAGAGCATCATTTTGCACATGCCAGCAATAAGGAAAGCTGCAACATTAATCCAGAATCTGTACTACACAAATACGCCAAAGAAGTCATTTTAGAATCTATGGGTTTAATGCTTCCTGCGGTCCCAAATACTGAAGACAATGAAGCTGCATGGTGGACATTTGACAAAATTATTCCTGAATTTCACTTAGGGTTAATTCGTCCTGATTTAGCCTGTTATTACAATGATGAACCAATATTTATTGAAATTGCTGTCACACATTTTATTGATGAGAATAAACTTAAGATCATTGAATCAATGAACGTTAATACCTTAGAGATTGATTTATCGAGCTTATTACAGGCTGAACTTGTAATACCAAGTGAACAAGCAAAGAAACTGATCCTTGAAAGTCTGGATCATAAAAGTTGGCTTTATCCTCAAGCCCCTAAAGTGATTAAAAATGGAGTTGAAGGGAAAATATCTAAAAATCCACTTGAAGTAACTGAACAACTCGCAACAAACACGACTCCTAATGTTTCATCTTGGGAAGATTATCAATTTACCATCAATGGAATATGGGTACGTGCTCGCAAATTTTCGAGTGGAATGCTATCCGTGAATTGTATTTACAACCCCGAAATCATTGCAATTCTAAAGCAATGGCGGAATGAAGGTGGTGGCCGTTTTGATCAAAAATATCGTTCATGGAACTATTGGCAACCGTTCTCTGCTACCGTCTTAGAAAGGTTAGAACAAATGCACACACCCAAAGATATAAAGCACTACTAAGGTGCTTTATATCTTTATTACATTCAAATACTTAAATATATCTATTGAAAATCAATTCTTTAATACACTTGGGCTAATATCTTTTTATCTTTTCCACCCAACCAGACTAAATACTCATTCTCTATTGCCTGCTTATACGCCCAGTCGGCAACCCGATGCGAACGTTGCAGATCGGTTAGAAAACCTAATTGAGAAATCTCTCGTGTAATGGCTTGATCATGCAGATGATTACGTTCTCTCCATTGATCTAGGAATTGCTCGGACGCCAAATAATTACTTTTTTGTGAGTTGCATTTTTCATCCGCCAGGACAAAGTTATGTCCGGTATCGGCAGGATATAGAGACCATGGAATAAAGTGATCCACGGCATATTTTGAATTTTTTAGGCTTTTGCCACAATAAAAACACTGGCATTGCTGTAAATCAATCAGAAAGTCCGCGACCAGCCCCAGTTGATTGCGACTTGGGGCAAACATGAATTCATCCAAGTCAGGCAAACCATCTAAGACAACAAGATTTTGTTTATTCAGTCGAACAAAGTCAATCCAGCGTTTCTGACACAACTCTTCAATGATTTCACTAAATTGTCTTAAGCAATACATCACCTTGGGCAACAGCTTGAGGGACTGCTTGGAATCTTCAAGATTATAGAGAAATTCTACGGTTTGACCATTTAAATTCTGCAAATATACTACCGGCATTTGCTTTACCGTTGTCGCAACAGTTCGCTTCAGCCTGTTCCAGTAAGGTACATCCTTTCTCAACGCGGCCAAGGTCTTGAATTGTTGCTGTGCATTCTGAATTTCACTGATGATCTTTGCCTGCTTACCAGTGCTTTGATGAATAGTAAAAGGCTCGTACTGGTTAAACTGAAACGGCAGTGACTGTTTCCAGTACAGGTCAATAAACTTTTCCGCAATATCCTGATATTCCAAATGCAAGGCAGCACCGGTATCTTGACCCTGTTCAATCGCCAGACGCGTGATACTTATCAGCAAAGCAAACTTATATGTCGAAGTAAAAGTCCCTGACTGCAATATCTGCTGAATATGCTTCAAGAATTTCAGCTGCTCGTTGGGTGTAGGTTTATTATTTTCTATAAAGCAATCATCCTGCCACATGTTGAAGCTTCACCTGTCTTTGTAATCCTGCTTCCGTAGCGATTTCCATCATTTTCGCACTTTGAATGGCTTTTTTACGCATAGCTGAAAGGATTTCTTTAAACTCGTGCTGATTACCTTTCAAATTGAGTGGCAGTATCGTTTGTTCAAAAACCTTTTCCTCAACATTCCAAGGTTCTTCACAAATTATCCAGGACACATACGCATTATCTTCAAGCCATGCATCCAGCCATTGTTCACCTGAATGCGTAAAAGTCATGCGATTACCTGACCCTACTCTTCTAAGCGGATACCCACTCATCTCAGCCAGAAGTATGCCCAATGTTCGTCTTAGCGTTGAACCTTCTGCGTTACCTGCAAAGTGTGTTTTAAGCCGTATTCTCAAGTTTGATTTACTATTTGGTTTGGTCTTCTTGTCAGGAGATATGCCAACATACAACAAAGTATATTCTTGATACGTTATACAGTTTTTTGTTGGGATTCCCGGTGGATTTTTTTTGAACCACCAGAAATAAATCCCGTGTTCTGCAGGAATCAAAGAGGGCTCTTTCATTAACTCGGCACGATTGTATAAACGCTGCGGGTAATAATCAAAAGCATGTAATTGCTTTTTCCATATTACGTTGATCCACTCTTCTGTACGGTCTGGACGTTTATCTACAGTAATCCATTGCTGTAACAGTAAAGCCTGATCTATTTGTTTGAGTAAGTCGTAAGCTTGCTGCTCATTCAAGTCAGTAAAGCTGCGCCCTTCTTTCTCACGGTCTGTATCGCCATATTTAAAAGACATGTAACACACACCATTTAGCTTTAATGCTTTAAATATGCGCGCCAGCACTTCAGTCAGGCGATCTCTTTCACAGTGCAAAAGAGAAGCACAGGCCCAAATCCCATCATACTTAGCTACTTCATTCAGCTCATAAAAACTTTGCTGACGTACCTCGATGCCTGTCAGCTCTCTCGCCTTTTCAACCAGCTCGGCAGAATAATCAATTGCCTCAACTTGATAGCCTTTTTTCTTAAATGCCAAAGTGTCCCGCCCCGAGCCACAGCCCAAATCCAGGATCAATGCCTGTTCGGGCAAATATCTTAGAAATGGTGCGTAAAGACTTTCCATCTCAACCTGATAGGTATTTTCAAAAAATGCTTGAGCATGCTGATTGTAATAATTTGATGTTTGATTCATTGTCTAAAAGCCAATATCTTATGTTAAAGAACATACTGATATTTCACTAGATAAGTCAAATGATCAGTCCTATGAATGAATCAAACTCTTATTTCACTGTATCCGGACAACTGAGATAGAAACCAAACTGGTTCTTGTAAATGGAAAAAATATGGGCTTCAAATTTCGCAAGAGTATTAAAATATTACCTGGATTAAAAATCAATCTGACGCATAAAGGCATTAGTAGCGCGAGCATTGGCAAACCTGGTGCTTCTTTAAATATTGGCAAAAAAGGCACCCGAACCAGCGTTGGTATTCCTGGCACAGGCCTATCCTATTCAAAACACCAGCCCTATAAGAACAGAGCTGGCAACCAAGAGAATCCTGTTCAGGAACAACAACCGTTCTATACATCACATACTGAGCAACCCAAATCGAATGTCTGGATTTGGGGGATTTTTGGATTATTTTGTTTTATTGTCGGGGCAATTATTTTTTGAATTTAGCCATTCTTTGTACCCCATAATATCCACTGCTAGGCAAAATTTAATTCATTCATTACTATGGACGGATGTTAAATACAATAAAGGCTGCCGCTGATGTCTGATAATGACAGTACTCTGGATTATGATGAAAATGATTTAATCGACTCTCCCTTATCTCAAGTTTTACAAGAGGATAATGAGCAAATTGAAATTCTAATTTATCGATTACCTGATAGTGACTGGACACTGGAAGTGGTAAACCAAAATGGTACTTCTACGGTATGGGATGAAACATTCCCGTCAGATCAGGAAGCTCTATCTGTCGCTTTAGATGGAATTAAAGCCGCAGGCGGTATTCAAGCCTTTTCCGAACTCAGTGACCTCGAAGCAAAGAACAATATTTTTCCTGAATCCCTTACTCGCCATTAAAAATGAAGCTGCTGGCTTGGATCTGAATCAGTATTTTCTGGATTCTTAGAACCTGTCGCGATGATAGGTTCACTTCAACCCAAACCCATCTAAGGTTGAGGGGTCAAAATTTTCATCAAACATAAACTCATCTGCTCGCTTTTTTTTAATGTCAAGGCCGAATCTGCGACGCAGAAAAACTCAACTGATTAACCTTAACTCCTGTGAGCTCTCGCACCTTAACTACCAGCTCAGCCGAATCATCTATTACATCAACTTGATACCCTCTATTTTTGAAATACAAAGTGTCACCACCCGACCCACAGCCCAAGTACAAAATCTTTAATTGTGTAGGTAAATACTTAAAAAGGTTCGTACAAACTCTGCATGTCAACTCGGTATGTATTATCAAAAAAAATTTGAGCATTATTATTGTAATAATCAGCTGTACTCATCCCTAACCTATTCATTCTAATCAGCTATGTGAACATCATAATAGAAACATGATATTTTTTGCCAACTCACAAATATAGCTAACTAATAGTGAGTATCCACTCGAGGAGGAAAATTTGAAACTTTCAATAATAAATAAACTTTAAAAACAAGAAAAAAATGATGCCTCCTGCCATATTCAAAAACTCTAAATATACGTGAATATTACTGTATTATTTTTATTCAATAGCACACATGGATTTGACATCTGAACTACTTTTAAAGTTTCCAGCAACACGGATAAGTACTCTAAAAAATTTCAAAAAAAGCAGAATCATCATTCATCCACGTGCTTATGGTTTCAACCTGTGCTACTTAAATATGTTTAAAAGTCTCGCTGCAGATTTAGATATTTCTAATCGTATAAAAGAGCTCCATGTGTGGAAAACCTCAGAATTTGATGGCTACACCATTCTCAATAATATTCAATTATATATTAGCTATTTAAAGCAGGATATTAAGGAGGTTTCGTTAGTTATTCATCAACAACCAAATTTTTCAGATGAGGAATTAGCATTTCTCATAGAGTTATGCAGTCGTGAATTTATTCAATTCATCAAAACTTCAAAATTTGATATTCGGTCGTTAAATCCACGAAAAACATTGCATTTAATTAACACACATCTTTCACGTCAAACACTATTAACCATTAACAAAGAATCATCTTTAAAGCCACATCATCAAATGAGTCTGGAATTGCTAGCACAACTACTTTCATGTTCACGAAATCAACTGAATCAGCGGATTAAAAATATTAATCAACAGCGCACACATATTATTAATGAATTATCACTCAACAGCAGATGTGTAAAAGAACTCGTTGATCACTCTGATAGTTGCCTAAGTACAGAAAAAATTTGGAGATCATAGTGTCGAACGATCTAAACGAGCATATTGATTTGCCAGTTATTTCATTGCAAAAAATGCTTGAAAAACTGTTTGGCGATGAGCAATTTGAGCGTGCCAAACATATTAATTTTGTGGCTAAACTATTGTTTTCTCAACAGACTGACAATTTTTTGGTTGGTCTCAATCTCGATTACTTTGATATCGATGTAGAGTTTGATTCGCAGCTGCCGACACCACCGGTAATCGCTTTCACTAAAAAAGTTAAGATTAGTGATTTACTCATTACGTCATATATCAATTCAATTGCGCAATTACCTGAATCGCAGACGCATGCAAAAAATTGGAATATTCTAGTTTTGAAAGCGGCCATTTATTTAATTGCTCTTCCTGAGCTCAAGCCAGATCTTTTTAAACAAGCACACACAGAACACTTCAATACCGTAAAGCGCTTATTTCAGCGTTTTAGAACTGCAAATAAAAACTTAGATACTGAAAAAAAATATCAAAATACAGAAGAGTATCAACGTCTCTGGAGTACCTATCTTCAAGATCCAACACAGAGCTTAGAACAATTTATTCAACATCTGATCACATTAGATACGGATGAATTGCCTGAGTTTGATCGCAATCTACTCAATGATATTCGCATTACTTTTAACTACGTTTTAAAAAACAAAGCGAAGATTGCACGTGCAAGTATCGATACACAGCTTCAACATCAGTTTCTTGATGAAGAACAATTCATTGAAGAAAGTATCGAAATCAAAAAAGGGGGGAAATCTAAAGCACTAAATATAGAAACCTTAATTGATGAGCCTGTTGATCGACAGATAATTGTTGATCCAATTAACATTACACCACTCGCAGCACATTCAGAAACGAGTCAAAGCTATGTTCTACCGCTTGTTGCAAAACATATTCAACGCAAAGAACATTTACTCACGTCGAGTAGTTTTTTTCCGAATCCATCTAGCGTGAACCATCTACTGAAAAGACTTCATGTGGACTACTCTGAACATCAAAATAAAAGTGCTTTGATCCTAATGCTCGCATTTTTGACCGGTAATAGTGTGAATGAGTGGCTATATATACAAAGCAAGCGAGCTAAAAACTTAAATAACCGCCAAAAAATGATCAATAAAAATGATCAATTCTTCTTAAGCAGTAAATTTAATGTATTTGAGAACCGTGATTTTGAGTATTCAGACAGCTTGCTCAATCAGACGATCTATTTAGACATTCCAATCCCTAATCTATTCATTGAGGATCTCCGCAAAATGGATTCGGTTAGTTTCGATGATATACAACAATATTTACGCAAATTAAGACAAGAATTATTGATTCCAAAACTGTCTGTCGTAAAGGTGAGTTCTCTACTGCATCATACGGTTCTTGCAAAAACAGGGAATAAACAACTCGCAGATTTAATCACAGGGATTGATGCCAATCAGTCATCATCTGTTTCTTATTGTCATCAGAATATCCTACGATTACATGCACAATATATTGATATTCTAAAATCACTTTGTGCAGATGTAGCAAGCACATATGAAAGCTGTGTACGTTCGCTCCCTGATTCAATAACTCATTTTGGTAGTCGTAAAGCTCCAAAACCACAGGTCATTACAGAGATTTTTGCTGTATTGAAATTTAATATTTTTTCACAAGCCGAAGATGATCTAATTTCAATCTTTAATCATTATAATATCTGGCTATGGCATATCCTCCTTCTTTTTACAGCAGCACGCCCCGTTGCTGAATTCCCTGGATTTCTTAAAAACTTTAATTTAAAACGCCAAATTTTGATGGTTTCTGACAAAGAAGTAGGCGGCCGTAATGGATTCGGACGCCTCATTCCGCTTTGTTCATTTTTAGTTGAAGAGATAAAAAAATTCCTTAAATTTTTAGAATATTTTTCGACTCAAATCATGATGAGTCATCCTGCTTTAAGTGATGTCATACAACAAATCAAAACGAGTAAGCTCCCCCTCTTAGGGATCATCCAAGATGATGAGTGGATACCGCTAAGCCCATCTTTAGTAAAAAACTTTCATCCCGAATTAGGTCTTGATCATGCTAACTGGCATCGCCACACAGCTCGTGCTTTTTTAACTCATAAAATTACCGAACCTGAGATTTTAGCTCTCTTTGGACATGAGCTCATGCAACAAGAAGTAGCACATCCTTTTTCCAGTTTATCCCTATCTCAATTTTCTAAAATTGCGAATGTTTTAGAGCAAATGAAAGATCAATTTAAAATTAGCGGGATTGAAGTAAATGTCATCATTCAATAAAAAAATCCAAAAAAAACGCTATGCTGAAGATAGACGTCAACTTCAACGTAATGAATTAGAAAAGACTCTACGAGCTGATGCAGAACAAGAGCTCCGACAATACTTTGATGAACAAAAATTCTCAACTGAGGACTTAATTCAAGCTTATCCTGCGATTTATGAGTTTATTAAACGTAAAGCACCAAATTTGGCTTGGAAAAAATATGCACATGAATTCTTCCGAACATATATCAAAGACCTCAATAAGAGCAATAACCTAGACTTCCCATTACCATATCTCACCTTTGAGATGAAACGTGATGAACCAATTTTCACTTTGGATTGGATCCAGGCCGGTC
The DNA here is from genome assembly GCF_004336635.1 of Acinetobacter sp. ANC 4862. Taxonomy (GTDB): domain Bacteria; phylum Pseudomonadota; class Gammaproteobacteria; order Pseudomonadales; family Moraxellaceae; genus Acinetobacter. The sequence continues at coordinate 26,756 of NZ_SJXH01000021.1, forward strand.
ATGAAATTGACATCATTATAGAAAAACTTTGGGATTATTGGATTCTTGCTCAAGATAGTTCCGCTTTTTCTAATAATGAAATTATTGGGAATATTCTGCTTTGCTCAATGTTATACGGTGGATTAAATCAAACATCTTCATTAAATGCTTTGCTCGAACATTTAAAAAACCCTGCAAAAATCCAAAAAATTTGCGATTTTAATATCATCTTTTTAGAGCCACTTTCTCCAAGCTATGGCGATCTATTTGTTGATGAGAAAACAATTCGAAAATCACGTAATTTTGTTCCAGATCAACTCACACGCCTTTGGCTTATTCATTTCAATACAAGACAAATTCGTGACATCAGTCACGATGTGAATGCGTATCTGCACCTCATTTTTCAAAAACTTAAACATCCATACAGCAACAAGACTTTCAAATTTCTACGTGACTACGCCAATTTCAACTGGCTACAACTGCAGAATGCAGATGTTGATCCTGCCCTCTCACAATGTTTGTTAGAAAACACACTCACGTGTGGTTTATCAGAACATGAGTTTGAAAACTTTGCATTCCCAAAATTTAAAACTCAATTAAGTGATGAAATCGAACGAAATGTCTCTTCTGCAACCAAGCCCTTACCTGATCTAAATACCTCTGAAGCGGTAGAGAATGTGATATTTATTCATAAAAACTTGCTGAAAATGATTCGCACATCATCAACGGAACAACCTATTGCTGAACTCATTATTGATTTTTGCCTGCGTCACCAAGAGCAGTTTAATGAGTTTTCTAAACGTATTATTTTGTGGCTCATCAGTCTCTATCGACCAAGTTCAGAGCAAATAAAAAAATTATCAGCCACCTTTGATTTTGATACAACTCAGTACACGAAGGCATTTCAAGACAATCAAAAACTCGCAGATAGTTCAATCTATACATATTACACCCGGATCGCAGAACCGTTTTTAACTCATGCCTTACAATACTTCGATGCCGACGATGACATTAATGATCTGCTGAACAAAATCTATCAACAAATCATCAGCAATACACGACTTGCTGATGAAGCAGATCAACCTGAGTTTAAAAAATCTAAAGACCAAACAATCCGCATGTTGAAACGCTTTCACACCTTTCAACAAATTGTTTTTCAAGCAGAAGATTTCGAACTTGAATTTATTGCATCGCAAAGTCGACCTCGTGCACGCATCATTGGTCACACAGCATTCCAAGTAATATTAAAGAAGCTAAATCAGCTCTTACATGACCAATCCATCTCAGACCATCACTATAAATTATTAAAAATCATTTATATTTTGGCTTACCGTACTGGTATGCGTATTAACGAAATACTCGGGTTACGTGTAAAAGATATCGAGGGTTTAAATCAATTTTCTATCTGGGTTCAACCTTATGGTTCAAAAAAACAAGGGAATCAACATCTGCTCAAAACGGATAGTGCGGAACGGATTGTGCCTGCATACGCTTTGCTAAAAGATGATGAGTACCAATTCTTTAGCGATTTTGTTGTTGAAAAACGTTTAGAGAATAAGAAAAGTTTATATTTATTCAGCAACTTGAATGAAAATAAAAAACTGAATAAACACACTGTCACCGTACCCCTAAAACTGATATTAAATCAGGTCTTTAAAGGGCATCATTACTCCTTTCACTCTTTTCGTCACACTGCAGCGAATCATTTATCGCTTTTACTGAACTGTGAATATGCACCACTTGTGCAAAAGCTAACTGACTATAGCGAAAACGAATATCAAAAAATTCGAGCTGAGCTACTTCAAAATCAACATGGACAAAACCATTGGTTTGTTATTGCACATCTTTTAGGGCATATAGAACCCGTTGAAACTTTCAAAAGTTATATTCACTTAAGTTATCTCATAGCTGGTCAAAAACTACTGAAACATCATCCAGATATGCCAAATGAACTGGCTAAAAAAATCATGGGCTACAATGCAACGTTTAAAAATTTGAAAATAACAACGGATGAAAAAGACTTTAATTTTGAAAAAAATCAGGCAGTTCTAGCAACTATATTATTGAACGATCAAACAAACTGGCTCCAAAGTAATGCTACTGACATTCTTAACGAACTGTCAGTACAAACAAATCAACCCCATGACTTTTTTGCTTTCTTCGCCGGCACAGAGGATTCTAAAATTTCACTTCAACGCTTTTATGAAACACTCAACTTATTAGAGACTACTCACGATCCTAAAAGTGCAGCTCAACGTATATGCTTACCAGAAGAGCTCGTAAATTATTGGTATGAAAATGCCCTAAATTTAGCAGACATTAAATCAAAAAAAGGGAATCCTCGTTTATTTAGTATTGATAGCTCAACCCTTTTAAAGCCAGCGATGCTTGATACCGCTGAAGAGCTTCACGCTGTGACTTATTTTTTTGAACATCTACAGAAAATAACTCGCAAAAATCCAATACAAATTGAATTCATTTTGAATGTATTTTTGAGTCGAGTGACCGCATCACACACAGGTATCCATTATCGCTGGAAGGATATCAATCAACTCGAACATTTTTATTCCCAGGTTAAGGCTTTATTTCCTGCCAAATTTTGGCACTTATTTGGACAAGATTTGCAAACAAAGTTAGATGCTAAACAACAGCCTCAACTTTTCAAATTAGCAAAAGCATCAACAGATAAACATCCATCAACTCAAGAGGAATTTCCTCGTCTACAACTCTACTCAGTAAAAGATGGTCATGCTCTTGCTGCATTTAAATTTTGCTTACATCTAGCATGTATTGGTCGCCCACTATCTATTCAGCTTAATGGGTTGGATTACATGTCACCTGATACCGTACATAAACCTATGGCTGTATTACACCAACAGGAACTTCTTAAAACTGATTAAATCACTGATCTATTTATGATTTCCATTGTGTGTTTAACCCCCCCATAATTCTATTTTAATAGTAAAAAGCCCCTTATTTTCAATGGTCAGACTATCTACATTAAACAAAATGATAAAATCATAAATTGCTTTTCACAATAAAAGAAACTAATATATTTCTTATAACAACTAAAAGCAACAAGTGTGTCTACAAAATGAGTGAATCTTTACTTCAGCAAATCAAAAAAAGACGAACCCAATTGGGCTTAAAGCAAATTGATATGCAATCCCGTACAGGCATTTCAAGACAGCAGTACCAAAAACTGGAAAGTCAGGGCAATCCTCGATTAGAGACCTTAGAAATTATCGCGGCAGGATTAAATGCTCAACTGATGCTCATCCCTGATGATAAGGTTCATTTGATCAGACAATTATTGAATAATGAAATTAAAGTCACTATTGAAGATCAGGATGACTTAATGACTAACCCATGGAAGGGTCTTCTCGGAGGAGAGGAACCATGAATACTGTTGCCGTCCTGAAATTAACATTACATCATGCTGTCGTTGGATACTTGGCAGGATTTCAGAGCGGAAAAAATATTCTGGTTTTTACAGATTCTTTCCGCTCTGATCAGCAACGCCCGACCTTGAGCCTGCTGACTTCCCCCTTGTATCCTCAAGTGGATAAGATTTTAGAAAAGACCTATGTTACACATCAGCGTTTACATCCCTTGCTATCAAACTTGCTACCAGAAGGTGCATTACGCGAACTGATTGCACAAAGCCTCAAAGTACATATAGACAATGAATTTCAGTTATTGGCAGCTTTAGGTCATGATTTACCTGGAGCACTCATTGCGACTCCATTAGATCCAGAAGAAATTCCAGATGAAATAAAATTCAAACTGCAGATCTCTAATCCAGATCAGATCTTAAAGCAAGAGATTCGAACAGATAATAAGTTTTCCTTGGCCGGCGTCCAAATGAAGTTTTCCATGAAAGCCAAAGATGGGCGTTTTACACTAGTCCAGGCAACGGAATCGACTCTACTCGGGGACTGGATTGTCAAAACTCCTTCTTCCAGACATGCTTTTGTTCCGCTAAATGAATATTCTATGATGAGCCTTGCCAAAATGGTCGGAATAGATGTCCCTGAGATTCGCTTGGTGGATATGGCACTCTTACAAAACCTTCCACCATTAAATTTACCCCAAGAGCAATATGCTTTTGCAATCAAAAGATTTGATAGACAGAGTACTGCTGATACTACAGAGCTTATTCACATCGAAGACTTTGCTCAGATCTTCGGTGCATATCCACAGCAGAAATACAGCACCACAAATTATGAGCAGATAGGAAAGATCATTTATCAATTTTCAGATAACAAAATTCTTGATATTCAGCAATTTGCCAGCCGCTTACTTGTCAATATTTTGCTCGCCAATGGAGATGCACACTTAAAAAACTGGAGTATGATTTATCAGGACAAAAGAACACCAAGATTATCTCCCGCATACGATATATTGATGACTAGTGTATATATTGAAAATGAGCGTCATTTCGCATTGAATCTTGCTAAAAATAAAGATTGGTATTTAGCTGAGATGAAACACTTTGAACAATGGGCTGAAAAAGTCGGTGTTCCATGGCGTGTTATTGAAAAACAACTTCACGCGATCATGGACAAAGCACGGTCAGTATGGCCAGTGCTATTACTAGACTTACCTATGATTTCTGTTCATAAAGAAAAATTAAGAGAACATTGGAAAAAATTGCATCCAGACTTTCAGATACTTACAGATGATTAGGGTAATCTGAAACCAAACTAAAATTTCTCAAACAAGTTCATCACGTCATTTTCCGTCAGTTTCGCTTCGCCCTCATGATCGGTACTTAGAATAGACTGTGCCAGTTCTGCTTTATTTTGCTGTAAGGCAAGAATTTTTTCTTCTATGCTTTTATTGGTAATCAGCTTATACACAAATACTGGCTTGTCCTGTCCAATCCGCCATGCACGATCTGAAGCTTGATCTTCAGCAGCAGGGTTCCACCATGGATCATAGTGAATGACCGTATCTGCGGCAGTTAGATTCAGACCGACCCCTCCTGCTTTCAGACTGATTAAAAATACTGGCACTTGTCCAGACTGAAATGCTGTAATGACTTCATCTCGCTTTTTGGTCTTTCCAGTCAGCTTCACATAGCCAATTTCTGCGTGATGGAGCTGTTGCTCAATCAGTTCCAACATTGAGGTAAACTGAGAGAAGATCAGAATTTTTCGCCCCTCCTCCACCATTGGAACGACCATATCCATCAACTGTTCAAGTTTGGCAGAGTGTGCCTGCCCGGTTTTCACTGAATCCAGCTTTAGTAAGCTAGGATGGCAGCACACCTGACGTAGCTTCAGTAAGGCATCTAAAATTTGAATTTGACTACGTTTAAAGCCTTTTTCTGCCACAATTTTCTGAATATTTTCCTGCATCGTGGCACGAACAGCCTCATATAACTTGGATTGCTGGTCATTCATATCAATATTGACTTCAATCGTAGTTTTTTCTGGCAATTCTTTGGCTACGTCAGTTTTCAAGCGACGTAAAATGAAGGGCTTAATCCGGTTGACCAGCTTTTGCCTTAACTGCTGATCACCGCGTTTTTCAATCGGATGACGGTACTTTTTATTAAAAATTTCTTGTGAATATAAAAATCCTGGCATCAGGAAATAAAATAGTGCCCACAGTTCACCCAAATGATTTTCCATCGGGGTACCTGTTAGACACAAACGATGTCGTGCTTTTAATTGGCGTACTACCTGTGCAGCTTTGGCACGCGGATTTTTGATATTCTGCGCCTCATCCAAAATGAGTTGATGATATTCATATTGCTTTAGTTGTTCTTCATCTCTCGCTAGAAGCGGATAGGTGGTTAACACAATATCATAGTGCGGAATCTGCTCAAAATTCTGATGGCGGTCGGGCCCCTGTAGCAGCAATACCTTGAGCTCAGGGGTAAATTTCTCCGCTTCTTTGAACCAGTTATGCATCAGCGATGTGGGTGCAACAATTAAGGCGGGACTGTCCTGCAAATATCCAGCCTGCTTTTCCATGAGTAAATGGGCTAAAGTTTGTGCTGTTTTCCCCAAGCCCATATCATCTGCCAGAATCCCGCCATGCTGGGTTTCCCTTAAAAACTGTAACCAGCCTAAGCCCTGCTGCTGGTATGGACGCAACTCCCCCTGAAAACCTTGTGGTGTCGGCAGTTGTTGCTGATAGCCTTGTTTGAATTTCTGTACAAATTGCTGCAGGCGATCACTGACCTGCCATGTCATCCCAAGATTATGCTGCAATTCTAATAATTGACTCGCATCATAGCGATCAATACTGCGCTCTTCTTGCTGTAAAATGCTCTGCAGATGCAACAATATCGGCTTAATATCCCTAGCAGATAGAGCCAAATCAGGTTGATCAACTGCAGTTTTTACGGTGAAAATTTGACTGTCATGCAGATGAATAAAAGTCCGCGGATCAAGTAAATCAGGATTTACTCGCACCAAAGCTACGAGCGCATCAAGCAAATTATAAGAATTGCCTGCACTGTCTTGAACCGTCGCCCCGATATTGAACCAGTCCTGCTGGCCTTCAGATTCAGTGATGGAAATATTTAAATTTTCAACATATTGCAGGTTAAAGGGGCTGTTTTCCAGATGCTCTATCTGCCAGCCCATCAACTCAATTTGATTGATGGGCATCAGCTGTTTGATCCAGTCTCCATAGAAAGCAAAAACCATAGAATCAAGACGTTGTTTATCCAGTTTTAATTGCTGGTCATAACTAAGATCTTTCACCCACTTCAGTGATTCGACCAATAGCTGTAAACGCTGGATTGACTGTTGTTCCTGAACTAAGTCCCGAAGCTGTCGCACCATTTTGCCATGCTGTTCACCAATAAAACTGTCACCTGATGTACCTGCTTTAATTCGCCCGCCTGCATAGGAGAATTCAATTTCAGCACAAACAGACTCTTCCCATTTCCAATCAAATTTATTTAAAACACCGAAGCGTAAAATTGGCTGGGGACTTCCCTCAAGGACATCAATATGCTGAATAGACTCGGGCTGAGGCATTTTTTTCACCTCTGAATATTGATGAGTCAGTTTCTCAAACTCTGGCAAGAGCTTAGCTGGAAGATCAGGCATCTGTAAAAAATGGTACAGAAGATTTGCCGTATATTCACCATATAACTGGCCCACCGTGTTCTGTTGAATATCCACATAACATGGTGGATGGCTCGCGAGAATATGAATATGAGGATTTGATTTTAAATCGAGTCGAATATCACCATTGACCAATTCAATGTTTAAATGCTCTGTCTGTTTGTTTACACCTTGTTGCCAGATCAGTTCGATGTGATAGCCTTGTTCTGACCATTGAAGTGCAGCATGGCTCTTTTTTTTCCAGTACACATCGCCACTTTGAATAAAAGATTTGAAATGCTCCAATAAAATGCTGGAGATATCAAGATTGCTTTGATAAAAGCGTTCGTCGCTGTTTATTTTGGCGTAATAATAAATCTGGTTAAATAATTGTCGTTTTTGTTCAGGTAAAGTCAGATGCTTTCTGGTGATATTTTCATATTGGGTATAATAACTTTCCCCTGCAATTGAGCCGTTTTTATTGCGTCTAGCCTTCTGAACATCAACTGTCAATTTCTTTAAGCTGACCGACTGATCTAGAAGGTAAATTAAATAATTGTTTGTTTCGACAGATTGCTCTGGTTTAGTCTGTTGTAAATACCGTTTAAAATCATTCAACCAGCGCTGCGCCTGATCATCCCCCCATTGGCGTTTTGCGATTCCCTGCGGAGATTGAGATTCAGCATAACGCTGTTGAAATTCCTGACGATATTCTTGAAAGAATAACCGCGCTAAAGCAGCAGCATGTTTACAGTTATATCCAACTGGACAAGTGCAGTCATCATCGATTAAACGGTCTTTTTTAAGATTATAGGTAATCGCGGTATCGTAATAATCTGTCCCTTCAATTTGAGCATACATCGTGACATCATCATTTTCCTCAAAGAACTCAATTGTTTCCCTATCAATGTGTTTAGCATAGCTCAGACTGCGATGAAGAGTTGGATTACTAAAGTGAGATAGAAAATTGATCAATGAGGACATAATTACCAGACACCAAAAATGTTTATACAATTATAACGGACAAAGCTGTCATTTCAGAACAGTAGCCGAACTGCTCAACCTGAGCACAGATTCGACTCACTCAATAGGAATATTGTGAATAAAGACAATCAAATTCGAGAAGTTAAACAGTTCATTGAGATCGAAAATATCCTGATAGAAAGTGATCATTTCTTCACAACAGTTAATTTTAAACCAAATGGGGTCAAAAGTTTTAGCATTGTTTCTAGAGTTGGATTTGCATCTGATCGCTCTAGTTTCTGTAAAGTTTGAAGCGAAATTTTAGTGATCTTGGACATTTCATGTAATGTCAGATGCAGCTCTGTTCTAATGAATTTTGCAATGACATGTATCGGCCAGTCTGGATTAAGCTGAATCATTTCTAAAACATATTGTCTTTTTCTAATTTGCTCTATTTGAGAGAGGGGAATAAAACGTTTATCCATAACAAATCTCCTTTAATTGTGCGCAAATACCTTCAATGCGATATGCACAATTTTCTAGAATTTCATCATCTATCCCGATAGATTTCATCTGGGTTAAAAGCCCTTGATACAAAGGTAACTGTTCAGAAAATAAAGATTTTATTTGTTCTATGGTTAAAGAACTGCATTCTACAATCTGATGGGCAATTGAAGCCCAGTTGTTATCGTCTTTTTCCCATCGAGTAGATCTTGCGATTCCATCTGGATGTAACCACATAGGGGCAAAATCAAATAAAGGCGTTAATCGAATATCGCCATTGTTAAACCTTTGAAATGCTGTATTACGGGTATGATTATCTTTATTTCCTAAAGCGATATTGGCTAAATCTCTTTTTACATATTCAAGAATTTCTGTTTCTGGATCCGTACAGCAATTCATTATAATTTTGCAGACTTCGTTATGAGACATTTTTACTCCGAAGCCCGCTTTTCCACTAAAAGAAGCTAAACTTTCTTGAGCTATTCTTTCAACACGGTTATTCACCACTTGCCGATCAAAACGTGGAATAAATAAAGTTCTTCCATGTAATTCTAGCGGTCTAAACACTCGCAATCCTAAATATGCTGCTATTTGCATATATAAGGGTTCTTGATTCAAAATTTTGTTCAGACATTGATCTGTTCCTCGGCTAAATTTAACCAACCAGTGCTGTTTAGCCATTTCATCAGGTAACGTATGATCAAGATAAAATAACTCATCATGGCCTTGTGTGAGTAATAGTTTTGGCCACTCGCCTTGAACGCCAGATGATCCAGAGATAAATAGTCCAAAAGATGATAATGACTCAAGAAACTCCTCACTACGTTCGATAATTTCCTGTATTGAAAATCCTTGTACTAACTGATCTGAATATTGAGTTAAAAGCCATTCATGAGCTTCTTTTATTCTTAAGTTACCAATAGGGTTGCTCGCTCCTACTTTTAGCAATGGCCAATCTGCTGACTCTTCTTCATACTCGGGGCGGCCAAGTTTTTTTAATAGTTCTTTTCGACCATATCCTTGAGGTAATAGATCAACTAGAAAAGCTGGCCACGTAGGCTCAATATTGCTTTCTAAATTAATCGGATAATGGTTTGAAACAGCATGACCATCTCGTAACCCCATATGTTCAATTGCATAATCCATTGAATAATATGTTCCGCAGCTAGCTTTCCAACCTTTAGCTTTTTCACCTATTACTTCAATAGTGGCACAATCGATCCATTGGTTATTCAGAAATATTTGGACAGAGCAAAAATCATTCATAATTCTATTTAAATAGTAAAGTATAACCAGTTTTGCCTATTATATACTTATTATAGTAGTAAAGTATTATTTTTATCCAAGTGAGTTTTCAAAATTATGCTTCATCCATAATCCATTCTTTAAAAAGAGCATCCTCGATTTCATAAGTACCATTTTCTGGTTTAAAAATAATTTGTTTTTTTGATAAAGAACGTAGGGCCGATTGAATACTTGATACCGCAATGTTATCTACACCAATGGAATCAGCCAGATGTTGTCTAAATTGACTACTATAAAGTTCAACTTGTGATTCCGCTATGGCTTTTAAAATTAGCTGTTCTAATAACTTAAACTCTCCCCATAATCCCGAAAAGTCACGATGCCCCATTGTATCGGCTATAAGCTGTTCCTTTGCAAAATCTATAGCCAGCATTGGGTTTAAGGCTAAACGCTCCACTAATGATCTTGCTAGTTGAGGACTTTGCTTCATATCTAAAAAAGCGTGCCATAAAATTTCTTTATTCAAACTACGTCCTGTTGTTTGATTAAATACATCTGCCAGATGATCTGTAAATGCTTTTGTTAGATTTGGAAAAGGTAAATTCTGTCCATAATGAAAAAATGGAGCACTACTCACAGAAAACATTTGTCTCAGGCCTTCTCGACTTGAACCAGTAAAAATCACCTTTATTGTTTCTTTATGCATATCTAAAGCGGTACGTAAACTGGCAATCGTGGTTTTATATTTTGAACTAGCTAAAGCCTGAATCTCATCAAGTAACAGTAAAATAGGTTTCCCCTGCTGAGCCAGTTTAGTAATGCTAGACAAAATACTGGAATTCACTTGTCCTTGTAGAAGTGTCACTTCAGCTTTTACCCCTGCCACATCTGTACTTAAAGAACCAATATTTTTAATCCAATGTGTGGCTTTCCCCATTAAGCCATTTTGTTTTGAAAACTCATCAAGAGCTTTTACAAACTGCCCTTCACTATGCAGGCCTGCATCTAAAAAACTGAAATAAAAAACGCGCCATCCAAGCTGTTCTGCTAGGGGCGTAATATCTTTTCGTAAAAATTCAGTTTTTCCCATCCGGCGTGGGGCAAAAAAAGTCAGAGAACTAGCTAGTCCAGTCTCAAACATGCCTAAAATTTGTTTCGCCAGTTCGGTACGTGGAAAGTGCCAAGGGTCATTGGAGATGGTCATCATTTTAATTACTCGGCAATGATTTATTTATTACCATAGATTGTATTAGATTCCATTAGATTGTAAATGTCTAATTAGATTTCTTTAATCTAATAGGATCTAATCAGGCTAATAAAGCACCTTCTTACCGATCAACTGGTTTATTTTATAACTCCATTATTTTGTGGTTTAATAGACATATATGGATATAAGACCCAATATTATGGATTTAAAATTCAGAAAACCTGAAGAAGTTGTTACTTTATTATGTGAGAGGCTTCGTAAAGAACGACTTTATCTGGAAATGACTCAGGCAGACGTCGCTACACGTGCTGATATCAGTGTGAATACAGTATCTAATCTGGAAGCTGGTCGAAATGTTTCATTTGAAAATTTAATACGCGTTGCTATGGTACTAGGCCGATTAAAAGAATTAGAGGAACTCTTCAAACCTCATTTAAACAGTGTAGATGACATTCTTCGCTATGAGAGCAATACGGCTCGCCAACGTATCAAAAGGAAATAAATCCATGCTCGAAAAACTTAATGTTTACTACAATGGATGGGGTGAATATTGGCTTTAGGGTACACTGGTCTCCTCAACAGCAATCACAGGTCGACCATTAATTGCCTTTGAATACAGTGCTGAAGCGATCCGTAAAGGTTTAGAGCTTTCCTCTTACCTACTTCCATTAAAAGGTGACCCATTAAGAAAAAACTTTCCTATACAGCAAATGGGATTACCAAGTCATATATATGATGCATCACCCGATGGCTGGGTGTGCTCCAGAATTTTGGTGGCTATTCAGTCCATCATTACTTACATTCCAACTCTCTAGTTTTCCAACTAGCCCAGGTTATAATAATGGCCACCCAAAATACGATTGATCTATTATGAACACCTCCAATGACCCTTTACACGGCAAAAAACTTGCTGACATTTTGGATGAATTATTGGATTACTACGGTGGCTTTGAAGGTTTAAGTCGTAAAATTGAAATTAGATGTTTTTGCATAGACCCAAGTGTTAAATCATCATTGCGATTCTTGCGTACCACACCATGGGCACGTGAAAAAGTAGAAAGCTTATATTTGTACGTCTTACGCCAAAAGGCAAAACAGAAACCGTAGCCCCAGGCAACACCCCTCTCATTATAAAATTATACCAGTCAGTAAAACACCTTTAGATTAAGCATGTGTATGTTGGTTATTATTGTTGATTATCACAATAAATTAGTGACCAAAAATCAAAGTACCCCACCCTACCTTAAATTACACCACACAAAATAAAAACTCTATATAACTGTTATATATAGAGTTTATTAAAATACCAATTATGTTATTTAGTGTATTTTATGTCGGTGACTCTTGCCAAGGTTGGGGTCGGGAGTTCGAGTCTCCTTTCCCGCTCCAGATTTAAAAAGCCCTCATCGAAAGATGGGGGCTTTTTTTATGCAATAGCAGTTTAAAATCCAATCAATCACCACCATTTTACATAAGCTTGTCATTATTTATGTATTTCAACTGCTTAAAGATTGGGCATAATCACGGCTTTTAAAAATAAAGTCCTCTTTTCAAGCATTCCACGACTGTGTATAACAATGGACAGTTTAGGGAAATCAATAAGCATAGGCAAATGACGTCAAAACACGTTAGACTATGCAGCAATCAATGCAAGTAAAATGTCATTTGAGACAAAAAGAAGGTGAAGGTTGATGCCGCTCAATACTGTTGAAGAGCTCGTAGCAGATATCCGTGCAGGAAAAATGGTCATCCTGATGGATGATGAAGACCGTGAAAATGAAGGTGATTTAGTCATTGCTGCGACACACGTGCGTCCAGAAGACATCAACTTCATGATCACGCATGCGCGTGGTTTAGTTTGCTTAACGCTGAGTCGCGACCGTTGCCAGCAACTCAATCTACCTTTAATGGTGGATGCTAACGGTGCACAACACGGCACCAACTTCACATTGTCGATTGAAGCAGCACAAGGTATTTCAACAGGTATTTCTCCTGCTGAACGTGCACACACGATTCAAACTGCAGTTGCGGCACATGCAAAACCGGCAGATATCGTACAACCGGGACATATTTTTCCATTGATGGCGCAGCCAGGTGGCGTATTGCACCGTGCCGGTCATACTGAAGCAGGTTGCGATCTTGCTCGTTTAGCAGGTCTTGAGCCAGCATCTGTCATTTGTGAAATTATTAATGAAGATGGCAGCATGGCACGCCGTCCCGACCTTGAAGTTTTCGCAGAAAAACATGGTTTGAAAATGGGTACCATTGCCGATCTGATTCATTACCGCATGACCAATGAACAAACGGTTGAACGTATTGACCAACAAAGCATTAATACAGAATACGGTACATTTGATTTATATCGTTACCGCGAAATTGGTAACCCAGACGTTCATTTAGCTTTAGTGAAAGGTCAACCAAAAGACGGTGTGACCACTGTTCGTGTACATGGCTTTAATCCAGCACGTGACTTACTTAAACTGAATAAACAAGATGGCGAACCGGCATGGAACTTAGACCGTGCACTGAAAGAAATTGCGAACAGTGATCGCGGTGTCTTAGTCTGGATTGGTCAACGCCATTTACAAGATTTAGGTCCTGCCCTGGATAGCTTGACTGTGCCAAAACCAACAAAATCCAATGCTGCACTTTCTCAGCAATATCAAACGATTGGCGTAGGCGCACAAATTTTACGTGATTTAGGTGTTGAAAAAATGAAGTTGCTTAGCTCTCCATTACGTTTCAACGCGCTATCTGGCTTTAACTTAGAAGTGGTTGAATATATCACCGCACAACAAACAACTTAAGAAATAATCGAGGTTGCTATGGCAGTTCGCCGTATTGAAGGTATGTTACATCTCGCGAGCGAAGGCCGTTACGCGATTTTAGTGGGTCGCTTTAATAGCTTTGTGGTTGAACATTTGCTAGAAGGTGCAATTGATACGTTGAAACGTCATGGCGTATCAGAGGATAATATCACTGTTGTTCACGCACCTGGCGCTTGGGAACTTCCTGTCGTTGCAAAAAAACTTGCCGCTTCAGATCGTTTTGATGCGATCATTGCACTTGGCGCCGTGATTCGTGGTAGCACGCCTCACTTTGATTTTGTTGCTGGTGAATGTGCCAAAGGTTTAGGCGTTGTTGGCCTGGACACTGGCTTACCAGTGATCAACGGTGTATTAACTACGGATAGTATTGAACAAGCGATTGAACGCTCTGGAACAAAAGCAGGTAATAAAGGTGGCGAAGCTGCCCTTACTGCAATTGAAATGGTTAACTTGTTAAAGGCTATTTAACGCTATGTCGCAAACACTTCAAGCAACTTATGCAGCGAAACGTAAAGCACGTCGCTTTGCTGTACAAGGAATTTATGAATGGCAGATGAGCCACAATCCAGTGCATGAAATTGAAGCACGTACGCGTGTGGAGAATGCCATGCATAAAGTGGATCTCGGCTATTATCATGAATTGTTGACTCAAGTGGTTGCCAATCATGAAGCATTGGATGCGCTCTTAATCCCTGTGCTTGACCGCGAAGTTAGCGCCCTTGATGGCGTTGAACTTGCAACCCTTCGTCTGGGCGCCTATGAATTGAAAGATCATCTTGAAATTCCATATCGCGTGGTTCTAGATGAATCGATTGAGCTTGCTAAACACTTTGGTGGTGCAGACAGCCATAAATACATCAATGGTGTATTGGACCGTTTAGCAACCAGCTTACGTGCAGCAGAAAAGCAACAAGCCGACTAATTTTTCAGTAGATTTGTTGTATGGCTGAGTTTTCGATTATTGACACCTATTTCAATCGTCAGACTGTTACATCTACCGATGTCAATTCTGTCGATTTAGGTGTTGGTGATGACTCAGCCTTGCTCACTCCCCCGCCCAACCAGCAACTGGTCATCTGTGCCGATACTTTGGTTGCCGGTCGACATTTCCCTCTAGATACTTCTCCTCATGCCATTGGCTGGAAATCTGTTGCTGTCAATTTATCTGATATTGCTGCCATGGGTGCCAAACCGCAGAGTATTTTATTGGCATTGAGCCTACCCCAAATTAATCACGACTGGCTAAAAGGCTTTAGTCAAGGTTTATATGATTGCTGCGATCAATTTGGGGTGAGTTTAATTGGTGGTGATACCACGCAAAGTCCTCATCTGACCATTTCAGTCACTGCCCTCGGCTGGATTAAAACAGGTCAAGCCGTGACACGTTCTGGTGCTCAAGTGGGTGACTATATTTGTGTCAGTGGAACCGTTGGCGATGCAGCTTTTGGTCTAGCTCATTTAGGTCATCCATTACAAAAACGTCTGGATTATCCAACGCCACGTTGTCAACTCGGTCAAAAGTTAAAAGGCCTCGCCTCAAGCATGATTGATATCTCAGATGGCTTAGCCCAAGACCTAGGACATATCCTTAAAGCATCGCATGTCGGTGCAACTTTGGATTTAGACCAACTACCGATTGATGCCACTTTAAAAAAATTACAACAAGAAAAGCGATGGCAATACGCACTCGCGGGTGGCGATGACTATGAATTATGCTTTACAATCACTCCGCAAAATTATGAAAAGCTTTTGCAACAACAATTAGATGTCGATATTACCAAGATTGGAAAAATTACCCAACAAAAAGGCTTAACTTTTGTGCAGAATGGCGTAGATCATTCGCTACAATTTCATGGATACCAACACTTTGCATAAACCCAGCATCAATTTTAAAGACATGTCATGGCCAAACCGCTGCATCGTGTTTTGTGGGGTGGGATTTGGTTCTGGACTTGCTCCCAAAGCACCAGGAACGTTCGGTTCAGCATTTGCATTATTGTTTATTCCTATTTGGCTGGCATTCGGGTTTGTTAATTCAATCTTGGCTATTTTTATGATGTCACTTGTAGGCATCTATATTTGTGGGCAAACCGCTAAAGTCATGGGGGTGCATGATGATGGTCGTATTGTCTGGGATGAGTTTGCCGGGCAATCCATTACTTTTTTACCCCTCATTTATTTAGGGAACATGAACTGGTTATGGGTATTGGTTGGATTTGCCTTATTTCGTTTGTTTGATGTATGGAAACCTTGGCCTATTCGCGTGATCGATCGTCAAGTCGGTGGCGGCTTTGGCATTATGTTTGACGATATTATCGCCGGCATTTGGGCTGCTCTATGCATTTACATTTATCTATCTTTCGTGATGGCTTAAGCTAAAACTTGTAGGATTCAATATGTCTACTAGCGTTATTATTCTTGCTGCAGGTAAAGGAACACGTATGCGTTCTAATTTACCGAAAGTATTACAACCCCTTGCAGGACGTCCTTTACTGGGTCATGTCATCGAAACGGCAAAAAAACTCAACGCAGCAAATATCATTACCATTTATGGTCATGGTGGCGATAAAGTACAACAAGCTTTCGCACAAGAAAATGTGCAATGGGTTGAACAAGCGGAACAGCTTGGTACCGGTCACGCCGTAAAAGTAACACTTCCTGTACTTCCTACTGAAGGTGTATCTCTTATCCTCTCAGGTGACGTACCGTGTGTGACTCAAGAGACCTTACAACGTCTACTTGATGCTGCAGCAAAAACAGGCATTGGCATTGTGACTTTAACGGTTGATGATGCAACAGGTTATGGTCGTATCGTTCGTAAAAATGGTCAGATTCAAGCCATTGTCGAACATAAAGATACAAACGATGAACAACGTAAAATTAAAGAATTTAATACCGGTATTTACTGTGTCAGTAATGCCAAATTGCATCAATGGTTACCCAAGCTTTCGAATAAAAATGCGCAAGGCGAGTATTACCTGACTGACATTATTGCTATGGCGATTGTAGATGGTTTGGAAGTTGCTTCTGTTGAACCAGAACTGGCTTTTGAAGTTGAAGGGGTGAATGACCGTGTCCAACTGGCAGCATTGGAACGTGAATTCCAAAGCTATCAAGCAAAAAAACTCATGCAGCAAGGCGTGCATTTAATCGACCCTGCTCGTTTTGATCTACGTGGCAACTTAAGCGTTGGTCAAGATGTTCGTATTGATATCAATGTGATCATTGAAGGTGATTGCGAATTCGGTGACAACGTTGAAATTGGTGCAGGCTGTGTGATTAAAAACACCAGTATTGCTGCTGGCACCAAAGTTCAACCGTATAGCATTTTTGACAATGCTGTAGTGGGTTCTGATGCACAAATTGGTCCATTTTCACGATTACGTCCGGGTGCAAAACTTGCCAATGAAGTGCATATCGGCAACTTTGTTGAAGTTAAAAATTCAAGCATTGGTCTAGGGTCTAAAGCCAACCACTTCACTTATTTAGGTGATGCTGAAGTCGGTGCAGGTTCAAATATTGGTGCGGGCACCATTACCTGTAACTATGACGGTGCAAATAAATATAAAACCATTATTGGCGATGCCGCTTTCATTGGTTCAAACAGCTCACTGGTTGCCCCTGTAAGCATTGGCAATGGTGCAACCATTGGTGCAGGTTCGGTGATTACTCGTGATGTTGCCGAGAATAGCTTGGCTTTCGAACGTTCAAAACAAGTGGCTAAAGAAAACTATCAACGCCCCCAAAAACTGAAAAAATAAGAGGATTTAAATATGTGCGGAATTGTCGGTGGCGTTGCGGAACGTAATATTAGCAATATTTTAATTGAAGGCTTAAAACGCCTGGAATACCGTGGCTATGATTCAGCAGGTCTAGCCCTGATTAATGGCGGCCATGTACTGCGTGAACGTCGTGTTGGTAAAGTCGTAAACCTGGAACAGGCGGTAGCAGAAGCTGATATCCAAGGTTCACTCGGTATTGCCCATACTCGTTGGGCAACCCATGGCAAACCAACTGAAGATAATGCTCATCCACATATTTCAGGTACGGTGGCTGTGGTTCACAATGGAATTATCGAGAACTATCAAGAACTCAAAGATGATCTTGAAGCACTCGGTTATGTATTCACTTCACAAACAGATACCGAAGTTGTTGCACATTTAGTGAATGATGCATTGAAATCGACTTCTAGTCTTTTAACCGCCGTTCAACAAGTTGTTCCCCAACTCAAAGGTGCTTATGCACTGGGTATCGTACATACTGATCATCCTGATGAACTGATTACCGTGCGTGAAGGTTCACCTTTAGTCATTGGTGTAGGGATTGGCGAAAACTTTATCAGTTCGGATCAATTGGCTTTACTTCCTATTACCAACCGTTTTATTTACCTTGAAGAAGGTGATATTGCACGTTTAACCCGTAACAGCATTGAAGTCTTTGTAAATGGTCAATTGGTTGAGCGTCCTGTTAAAGAATTGGATGCGACTGTGAGCAATTCATCGAAAGGTGAATACAAACACTACATGCTCAAAGAAATTTATGAACAACCAGAAGCGATTCAACAAACCATTTCCCAAGCATTAAACGGAAATGTTTTACGTGAAGATTTTTTAAAAGATGCTGTGGTTGATTTTGAAAAAATTCAACAAGTACAAATCATTGCCTGTGGGACAAGTTACCATGCCGGCATGATCGCAAAATACTGGTTTGAACAACTGATTGATTTACCGTGCCAGGTTGAAATTGCCAGTGAATTCCGTTATCGCACACCCGTGATTGTAAATAACACACTGTATGTGTGTATTTCTCAATCAGGTGAAACGGCTGATACTTTAGCTGCGCTTCGTGACACACAAAAACGTGCTGCTACAAAAAATTTAAACATTGCCACCCTGACCATTTGTAATGTGGCCACATCTTCAATGGTTCGTGAAACCAACCATAGTTTACTCACTTTGGCTGGGCCAGAAATTGGGGTTGCATCAACCAAAGCCTTCACCACGCAACTCGCAGCACTTATGCTGTTGGTTTTAAAAATGGGTCAAGTGAAGCAAAGTATTCCTGCTGAAAAAACTGCCGCGATCATTACTGATTTATGGCATACACCAAAAGTAATTTTAGATACCCTGCAAAAAGATAAAGATATTTTACGTTTATCTGAACTCTTTGTAGAGAAACAGCACTGCCTCTTCCTCGGTCGTGGGACAAACTTCCCTATTGCGCTAGAAGGTGCTTTGAAACTGAAAGAAATTTCATATATCCATGCTGAAGGCTATGCTGCAGGCGAGCTCAAACATGGTCCATTGGCACTGGTGGATAATGACATGCCGGTAGTGATTCTTGCCCCTCAAGATGACATGCTGGATAAACTCAAATCCAATATGGAAGAAGTGCAAGCCCGCGGCGGTGAATTATTTGTATTTGCTGATGAAAACAGCGGCATTAAAGAAAAAGATCGTCAACATATTGTTTATATTCCCCATGTGAGTGCGCTACTTGCACCAATCATATATAGCATCCCTGTGCAACTGCTGTCATACCACGTTGCAGTACTGCGTGGCACCGATGTCGATCAGCCACGTAACTTGGCGAAATCAGTCACCGTAGAATAAGCGAAACATAGAGGCTGGTGATGTTGTTTTTGAGTAATAAAGTTCAATACTGAGTAATAAACAATAATACTTAGTAACAAAGTTTCATATCGAATTCCAAAAAAAAGAAAATATATTCATTATTTTCAGTATATTGGAATTTTGGTATGAAACTTTTTTTTATTTTAATAGGATTATGCTTACATCAATTTTTTGCATAGTATGATACTTTAATAAGCATCATTTAAATTTAATATCAATAAAATAAATGACTTATACATAACAGAGTATGATACTTTATTGCTTTCATATAATAATAAAATAAGATAATAAAAATTTGAATTTAATGTTTGTATTTTATAATTAAGTTTATATCAAATGAGAACACACCAGAGGCTACTTGCACAAAGAACAATCAAGAAAAGCTAGGTGTATGTCATCAATTAAGCCAGATCATGATTGAGGCAAGGTAGATCGCTGAACGGAATACCCGAACGATATGAGCAGTACTGTCTCAACAAATAATCGATTATCTTTGGCGGTAACTCCAACAGTACCGGCTCGTTCAGGTAACAGAGCCTTAATATGTTCCCACTGATCGCCTCTTAATGCACAGCATTTAGTTATGAAAGAATAATGAGGAAAAGTCAGGTTTTCTCAAGCTGATTGATGAAAAACCCTAGGTAAATTAAGCTTTGGGCTACCACATACCTCAATAGCGGCTCATTTTATTCTAGATTTTTCACTGAGATTAAAAGTCATACTTTTAAAAATTAAGAATGAAACTTTATTTTTTAAAATTTTTCACACCAAGATGAATCCTTAAAAATATAAACTACAAATTTAATAATAAATATAATTAAAATATAAATATCAATAATTTAAATTAAAACATACAAATAAAAATAAAAATCAATAAATAAAAAGTAATAAAGATACATACCATATTGATTAATAAACACCCCAATGTTATGTTCAAAAGCATACCAAAGCAGATTAAAAAAATATGTTAACCAAAGAGCAACAACTAAAATGGATAAAAGATGGGCGTGGTCAAGGCTTTCTAAATACATACAAACCCTTTCTGACAGTTAAGGATAATAAATCACTAAACAAACGCTCAAGTCGAGTGTATGGCTATAAAACAGGTCGAACTCATCACTTGTTTTCAGATCTAGAGCTTGCTGTTTTTTTGATTTTAGATAGAAATATTTTTATCAAAGATATTCGAGAACAAATGCCACTGGACTTAGAAGAAACTAAGGAGTTGGCACGTACTTTTTCCCTTTATCATCCAATCAAAAATGGTATTGCACAAATACTAATTTCTACGTTTTTTATTGTTAGTGAAGCTGCTAATGCTCCCCCTATTTATGTCATAAGAGCTGTTTCTCATACTGAATTAGAAGATTTAAATATTCTTGAGATTCTCGAATTAGAAAGACGCTATTGGCAGCAAAAAAATATCCCTTGGTCTCTTGTTACAGAAAAAGATATCCCTATGACGGTCGTTGATAATATCAAATGGTTATATCCTGCAAATTACTCAGAAAGTAAAAATCACACTTCAGATAAAATCCACTTCTATTATCAGCAATTTATAAAAAATTCTCATCTGAGTCTAATTGAACTATCAAAATATATTGATGTTCAATATTCATTAGAACCGGGAGAATCACTATTAGAAATCCGTGAGCTCATTGCTCAGAGGTACTTCACATTTGATATCAACATTAGTTATAGAAAAATCACATGTGGCAGTATAAAACTCATTGAACAAGATTCATGGGAGGGAATCAGCAATGCTTCGAATCAATGATGTTTATGAGTTTGATGAGAAAAAGTATCGCATCCTCAAAGTATATACAGATCATATAATTTGGATCGAGCTTGAAAATCAAAAAGCTTTACCTGAATTGTATACAAGATCCACACTTATCGAGGCAATTGAATCTGGCAACATAAAAATTACTACAGATCCTTTTGAAGACATGTCTTTAATGGTATTGGAAGAAAACTCTGTCTATCAAATCAAACGTGACAAGAATATAGCCATTATAAAACCTATAATTGAACATGAAAAATTTTATGATTCAAACATACGTGCCTCTTTAATTAATGAAATTGTGAATCAAAAAATTACCACTAAACAGACTGTATATCGCTTACTTCGCCAGTATTGGCAAAGAGGAATGACCCCAAATGCTTTAATCCCTCAGTATTACAATTCTGGAGGGAAAGGTGTTAAAAAGGTAGTAAATAATAAAAAATTAGGTCGTCCGCGTATTATTTCTGAAGGGACAGGTGCTCTCATTGATGAAGATATTGAGAGACTATTCAGGAGAGTCATCAATCAGTATATGCTCAATGAAAATAAGCATACTCTACCCTACACATATCGTAAGTTTCTTACTATATATCGAAGCTTACATCCAGACATTATTGAAACTGAAGTCCCATCAATCTGGCAATTAAAGTACTTTTATGACCGTGAATATAGCCCTATTCTAAAAATAAAATCACGAACTAGTAAAATTGAGTATTTAAAAGACAAAAGAGTTTTGTATTCAACCGTTAATACCCATGTTATCGGACCAGGATCACGTTACCAAGTAGATGCGACGATAGCCGATATCTATCTTGTTTCTGACTCAGATAGAGGCTGTATTATTGGACGTCCAACCATTTACTTTATGATGGATGAATTTAGCCGTATGGTTACTGGAATGTACGTGGGGCTAGAAAATCCATCTTATGTTACGAGTATGCTCGTTCTTCGTATGGCAATGTCTGATAAGGTCGATTATTGTAAAAAGTTTGATCATGAGATTAGTTTTAAAGATTGGCCATGTATTGGATTACCAGAGGCAATCCTAGCAGATAGAGCAGAATTACTTGGACATCAAATTGAGAATCTCGAAAAGAATTTTGCCATCCGAATTGAAAACACACCTGCCTATCGTGGTGATTTAAAGTCAATTGTAGAGCGCTATTTCCGCACTATCCAGGCTGAATTTAAACCTTATGCACCAGGTGTAGTTCAAGCAATCAAAGAAAAAAAACGTGGTGGTAAAGACTACCGACTGGATGCAACACTCACAGTGAAGGAATTCACCCAGATCATTTTAAATTCTGTTCTAATTTACAACAACACACATGAGCTTTCTTCTTACGATCGCGACATTGATATGCCAACAGATTTACCCTGTATTCCTATTCATTTATGGAATTGGGGAATACAACATCGAACAGGTAAGTTACGTTCGGCGTCAGAAAAAGCGATTTATATTGCACTACTTCCCCGTACGGATGGCACTCTCTCTGAGCTAGGATTAAAGGTTTTCGGAGTCTTCTATAACTGTAAGGAGCTCATTGAACGCGGATTACTACACAGGAAGGGTTATTCAAGACAAAGGCCAAAATTTAAAGTTGCTTACGATCCAGCAAATGCTGAAAAAGTTTATATATTTCATTCTGAAGATCATTCAGATTATTGGGAAGCACAACTTTCAAATCGTTCTAGAGAATTCAGAGGTTGTAGTTTTTGGGAGGTCTGGCAAGTCCAACTTGAGCAAAAAATAACACGATCCCGCTACAAAATAAATGCAAATCTTGCACGTGCTGATCTAGAACAACGCAATGAAGATATTATTGAAAAAGCGATTTCATCAAGACCTTCTACTCAAAAAAGTAATGCTCAACGTCTTTCATCGATACGGAATAACCGTAATCAGGCAAGACTTGAAGAAAGGGAGGATTTAAAGAAATCCACCCAAATCCAAAGCTCACAAAACTCGAAGGTTGCCGATAATATCCTGCCAATCTCAGGAATTAAAAAAGCAGAAGACGAAGAATCCACCTTACTTATTCCAACCTATTACGAATCATTATTTGATGAAGATGATAATTAAAATGAGGTAGATAAAAATGAAAGTTAATGCAGTTTATCATCCAAGTTTTGGACAGTATCAAGGGAATCCTCTTATAGAAGCATTACCACCTGTACGTGAATTTTCAGAGGTGAAAAATGCACTAAAAAGTACAATTACCATTAACCTATCAGAAAAACATGAATCAGGTGTGATTAGAGGTCACCTTATTGCTCAGTTGATGAATAATTTTTTTCAACCGATTACACGGCATATTCAACTGGAACAAAAACTCTCAATTATGCTTCGTGAAGGTTACGTAGGGCGTAATCTTGAAAATGGCTCTCTTAATTCACATCTACAAAATGGTTATGAGCGAATGATGACTGGTGATGTAAATGCCGTTCGCTTTGAAGCAGCTAAGTCAACTGCACGAAGTATGTGCTTTATTGGCTGCTCAGGGAGTGGCAAAACTACTACCTTAAATCGAATTCTAGCCACTTATCCTCAGGTCATTTTTCATGAAAAGTATAATTTTACACAAATTGTTTATTTAAAAATTGATTGCCCACATGATGGCTCTTTAAAAAGTTTGTGCCTTCATTTTTTCAGAGCAATCGATCAAGCACTAGGGTCTGATTATGAAAGAAAATATGCATTAAAAAGACATGGTATTGAAACATTACTCAACTTAATGCGCCAGATTGCCAATTTACATGCGATTGGATTGCTTATTATTGATGAAATTCAGCATCTAAGTGTGAACAAGTCTGGAGGTGCAGATAAAATGCTGAATTTCTTTGTCACTTTGGTTAATGTGGTTGGCTTACCGGTCGTAATGGTTGGCACACCAAAAGCTCGATTTATTTTTGAAGATGATTTGAGATCTGCTCGACGAGGAGTGGGATTAGGCTCAATTCTGTGGGAACAGATTAAAAATGAAGAAAACTTTATTCACCCACATACAAAAAAAATAATTAAATCAGAGTGGGTCGGATTTACTGAAGCACTGTGGAAGTATCAATGGCTAAGAAAAGCAGATCTTATGATAAGTGAAGAAATCAGGGATTGCTGGTATGATCTCAGCCAAGGCATTCCAGATATTGTGGTTAAATTATTTGTATTAGCCCAAATGAGAGCAATTGAGTCAGGGCTGGAACGCATCACGGTCAAATTACTGAAACAGACATATGAACAAGATTTAATCCCAATTCACCCAATGATTAAAGCACTACGCTCAGGTGATGCCGAACGAATTTCACAATTTTCCGATCTGATTATTCCTGAAGTTGATAAAAAACTACTCCTCTTACAAGCCAAACTAGAGCAAAAAAAAGAGCCCATGGAAGATATTGATATCTATGATGGACATCAAGAATCTATTCATTTACATCGCCTACTGATTGAGCTGGGATACCAGTCAAATTTATTGGCACCTCTGATTAAAAAAGTATTCCGAGAGAATCCTGCACTTGATATGAAATCAATAATGCCGATTATCTTAAGCTGGCTGAATGAGCAAAAACAGGAGTTTTCTTCACCTTCTAGTGCAAATAAACCACAAGATACACAAAAGATCAGAAAACAGAGAATTCAACCAAAATTATGGCACTCTCTCGATAATGATGATTTACGTTTTCAGTTCAGTCAGAAAGAAAATAAACAAAGCTTTTATGAACATCTAAAAAACCAGACTGATTATGTCATCAATATGGAAACTTTAATAAAAGAGGCAGGATAAATATGCTGAATTTTCCAGTCCCTTATCCTAATGAGTTAATCTATAGTTCAGTTGCTAGAGCTGGAATACGATTAGCACTTAACAGTCCAAAACAACTTTTAGATGAGGTTTTTCAAGATCGCGAAGTTGTAGCAACCATAGACTTACCCGCACATTTATCAAAAATTTTAAAGCTTTTACCTAAAACACAATTTGATGCAGAAAAACTGATTTATCAGCATACTATTTTTCCTCTTTATGCCCCATTTGTTCCAGAGGAGCGAAGACAAGAATGCATGCAATGGATGCTGAATAAATCAAATGGCTCAGTACACTTAGCGCTAGGAATTAACGCATCCTCCATAGCAACTCCCAGCTATCTGCGATATTGCCCAGGATGTATAAATGAACAGCTTAAGCAATATAAAGAATACTACTGGTCCAGACTCTGGCAAATCCAAGGTGTTTCTTGCTGTCTTAAACATGGAGAACTTGTACAAACAAATATAGAGTTTAGGTCACCACATAAACATGAATTTCTTGCAGCTGATTCTAAAAACTGCCCGATTGTCACTCAGTCAGCAGCCACATTAGATGATCTATTCATCTGTGAGAAAGTACATGAGCTTTTACAGCTTTCCCCAAAACGGTCTGCAAGTTTTGAACAATGGAGCCTTTTTTATAAGAGACTTGCTCATCAAAATAATTGTGTCCGTGGAAACTCTCATATTTTATATGAATCCATTTATGAAAAAATTTCGACCCGCTGGTCAAAACAGTTTTTAAAGCAATATAATTTAGACGATTTCAGTTCTGAAAATAGTTGGCTACGTAGTATTTTCCGAAAACATCGTAAGTGCTTTAGCTATCTTCAACATTTAATTGTAATTGAAGCTATGAATGCAGGTAGAGAGTGGTCATTTAATAAGATCTTAGTAACTGTTAATTCTTTACAACCTATCATTAAGCCCCAATCTATCAAATTACAACCCTCGGATATAACAGAATCCAATAATACAATTGTATTAGAAAAACGAAAAAAATGGCTTGAGGCAATCAATCAAGATAGTATCCTTGCATCAAGAAAACAAAATAGTGCTCTATATGCATGGCTCTATCGCAATGATAAAGAATGGCTAGTTGAAACAAACAGTCAT
This sequence comes from Acinetobacter sp. ANC 4862, assembly GCF_004336635.1. Lineage (GTDB taxonomy): Bacteria > Pseudomonadota > Gammaproteobacteria > Pseudomonadales > Moraxellaceae > Acinetobacter. The sequence continues at coordinate 52,889 of NZ_SJXH01000021.1, forward strand.
TATCAGCAACCTCACATACCGACAGGGAACAAAATTGATTGGGGTACACGTGATCTTGAAACCGCTAGACTGTTAATCAATATTAAACAGCAACTTATAGATAATTTAGACTTACCAAGAAAATCGAGAAACTGGTGGATCAAGCAACTTAAGAATCCAGCTACTATTGAAAAAAATTTAGATAATTTGCCATTAACTAAACAGTTTTTAGATCAATATAATGAGGATATTAGCTGCTTTCAGATTAGGCGACTAACCCGAGTATTACGTCAATCATATTCAGAAAATGAACAACTGCCACGCTGGATAATCTTACGAAAATCGGGTTTAAGTGAAGAAAGAATAACAGCTGAAGCAAATAATTTTTTAACAAATGTAGTTAATTACACAATATAGAGAGAATTGATTTGAGTATTAAAGGCTTTCCTGAAAATGCCAGAATTTCATTTATTGGATCAATTTTTAAAAATGTGAAAAATAAAGATTGGAATATCAATCTAGGGCTAGAAAATAAAACCACAAAAAAAAAGTTTTTTAAGCATGCCCGATTCTCAAATATGCATCTAATTGCGCGACGAAGATGCTTAAATCCAACAAGTAAATCACGAGATGAGAAACCTTTAACCCTGAAGTTTAGAATCGCTGATCTCACTCAATGGAATATAAGTAATAATGTTTCTACTAAACAATTTCAATTCAGTCAAAAACTAACTGATCTTGATCAGAAATTTAAAAATACAATTGTACATTTGCCACAATTAGAACTTGCTAGAGCATTATTTTTTCATAATGCTTATTTTGCGAGAAGTGCACTTTCACAGAACTTTTTAAGTCTGGAATTTGATGTTCAAACAGTTTCAGAAAATCATGTACAAATTAATGTAATCCCACCCAGAAATTTTCCATTATCTCAATTTGATCATCCCGGCATGCGAAACTTACTCGCCTGGATTTTAATTAACCCTGAGATCAGAAAAAGTTATGAAAGCATCGCCTATCATTTTTTTAATGAAAAAATTATGGTCTGGAATAGAGAATGCTGGTATTTCAATTTTGATCCACCTTCTTTAGCAAATGTGGAAATAACTGTTCAGGCTTATTATTGCAAGAAACTAAATCAGATTTATATCAATGAAATTACAGAAATTAAGGGTCTAGAATCGAAATTACCAGATCAAATTGATTTTTACAGTCCTGAATTCGTGCAAAAAGAAAATGCTTCATCTACAGCAAAATCAGGTACTCATTCATGTGTGAAGGAATCAGAGTTTCCAAAAATTGATGATGGTCAAGAAGCCAACAGTGATCGTAAAATACATACTCTGACCACTTTCCCTGTACTTATCAGCTTTTCCGATCCAGTCCTCACCCGTAAAGTTTACAATAAGAAAGGATCCCAGAATGCATCTTCCCCTTCGGAGGAAGAGCAGCTTGAAGACTGTGATGTTGTAGGGACCGATGAAGCAAGTATTGATGGAACTATTGGTCGAGGTGAATTTGAGGGATTAAATGACGAAAGCAACAACTTACAGTTATTTATGGAGCGTTTTGAAGCCTTCAAATTCATGATGGAGAAGTTCGCTGGAAAACATGACATTACTATGACACCAAAGATCCATAAACTTCCAAAACTACGTCGCTCCAAACTTCATATAACCTCAGACGGGAATATTCGTACTTTGCTTGAATTTAGATTTGAGCTATTGCATAAAAATTTCAGTGTCTTTGAAATCGATGTAACAGATAATCGAAAAAAGCTTTCAACGCTGATATTACGTGTAAATGATACCGAGCAGCTTGATTCGATCATTGAAGAAATGACAAAAAAAATTGTGCAGCTATCACTGAGATGGCCAACCTTAAAATCTTTTAAAAACTATGGAATGGCAAAAACCTTACACCATCCTAAAAATCTAAATGAACTTAATGAATCAAGTCATGAATTCAAACTATGGGTTGAACGATTCGATAAAATTATTAAAGAATTACTTCAGAAATTAGAAAAGACTGAAAAAATGTAGATGAGCATACTGTAAGTTCGACTGGGCATGTAAAGAGGTATTCTGTTTATGCTGATGGAGCTTATGACACAAAACGATGCCGTCAAATGATTTCAGATCGACAAGTAAATGCAAAACTCTGGAAAGATTAAAGAAACGGCTCAATTGAGAGAAATGAATTATTGAAAACGGTCAAATGTTTGGGAAAAACAATCTGGAAAAACTGATCAGGTTATCATCGAAGAAGTTTAGTAGAAACCAAGATGCATTGTATTAAATTAATGGGTGACAAACTTAGCGTAAGAAACTTTCAAAATCAGGTAAATGATATCCATGCTCGAATTACCGTGCTGAATAAACTCACTGAATTAGGTAGAGCTCATACCCAAGTTGTAACTTAAATTTGGGCAATTTAGTGAGGCTTTGTCTTTTGAATCTTTGTTCAACAAGGCCCTCCTCAAGTCACAGGATTTATCGAGACCAAGTATGAATTATTCAAAAAACATTGTGATAATTTATTTGGTATTTAGCTATAGCGATAAATACAATTTCTGAAATTTTCAATTGAGAAGACAGAGGTGGTCCCACATGTTTGAACAACTAAAAGCTTATTTATAAGTGATACTCTGCTCTAGTTAAGCTACCTTATTTTGTTGTGGTAGCTGGTCATAGTAAAACTCATCTGGAGTCATTTTGTCCAGACTCGAATGAGGTCGTTTCAAATTATAAAATTCAAAATATGCGTTTAATTGCTTCTTCGCATCCAAAACATTGCTGTAGGCTTTGAGATACACCT
>NZ_SJXH01000022.1 GCF_004336635.1 Acinetobacter sp. ANC 4862
TACTTCGTCAGCAGCAAGCTAGGTCGGCTATATTACTCTCTATCTCTAAAAAGTCAACAGGTTTTATTGATTATTTTTAAACTCATCCAAGACTTCCAGATTCACACCACTCAGGCTAAATCCTTGTTTCTCAACAAGTTTTAATCAACATCACCGCCGATGGATGTGCATTCTACAGTATTTCAGAGGGGTTGCAACACTTCTTGCAAAGATTTTTTATCGTGTGTTTATTTTTCAAACCAATAAAAATATAAGCCACTGTTATATATAGCTAATTTATTTTCATTATTTTTAAATTTTATTGACCATATCCCACAAAACCTACCCAAAATAATTATAAGTAATTGTTTTAAATAAATTTAAATTATAAAATTCTTTATCACATGACTTATATTGTTTAATTCACACTCTATTCTTGTTTTATTCTTCGCCAAGCTGGCGTTTATATACACAAAACTTGTTTTATCCGCTCTTATTCCTGGACATAGATGCTCTATTTAAATATGGAAAAATAAACTCCAACGCTAAAAATCAAAAAAGCCACCGCTATTTAGCAATGGCTTTTTTTCTAGAAATTCAGTTTGAATTAGAATTTCATACTGATCCGTGCCCAGTAATTACGTCCAATATTGTTAAACTGTTCATTACTGTCAAAACCAAAACCTGAACTGCCGGCTTTATTTAAATGCTCGGTATAGGTTTTATCTAAGACATTATCAATACCGACTGATAAATCCACCCCATCATGCAGATGATAGGTACCATTTAGAGATAAAGTTGCAAAGCCTGCACTTTCTTTAAAGTCCTTACCTACAATATTGCCTTGATTTTGGCTAATGCGACTTTGATCATCCACCAAACGCCAGTAAGCACCCAGAGTATAGTTATCTTGAATATAACGTAAGTTGATACGTGCTTCTAAAGGTGCAATTTGCGGTAATGGCGTATTGTCCGTGGTGTTTTCACCCCATGCGTACATAGCACTGACATCTGCCTGAATTGCATCGGTAAATTGATAACCAATACCTGCTTCTGCCCCCGCGATTGTTGCATCTACATTACGTGAATCCGCAGCATTGACCATCATGCTTGGCGTCTTGGCTGGATCATAGGTCATCAAGATAAAATCATTGATTAGCCCAACATAAGCTGAAGCCCAAGTATTTAATGCACCATGCTGATGTTGATAACCTAGATCTAATTGTAAGGTTTTTTCAGTTTCTAAGCGTTTAAAGGTATGCATCGTACCTTCATAGTCAGTTCTAAAAAGTTCCCAATAATCTGGCATACGTTCAACATAGCCAAGTCCAAGATAGCTTTTCGCATTATGATCTGGATGCTGGCTTTCTAAACGCAGAAAAGCGCTTGGGAGAGTTTCGGTACGCTTCACACCTTTTGCCAGTTTTTCCACGCTCACATCATCCACTCGTGCGCCACCGACCAATTTATGTTGCTCATTCAACTGATAACCTAATTCACCAAACACACCATAGGAATTAAATTTCATATCTGTTTGCACTGGCATATTCATCATGGCAGAAGTCATCCCACCGGCATGATGGTTTTGCTGTGAATCGACACCCGATACGAGTTGAAACTTATCCCATTCACTAGTCATCGCAAAACGTGTATTGAGCGTACGACGCGTGACATTCATGGATTTATCGGCTTCAGGAACGTCACGTAAGCTATAGTTATCCATGACATGGTCATTAAAGTTATAGTTCACCTGAGCTTCAACTTTTTTGATGACATCGGTGAGATTTTTCTTTTCAAAACGTAAGCCTAGGCTTTCTCGGGCAAATTTTGAGCCATCCATATCACGGCCAGCATAAACCGCATCACCATCTGCCTTACCTCCACTCAGCTCGATCCAGGTATTTTCATCTGGTGTCCAACCTAAAGCGATATCTGTATTCCAGCGCTCCCATGCCGATGGGACACTGTCACCATTGCCATCTTGATAATCATCTGACTCAGAACGATTGGCATTTAAACGGATATATTTGGTTTCGTCACCAATCGCGGTTTCCACATTCTGATCTAGACGACCATAGGAACCGAGCAGTACACTGGCCTGACCACGATAATTTTTTTCAGCCGTTAATTCAGTTTCCGGACCACGCTCAAAAATAACCGTGGCTGCTGAACCGGTATTGGCATATTGAACCGTTTGTGGACCCTTGATGACTGAGATTCGATCATAACTTTCTGGTGAAATATATGAGGTTGGTGAATCCATGCGACTTGGGCATGCCCCAAGATTTTCCGTGCCATCGGTCAGGATTTTAATCCGCGAACCAAACATGCCACGGAAAGTGACATCACCATTGGTGCCAGCACCGCTGTTGACTGAACTAAAGCCGACAATGCTCTGCAGATAGTCTGCACCGTCTGTGGCTGGAATAGGCTGGATTGGCTGTTTTGGATCTGCATGCACAATCAACCCATTGGCATCATTGCCTTGATGAGCTGTGGCAACAATTGGCGCTAAAGTTTGAACGATTGCCGTTTGCTGTTCAGCACATGCTGAAGCTGAATAACAAGCAACACAAATCGCAGCCGCAAGTGGCTGTAAAAAGAATTTTGGCTGAGCCATTTTCAATCTCACTAATACATAAATATGAGCTGCGGTTGAAGCAGCGCAAGGGCTAGAGTCAATCAAGACCCGAAAATACCTTTTGATTTATGCAAATAGTGGTGGGGCTCGCCCTTGGGGCAGAAGAAAGAGTCGCTGTAAAACAAACCAGACATGACTAAAGGTCTTCTGGAATGCAATTAAGCGAACCTGGATACGATCTAAAACTTCTTTGACTTCTAATTCAGGGGGCAAAACCAAATTACCGTAGACGGTACAGTACTGACACTTATGATTGGCATCGTGATCATGCCCTGCATGTTGTTCATGCTCTTGGGTGTCTTGATGGATCTGATGCTGAGAATGTTCAGAAGGAGAAGTTTGATGAATAGAAGTAGAACCGAGTAATAATGCACGCGTAATGGTTTCACAGACCGGAGCAATCTGATATTGCTTCGGCAGCAAAGGCTGTAAAAAAACAGCAATCTGTAAAAATACCGCTATACAAGATAGCAGTAGCCCACTACGTAAAAGCACAGGCAAACCCTAAAATTTGTCTAACTCAAGTATAACAAAAAGCCCAATTAAAATTGGGCTTTTTGTTATTTTTCATTTTATCTAAATATTTGTGCTTAACGCTTTACCACAACCTTGTCTTTTTCACGTTGGCGAACAACTTTTTCGACTTTTTCACGTGCACGTTGACGCTTTAATGGCGATAAATAATCGACAAATAGCTTACCATTTAAGTGATCCATTTCATGTTGAATACAAACAGCGAGAAGTTCGTCTGCTTCTATCTCAAATGATTGACCTTCAAGGTTAATTGCCTCAATTTTTACACGTGACGGACGCTCAACTTTATCGTATATTTGAGGCACTGACAGGCAGCCTTCTTCATAGGGCTGAGTTTCTTCAGTTAACGGGGTAACTTTGGGGTTAATAAATACCATGGGTTGGTCTTTATTTTCAGATAAATCCATGACAATCAGCTGAATATGGTAGTCCACTTGTGTTGCAGCCAAACCAATACCGGGCGCTTCATACATAGTTTCAAACATATCTGCTGCAAGCTGACGAATTTCATCAGTGACTTCTTCGACTGGTTTAGCAATGGTACGAAGACGGGGATCCGGGAAACTTAAAATAGGTAATAAGGCCATACGGTGTCCTCACTTATGCCATTGATCAAAAAACAAAATGAAGGAATGCTTCATCAAAAAAATGTGTGTAATATCGTTATTATAACGCAACTACATACATAATTTTAGGAATTATGATAATGAAAAAGGTTTTGAAGGGCATGCCAACTTTTAGTGCCTTGGGGTTTAAAAAACAATTATTGGCACTTGCCGTTTGTGTAAGTGTCGGGGTCGGCGTTGTCAGTGTAGCTGAAGCAGCACCCGCTCGAAATATCAATCCACCTGCATTAAAAGCCGGAGCACCCCAAGTGTATGTGGTGAAAAAAGGTGATACTTTATGGGATATTTCCAAAAGATTTTTAAAAAATCCAGTGCGCTGGCCTGAAATCTGGGCAAGCAACAAACACGTAAAAAATCCACACTGGATTTTCCCGGGCGACCGTCTGCTGATGTGTACCTATAATGGCAAACCAATTATAGGTAAAGATGAAGGTGATGGCTGTGAAGGGATTATCCGTCGTTATACCGGTGGCACCGGCACAAAACTGCAACCTCAAGTTCGGGTTGAATCTTTAAACAATGCTATTCCTGTGATTCCACTGGAATATATCAAACACTGGTTAGAACGTAGCACCATCGTGACCCCTGAATCGATTCAAGGTACGCCATACATTTTGGGGACAGCGGATCAACGTGTTCTTGCGGCAAAAGGTCAAACCGTTTATGCACGCGGAAATGGTCTGGAAGTCGGTCAACGCTATGCCGTTTACCGTGAAGGCGAACCGTACATGTTTAGCGATGCCAAGGGTCAAAAATACAATGCCGGTCTTGAGTTAATTCAAGTTGCCTCTGGTGTGGCTGTTCGCGGTGAAAATGACATTACCACCCTTGAACTGACAGACACTTATAATGCTGAAGTTCGTCGTGGTGACCGTGTTCTGCCTGAATACGATCCGATGCTGCCAACCTTGTTCTATCCAAGCAATGCCGAAGATGTGGTTGCGGGTGGTCAGGTTGTTCGCGTAATGGGTTCCATTGGAACGGCGGCAAAACACAGTGTGGTGACGATTGACCGTGGTAGCTTGCAAGGGGTACAAGTTGGACATGTGCTCACAGTGAACCAAAAAGGCGAAATCGTAACTGATCCGAAAACCAAAGAACGTGTTCAACTGCCTGGCCAACGTATTGGTAACATCATGGTATTCAAAAGCTTTGAAAACTTAAGTTATGCTTATGTGCTTGATAGCGAATTACCGATTAAAGTCGGTGCTGGCATTCAACCATCACTGATGGATGAATAATCCGTTAATCTAAATCTAGAAATGAGGCTGAGATTCAGCCTCATTCTAGGGTCTGTTGACAATTCATCTATGTTTGCGACTACGAGTATTTTTTAGAGGATACGAGGCGTGAACTACAAAATTCAGTTATTCTAAATGCGTAGTTCACAACGACGTGGCATCAAAAAATACTCTAGTCCCGAAGGGTTGTGGCTAAAACTATCTCAAACTTCGTCATGAAATTTAAAAATGGAACCACCATTCTTTACATTTCATTCCTTGTCTGCTCAGTTTTAGCCTACAACGCAAGCCATTTATGAAATGTCAACAGACCCTATTTTAAACAATAAAAAGAAGACATATTTAAAGGTCTCGTTATGCTCAATTCATTAAGCTCCTTGCAGCTGAATTACATTCGCTTGTGGTTTCTGGTGCAACACTCGCTAACCGGCTTTTATAAAATCAGTGGACACTATTCCAATCTTGCTGAGGCAACACAGCCGGATCAAATTGAAACGTGGCAAAAGTTGGGTATTCACAAAAATCATATTCAGCGCCTGCGAGATTTTCATATTCCTGAATCGCAGCTTCAATTTCAGCATTGTATTGCTCTGATTCAAAAACATAGCGACTTTATTCTCACCCTCGAACATCCTGACTACCCTACCCAATTAATGCCCTATGCGGATAAACCGCCTATTCTATTTGGCCAAGGTGATGCTAAAGCACTATTACAACCGCAAATTGCGATTGTCGGCAGTCGTAAACCCAGTGCCCACGGGCGACAAGTGGCTTATGATTTTGCCTATTATTTAAGTGATCAAGGTTTCTACATTATTAGTGGTTTAGCGGAAGGGATTGATGAAGCAGCACATCAAGGTGCTTTACGTCATAGTCGAACCATTGCCGTGATGGGCACTGGCTTAGACCAAACCTATCCGACCCAGCATCAGCAACTGCGACAACAGATTATTGCTCATTCAGGTACTGTGGTGACTGAATTTTTACCCGGAACCCCGCCTTTACAGCAGCACTTTCCACGACGTAATCGTCTCGTGAGTGGTTTAAGTCTTGGCGTGATTGTTGCAGAAGCTGCACTGAAAAGCGGTTCTTTAATCACGGCGAAATGGGCGGCCGAACAAGGTAAATTGATTTTTGCTATTCCAGGTCATATTTATAGTGAGCATCATCAAGGCTGTCATCAACTGATTCGTGAAGGTGCTATTTTGGTCGACCATCCCGAGCAAGTAATTGAAGACTTGGCGCTGCCCACCCAATGGCAGAATCAACAGCAGATTGAACAATCAAAAAGTTTGAATGGTATTGAAGTACAAACCGAATTACCGCCTCACTTAACGCCACTGTATAACCAACTGGATTGGGTGGGACAAAACATAGATGACATTGTTGCTAAGCAGCAATCTGATATCGGCACACTGACCAGCCAACTGATGGAATTAGAGCTACTTGGCTTATGTATGCAACAGGCGGGTTTGTATCTACGTTGTCGTCCAAGCAAATAAGGTTCACAATATCCCCCTTAAATGTATTTGAAGAGATAAGATCCAATGATTACCACCTCTGTTGCCGAAGCTGCTCAATGTTTAAAACAAGGACAAGTTTTAGCATACCCTACAGAGGCAGTTTGGGGCTTAGGCTGTGATCCTTTTAACCAACAGGCTTTCCTGGAAATTTTACGCTTAAAGCAACGCCCGATTGAAAAAGGAGTGATTTTATTGGCGGCACAGATTGCACAAGTTGAGCCTCTATTAGAACCCCTTACTGCAGAAATGCGTGAAAAAGTCATAGATTCCTGGAGTCATCGCTCACCGACTGAACGAGCAACCACCTGGTTACTGCCTGCAGGCGACCATATTCCAAAATGGATTAAAGGCAACCACCCTAAAGTAGCGGTGCGTGTCACCACGCATCCTTTATGCGTGGCGCTATGCAATGCGTTTAATGGTTTTATTGTATCGACCAGTGCCAATCCTGCCGGTGGCACGCCTGCACACTCACTTCAAGAAGCCAATCAATATTTCTCAAATCAAATCAATTATTTGAATGGTGATTTGGGTCTTAGCCAAGAACCAAGCCGGATTATTGATGCCGAAACAGGTGAAGTGATCCGCGCTTAATGCGGATCATCTTGATTGCTTGATTGACCCCTACTAATTTTTAGGCAAAAAAAAGCTCAGCCATATAGGGACGGCTGAGCATAAAAAGGATGTGCATAAATCACATCCAGAGGGTCTGTGAATCTGGTTGCAAAAGTTTAAATATTGTTAAGAAATACTTAAACATTCACGATATAAATATTATCTAATAAATTGTGTTGCTATACAAATATATTATTTATCTTATAAAACACTTAAAAACTATGAAACATTCATCATATTTTCTTAACAATTTAAATTATCTCACTATTTTTTAATTATCTTTTTTCTGAATAATCGTTTCAAGCTATGATTAAAACGATTATTCATCTCCCAATTCAATTAAAAATGAGTGAAAAAAAATAATTCATTTGTTGTTTTTTTGATCTGTTTTTTAATTTAAGCATTCAATTTTACGGTTTCTACTGTCACCACTTTCTTTTGCGCCAATAAAATTCCCAGCAAAATGACCACGCCACCCATACTATGATAAATCGTCCAAGCTTCAGCTAACCACAGATGGGCAATAATCGCGGTACAGACCGGCATTAAGTTCATAAAAATACTGGTTCGATTCGGTCCAATCATTTGTACTGCCAGCATCCACACCAAGGGTGCAATCAAGGAGGGGAAAATACCGGCATAGACAACACTGCCAACATTGTGTTGATCAATCGCATCTAATCCTAACCATAAAACAAAGGGCAGATGGTAAAGCAAGGCAAAAACAATCTGCACATACAAACTAATCATCAGTGGAATCTGGAGTTGCCACTTTTTCAGGAACACGCCATAAAAAGCATAGAAAAATACCGCCAGCACCATCATGATATCGCCCAGATGACCGCCTGACTGAATCAGATGAAGCGGATTTCCCTGTGCCATCACATAGAGCAAACCGGCAAAAGATAAAATACTACCCACCACTGCAAAACGGTTAGGAATCTCCTTGAGCATCAGCATGGAAACAAAAATGGTAAACACGGGAATAAAGGCATTAATAATGCCCATATTGGTCGCCGTCGTATAATGCGCTGCGGTATAACCCAAGCCTTGATACAGCACCATGCCAAAAGCACCCAATACTGCGAGCTGTTTCCAGTGCTGCATAACCAACTGACGTTCACGCCAGACTTTAGCCAACATAAAGGGCGTTAAAACCAGAAAAGCCACTAGCCAGCGATAAAAACTGATACTGACAGGAGAAATATAATCCGCCACATAGCGTGTCACTGTGATATTCATTGACCAGATTAAAACCGCCAGTAATGGCAAACCAAGTGCCCACCAGACTGTTTTATTTTGCTGTGTCATACCCTTTCCTGTACTTGAATATCCAGTATTCATTTTTACTGAAGTCTGAAATAATTAGAATATCGAATTTCAGACATTCATATCGCGCTATAGACACATATAGATCGCTTCACTGCTGTGTAAGTAAAATTCATGATCTTTAAAAATTGAGGCAGTGACATATAAAAATTGAGAACAAGGATATTCACATGCTGGAACAGATTGAACACTATATAGAAGTGGATGATTTCTTTTATCAAAAAGATGAAATTGTTGCGCCACACAGTTCCTTATGGGGCGATTTTAATTTTAGTTTGAACGGTATTCTGGAATATGAAATTGAAGGACAAATTTATCTTTCGCCACCGAATTACGGTCTCTGGCTGCCCCCTCAAACAGCACATACTTCTATCGCTTTAGATGAACAAATCACCCATTATGTCTGTATTCGAATCCATCCTTCGTTATGTGAACATTTTGCATCTTGCACCAAAACTTTAAGTATTCGCCCCTTTCTTCGGCATCTGGTGCATGAAATCCTGGAACAAAAACAACAAGGCATATCGACCACCCATTACCCGCATTTATTACAAGTACTGATGGATCAACTGAAAACTGCACCGGCTTACGAACATTATTTACCACAAACCAGTCATGTCTTGCTCAAGCCGCTCTTACAGCAATTAGCCAATCCGCAGCTATTTCAGAAAAGCCTGCAACAACTGCTCCGCGACTCATCCATAAGCGAACGACATCTACTGCGTTTAAGCCAGCAAGAATTACAATTGAGCTTATCTGAATGGCGCAATCGCGCGAAAATTTTATATGCAATCACTCAGATTCGCCAAGGCAAAACCGTGAAAAAATTGGCCTATGAACTGGGTTATCAGCACAGTTCCAGTTTTATTGAATTCTTTAAACGCTATACCGAACAAACCCCTGCGCAACTGCGTGATGTCTAATATTTATACAGATTTAACTTACCTTTTTTGCAATTTTATGCAAACACCCTAACAAAAAAACCATAGTCAGCAGCCAAAAAAGTATGCGATTTTGATCACCGTACTCAACTTAGTATGTGCCGTATTTTTAAATTTGAATGAATAGAATCAGGCTTAATGATTGCATTAGACCTGTAAGGATGCGTTATGAAAAAACGATTACTGGCTTCACTGTGTTTTGCGGCTATGGCATTAACGGCCTGTGATAAAAAACCAAATGAAGCACCTGCATCGTCATCGACTCGCCCTGCTAGCACTCAACCCGCAACCGCCGCCTTAAGCTCAAACAATGCCGCAGATATTAAAAATAATTTAAACCAAATTGAAAGACTCTCCAACAGTCGAGCTAAAGAAGCAGCAGCCTTGCAAAATAAAGCCAATGAAGCGGCACAAAAAAGTGATAAAGCTTCTTTAAATGCGATTGTTGCGGAAATGAAAACCTACATTGCACGTTTTAATCAAGATCTCGATGCTTTAAACCTGAAAAGTTCAGAGCTTGATGCTGTCCGCGACAAAATCAAAAAATCCAACAATATTGGCATAGAACTTTCTGAAGCGAGTATTGCCAATACACCCGATACTAAAAAAATCACCGAACTGCAAAACCGAGCCACTCAATTGCAAAAAGAATTGGTCACTGAAATGCAAGCTCTGCAAACCAAAGCGAAAACAGCTCCATAATTTTGGGTTGATATCTAAAAACAGGTCTATCAGCCTGTTTTTTAATTCCTTTATCTGGGAAGATTTGCTCACAAATACTAAATTCTCAACAAGCCCTAATAAATGCTTGTCGCTAGGCGCAATAACCGTTAAAACAAAACAGTGATCATCTCAAGCATTTAAGGACAACAGAATGAGCCAATCCGTTTATGACATTCCTGTCAAAACCATTCAAGGCAATGACACCATACTCAACCAATATCAAGGTAAAGTTCTGCTCATTGTAAATACTGCATCTAAGTGTGGTCTTACTCCGCAATATGAAGGCTTGGAAAAACTGTATAAGGAAAAGAAAGCGCAAGGACTTGAGATTTTAGGTTTTCCTGCCAATAACTTCCTGGCACAAGAACCGGGTTCTGATGAAGAAATTCAGGAATTCTGTTCACTCAATTATCAGGTCAATTTCCCGCTTTTTTCTAAAATTTCAGTTGCCGGTGAAGATAAGCATCCACTTTATCAAACTTTGACTCAAGCCATTCCAGAACGTATTGGCGAAGGTCCATGGTGGAAAGATTTGGTTGATTATGGTTTAACCCCGAATCCTAAACCGGAAGTACTGTGGAACTTTGAAAAATTCCTGATCAATAAAAATGGCGAGGTTGTGGCACGTTTCGCACCGGATATTACTGCGGATGATGCACGTATCGTTGATGCGGTGAATGCCGAACTTGCCAAGTAATTTGTAACAACAACATCAGCATCTACACACCGTGTAGGTGCTTATTTTTATTATAAAAACAATAATTTAAATTAATAAAAATCCATCCTCCCTACTTCATATTTCATCCTTTATTTTAATTATTCAATAACACGACGTTCACTATCTATCAATGACTTAGGCATAGGATAAAGCTATAAACAAACCGCCATGAACAAAAGGTAAAGTATGAATACTCTAGTCAAAGCAATCATTTTATCACTCTCGACTGCTTTAGTTGCTGCACCTGCAATGGCTGCTCCACAAGACCATCATTCGCAACAATACAATCAGCAACATAACCAACAGCCTGTTCAAAATCACCATAAAGCACCTGTTCAGCAACATCACAATACTGTACATAAAAAAGCGGTAAATCCGTCACATGACTGGAGAGTGGGTCAAAAAGTACCAAGTCAATATCATGGCAAAAGTTATAAAGTTGACCACGCTAAATACAAAAAATTGAGCAAACCTGGTAAAAACCAGCAATGGATTAAAGTGAATGGCGATTATGTTTTAATCAATGTGATGAGTCATAACATCATCAAAATCATTGGCGGTTAATTTCAGCGATCTCGGTGAGAAAAGAGTGCTTCGGCACTCTTTTTTAATGCCTGAAAATAAATTTGTTATCGCTTTGCAACAATCAGTTTTTTCTACACATTTCACCCTTATATTAAGCATCATTAAAGTAAAGATATGAATTGGTTATGAAAAAATTCATCCAAAATGTGGTTTCTCCTTTTGTGATGTTTAGTGCGGGCATTTTGTTGATGGGCTGTGAGCAAGCCAATTCTCCTGATTCAACAGAAAACCAAACTTCACAATCAAGCGAAGTATCTGAACAGGTTTCTAAAGAATCAGCAGAAACACCTAAGGCTGATCTAAAAAGTGGCAACATGTTTTATATCGTGCGTGATGTTGCAGATATGCAGCTGAAAGCTGGCGATTATGTTGAGCAGCTCAAGCAAACTCAAACTGATTTAGAAACTGCCATCAATGACAAAGATCAGCAGCAGCTCCAAGCCACTGCCAAACATTTACAACAACAACTAACCGGTTTTAATCAGGCACTGACTGGCTTGAACCTGAAAAGTCAGGAAATTGATTCGATTCGTCAAAATATCATGCAAGCCAATCAGCAAGTGCTTGCTACCCCATTTTTAAATGGAGAAGTGGATTTGAGTAAGGTCGATTTCAAGAAAATTGAAAAACAGATGGGCAGCATCCAAATGGAAATGATCAAATTGGCCGGGATGATGATTCCACAAGGTCAGGATGAACCAGAGCAGAGTGAACAAGACCCAAATGAACCAAATCAAGAAAGCTAATGCTTAAACCCATTTAGAGCAATTCAATTAAGCTGAATTGCTCTAATAAAGTGGATCATTAAAGTCTCATATCAATCACAATACGCCCGTCGATTTTCCCGTGCTCCATACGCTCAAAAATATCATTAATATTTTCTAACGGTTCCACATGTATATGAGCCTTGACCTTGCCACGAGCAGCAATATCCAGTGCTTCTTTCAAGTCTAAACGTGTTCCGACAATCGAACCACGCACCGTAATTCCTTCCAGTACCATATTGAAAATGGATAAGTCGAATGTACCGGGCGGCAAACCATTCAAAACCATGATTCCACCACGACGCACAATCGCAACTGCTTGTTCAAATGCTTTAGGCGATACAGCGGTTACCAATACGCCATGACATCCCTCGCCGCCTGTAGCTTTTAACACTTCTTCTTTCACATCAACTTTAAGCGCATTTAATCCGACATCCGCACCCAGGCTTTTTGCCAAATCAAGCTTAGTGTCATCGACATCAATGGCGACCACATTAAAGCCCATAGTTTTTGCATATTGCACCGCCACATGACCCAAACCGCCAATACCGGAAATGGCCACCCAATCCCCTGTTTTGGCTTCCGTCATTTTCAAGCCTTTATATACCGTAACACCTGCACACAAGATCGGAGCGATTTCAAGCAGATCAACACCTTCGGGAATGACACCGACATAATCACCATCTGCCAAGCAATATTCGGCAAAACTTCCGTTGACTGAATAACCTGAATTCTGTTGCTTTTTACACAGCGTTTCCCAGCCTGCATAGCAATGATCACAGTGACCACAAGCAGAATAAAGCCATGGAACACCGACAATATCACCCACTTTTAAGTGGTCAATTCCCTCACCTATTTCTATGATTTCACCCACCCCTTCATGTCCCGGAATAAAGGGTAAACTCGGTTTCACCGGCCAATCTCCATGCATGGCGTGTAAATCGGTATGACAAACACCTGTGGCAATAATCTTTACCAATACTTTGCCCGGGCTGATTTTGGGTATTTCAACTTCTTGTATTTGTAGTGGTTGATTAAATGCAGTCACCACCGCTGCTTTCATGGTATTTGCCATGTTAATTCTCTCCCTATTACCCATACTGAGATGGTTCTTTTTTTTTTAAACCATGGTTCACTATATCGGGCAATAAATAGCCAACAGTAGGGGTTTTGTAGCGGATTTGCTCGTTTTGAATTATTGTTGCAACTCGTTTAAAGGGTATCTTTCAGCTAAGATTTAAATGAATAAAATAAGCAGATCGTGAAACAAGAAAGTCAGACGTTCTTTTGATTTCAGGACATTTTAAAAATACTGAAGCGATTAGCCGTTCACAACATTGAAAATGTATGTCTTTTAATGGAATTTTGCCACATTAATCATTGCATGATTAAATGAAGATTCTCTTTCTAGTTCGCAGATTTTTTCATGCAACTGATTATTTTTAGCGGTGTCCAGGCTTCAGGTAAATCCTCTTTTTATTTACTGAATTTGCATCACAGTCATTTGCGGATTAATTTGGATATGCTGAAAACGCGGCATCGTGAAAATCTAATTTTTGAAGCGTGTTTAGCGGGTAAAGCCAAATGTGTGATTGATAATACCAACCCGACAAAAGCAGATCGCGCACGTTATATTGAGCGTGCTAAAGCTGCCGGTTTTGAAGTAATTTCTTATTTCTTTGAAACGGACTTAAACAGTACTTTACAACGAAATAATCAACGTATCGGTAAAGCCAATATTTCTGAAGTCGGTGTTCGGGCAACCTATAAAAAATTAGAACATCCCAGTTTAGCTGAAGGTTTTGATGAAATTTTTAAGGTGAAGATTGTGGGAAACGGGGAGTTTTCTATTTTTCCTATAAATAATTGATATTTTTTATAAAAAACATTAACCACTTCTCATTTTTACTATAAAATGTGCAAATAGAAATATAGAAAAACATTTTATATAATGAAAAAAATTGTTCTTGTAGTGGTCTGTTTAGCAATCATGGCATATGGCGTGTTGCATTTGATCATGCCTGAAAAAACCACGCCACGCTTAAATCAATTTTTTTCTAAACCAATAAAAGATGTTCACCTGATTCAAGACTGGCTCAAACATAATCAACAACAGCAATTGTTATTGGTTGATGTCATTCAACCGGTCAATCCAAAGCAAAAAAGTGCTTATGTTGAATATATAAAACAACGAATTGAATTCAACCAACAAAATATTCAGCGTCTTGAGCTCAGTCACTATCACAGCAAGACATTTAAAGAAATTCAACAACTTGAAATTCATGCTCTACAACAATGGAATAATATCCATCAAACTAATATTGTGGATGCTTTTGAACAGCAACAACGTTTTCTAGATCTGCCCATTGCAGAGTTTGAACAACTGGATTCTGGAGCACGTTATGCATTTCAACAACAAGAAATTAGCGTATTGCAACAATTACAACAGTTAGTCCAGCAAAACAGCGATTTTGTTGCAGATATTGACCACAGCCTACTTAGCGACTGGCTTAACTATCATTTAATGCAACATGAGATTCACCCGATTGTTGCCGAATGGCAAGACCCATCCTCAACTAGAACACGTAACCGTTCAGAAGCGTCGCAAGATTTACAATTGTATAAACGTTTTCAACCCAATACGGATGAATACAAATACATTAAGGCTCTTTCAACTCAGCTTTGGCATGTTGAATATCCAGCTTCATCCAATTTGGTCGTAGCAAACCCTCGACCTATTTCATATGCTGATCAATCTAAAGAAGACATTCTTATCCCTGAAGATGCACCAAAAGCTGAAAAACTAAAGCAATCGATTAAGATGCAAAATGACAGAGTGAATCGTCTATTGTTAGGTCAGCTCAGAGAGGCTTTCTTCAAAGACAATAAAAACTAGAATTTTAGATTAGGAAAATAGCTCAAACAGTTTTGATGAGATATTTAAAATGAAGATTGTGAGGAATGAGAAATTTACAATTACCACTATCCCTCGACCTTAAATTATCACAGCTTTTTTCTAGGTTTTCTCTTATGTGTTGTTTCCCTAACTATTGGGATTGAATGTTTAGAGGCATTTCTCAATGGAACGCCTGTTATTACTTTTTTATTTTTTCAACCTCATCAATCTTATAATATACAAACAGTTGCTGAATTAAGTTTTCTAACACCTTCAAATGCAACACTAGTTCTTTACGAGATTTTGAATCAGCTCTATGAGCCGCATCGTTTCCTAAATAACGAATTTTATCAAGTAATCCTCTTTGTTTAGTCGATATAAATCCATCTTGCTCAAAACTATTTAAAATTTCACCCAAATCATCTGAATGACCAAAGTACTTAACGATCTGTTCTAGTAAAGTTCTTAATCCAAGTCCTGCAAGTAAGGGCATTTTATTATTTAAGGCTAATACAACTTCTTCATAAGTTAAATAAATATCCTGAGGTAGAATTTTCTCAAACTCTTTGGAAAATGCAGTTTCTTCATCTCTTAATGGATAAAGCTTAATTGACGCATTTTCTTCATAAATAGGCGTTCCATCGTATTCTTCCCCTATTTGAAATACCTCCTCTGAATTTACAATTTTATCTTGGTAAGTTATTGAATCACAATTAATACAACGCAGAATTTTATGATTAAAATAAAGGGAAAGAATATCTGCTTCATGCTTAGAGTACGCAATATCAACTAAAATCTCATGTCTGATATTTGTTTTACACTCAATACATAAACAATGCTCATATATTTCATTCGAAGTAATCTTTTTCTCCAACTTTGGAGTTAATGCTACAGATGTAATATTCATATAGTATTTATTTGATTTATATAAATTAATTTATACCATAAAAAAACCACCCTTTCGGGTGGTTTTTTCAATCTCAAACCGTCTCTTATTGAGCGCGGTTTTTGATTTTGCGGATCGTTTCCAACTGTGCAGCAGTTTCTGCAAGAGCAGCCAAAGCAGCAGCAGAGTCCAAATCGCTCTTTTGATTCGCAAGCAATTGTTCAGCGTGTTTACGCGCTTCAATAATTGCAGCTTCATCTAAATCGTGTGCACGAACTGCAGTATCTGCAAGAATCGTAACCACGTGCGGTTGAACTTCAAGAACACCACCTGATACATAGATTAACTCTTCTGTACCATTTTCAAGCAAAACGCGAATTGCGCCTGGCTTGAGCAAAGTTACCAACGGAGCATGGCCAGGCATAATACCCAACTCACCGCCAGCACCTTTTGCAATTAGCATAGTTACAGTGCCAGAGTACAAAGACTCTTTTACACTTACAACATCACATTGCATAGTCGCCATGAGAATCTCCTAAATTAGAGTAGCTAATTAAAGTTTCTCGGCTTTAGCAATAACTTCATCAATACCACCAACCATATAGAACGCTTGTTCTGGAATGTGATCGTATTCACCAGCTAGAAGACCTTTAAAGCCACGAATCGTTTCTTTAAGAGATACTAATTTACCAGGCGCGCCAGTAAATACTTCAGCTACGTGGAACGGTTGAGAGAAGAAACGTTGGATTTTACGCGCACGGTAAACAACCAATTTATCTTCTTCAGCAAGCTCGTCCATACCCAAGATCGCGATAATGTCTTTAAGCTCTTTATAACGTTGCAATACGTTCTGTACAGAACGTGCAATTTCATAATGCTCTTGACCAACAACTAACGGATCTAATTGGCGTGAAGTTGAGTCTAGTGGATCGATCGCTGGGTAAATACCAGAAGATGCGATGTCACGGCTCAATACAACAGTTGCGTCTAAGTGAGCAAACGTTGTAGCAGGCGATGGATCTGTCAAGTCATCGGCAGGTACGTATACCGCTTGGATTGACGTAATAGAACCAGACTTAGTCGATGTAATACGTTCTTGAAGAACACCCATCTCTTCTGCAAGAGTCGGTTGGTAACCTACTGCAGATGGCATACGACCTAGAAGTGCAGACACTTCGGTACCAGCCAATGTGTAACGGTAAATGTTGTCAACGAACAACAATACGTCACGGCCTTTACCGTTTTCGTCTTTCTCGTCACGGAAGTATTCAGCCATAGTCAAACCAGTTAACGCTACGCGTAAACGGTTTCCTGGTGGCTCATTCATCTGACCGTAGACCATTGCTACTTTGTCTAGAACGTTAGAATCTTTCATTTCGTGATAGAAGTCATTACCTTCACGAGTACGTTCACCAACACCAGCAAACACAGATAAACCTGAGTGAGCTTTCGCGATGTTGTTGATCAATTCCATCATGTTTACGGTTTTACCAACACCGGCACCACCGAACAGACCAACTTTACCACCTTTAGCAAACGGGCAAAGTAAGTCGATGACTTTAATACCAGTTTCTAAAAGGTCAGTAGAAGCAGCTTGTTCAGCATAAGAAGGTGCTTGACGGTGAATTGGCAAACGCGCTTCAGTAGCAACAGGACCAGCTTCATCGATCGGGCGACCAAGAACGTCCATGATACGGCCTAGAGTCGCTGTACCTACAGGTACAGAAATCGGCGCACCAGTGTTAACTACGTTCAAACCACGCTTAAGGCCTTCAGTAGAACCCATTGCAATAGTACGAACTACGCCATCACCAAGTTGTTGCTGAACTTCTAAAGTAGTTTCAGTACCATCAACATGGAGAGCGTCATAGATCTTAGGAACGCTGTTGCGTTCAAACTCGACGTCGATAACCGCGCCGATGATCTGAATGATACGACCGCTATTCATTGCTGTCTCCTCAATTCAAAATAATGTTAAACGGCAGCGGCACCACCAACGATCTCAGAAATTTCCTGAGTAATCGCGGCTTGACGCAGCTTGTTATAAATAAGTTGTAGGCTCTTGATGATTTCACCCGCATTGTCGGTCGCAGCTTTCATTGCCACCATACGTGCAGATTGCTCACATGCGATGTTTTCAATCACACCCTGATACACCACAGACTCGATATAGCGAACCAACAAACCATTTAATAGCTCTTCAGCTTCTGGTTCATAGATATAATCCCAACCGTATGAACGGTTCAGATTCTCGCCTTCTTCAGCAGCTGCCAAAGGAACGAGTTGCTCAATCTTTTGATTTTGAGTCATGGCATTCACAAAGCCGTTTGATACAAGATAAATACGATCTAACTCGCCTTTATCAAATGCATCTAACATCACCTGTACAGAACCAGATAACTGTTCAAGACTTGGAGCATCACCCACTTGGGTCGTTGCACCAAGAACTTTACCGCCGTAGTTTTTAAAAAACGAAACCGCTTTTTGACCAATTAAAGCAAATTGAACTTCAATTGACTGCTCTTGTTGTTGCTGTACGTGTTTAACAACTTTCTTGAACAAGTTAATGTTCAAGCCACCTGCCAAACCACGATCTGAAGAAACAATGATATAGCCAACGCGTTTTACCGGACGTTCAACCATATAACGGTGTTTGTATTCAGGGTTCGCTTGTACCAAATGAGCAATTACACGGTGCATATTTTCGGCATACGGACGGCCTTGAGCCATGCGCTCTTGCGCACGACGCATTTTAGAAGCAGCCACCATTTGCATCGCGCGAGTAATCTTTTGCGTGCTCTTGATACTGGCTACTTTGGCGCGAATTTCTTTTAAATTTGCCATACGCTTAACCTAGTATTCGAAGGCTCTTTCAAGCCTCCGAAGGTTGATTCCGTGAACCAAACCGACTAGCTTTTAGCAATTGCTAAAATTAGTAAGTTTGAGTCGCTTTAAAGCTTTCAACACCTGCTTTGATAGCAGCTTCGATGTCTTTGT
Organism: Acinetobacter sp. ANC 4862; assembly: GCF_004336635.1. Classification (GTDB taxonomy): domain Bacteria; phylum Pseudomonadota; class Gammaproteobacteria; order Pseudomonadales; family Moraxellaceae; genus Acinetobacter. Next base: position 18,999 of record NZ_SJXH01000022.1, read on the forward strand.
TGTAATCACCAGTTTCATCGATTTTTTGCATTAACGCAGCATGTTCTGAACGGAAGTAAGAGATCAACGCAGCATCAAAGTCTACGATTTTCTTCACTTCAACGTCAGCCATGTAGCCTTCGTTAGATGCATAAATTGAAACAGCTTGGTCAGCAATTGAGTAAGGAGCATATTGTTTTTGCTTCATTAACTCAGTTACACGTTGACCATGTTCAAGTTGTTTACGAGTTGCTTCATCAAGGTCAGAAGCGAACTGAGCAAACGCTGCCAATTCACGGTATTGAGCCAAAGCGGTACGGATACCACCAGACAATTTTTTGATGATCTTAGTTTGCGCAGAACCACCAACACGAGATACAGAGATACCCGCGTTCACAGCAGGACGAATACCTGCGTTGAATAATGATGTTTCTAAGAAGATCTGACCATCTGTAATCGAAATTACGTTAGTCGGTACGAATGCAGATACGTCACCCGCTTGAGTTTCAATAATCGGCAATGCAGTTAATGAACCAGTTTGGCCTTTAACTTCACCGTTAGTGAATTTCTCAACGTAGTCAGCAGATACACGAGAAGCACGTTCAAGTAGACGTGAATGTAGATAGAACACGTCACCTGGATACGCTTCACGACCTGGTGGACGGCGTAAAAGCAATGAAATTTGACGATACGCAACAGCTTGTTTAGACAAGTCATCATAAATGATTAACGCATCTTCACCACGGTCACGGTAGTATTCGCCCATTGTACAGCCAGAGTACGGAGCCAAATACAGCATTGCTGCTGGATCAGATGCACCTGCTGCTACAACAGTGGTATACGCCATAGCGCCAGTTTCTTCTAGCTTGCGCACAACGTTAGCGATAGTCGATTGTTTTTGACCAATAGCTACGTATACACATTTAATGCCAGAATGTTTCTGAGCGATGATCGCATCGATCGCCATTGCTGTTTTACCAGTTTGACGGTCACCAATGATCAACTCACGTTGACCACGGCCTACAGGGATCATTGTATCTACTGATTTATAACCAGTTTGTACAGGTTGATCCACTGATTGACGCCAAATTACGCCTGGTGCTACTTTTTCAACAGCATCAGTTAATTTTGCATCAATAGGGCCTTTACCATCAATTGGGTTACCCAAAGCATCTACGACACGGCCTAAAAGTTCTGGACCAACCGGAACTTCTAATACACGACCTGTGCAACGCGCTTTTTGACCTTCTTGAAGGTTTAAGTAGTTACCTAAAACAACGACGCCCACTGAATCCTGTTCTAGGTTCAGTGCCATACCAAATAAGCCGCCGTCGAATTCGATCATTTCACCGTACATTGCATCAGCAAGGCCGTGAATACGCACAATACCGTCGGAAACCATAACAATGGTCCCTTCGTTCTTAGCGGTCGCGCTGGTGTCCAGATCGCCGATACGCTGTTTAATGAGCGCACTGATCTCGGATGGATTCAGTTGTTGCATTGCGCTATACCTCAATCTTTTTTAAGTTCAGTCTTCTTATATGCAATTAAGCAAGAAGACGAGTCCGCATTTTTTCAAGCTTGTTAAGTGCAGAGTCATCTATCACTTGGTCGCCTGCACGAATAACAACACCTGCGATTAACGCCGGATTAACTTCTACAGTTACATTTACAGCAGCGTTAAATTTTTTCTCTAACGCTTGAGCAAGTAATTGTTCTTGTACAGAAGTCACAGGGAATGCTGATTCAATCACAACATCCACAGTATTGTTATTCTGTGATTTGAGTAGTTCGTATTCTGCTTCAATTTCAGGTAACAACGCTAAACGATCGTTGTCTGCAAGAAGAGTCAAAAAGTTTGACACTTCTTGAGTTTGATTCTCACCTAAAACTTTTGCAAAAACACTTACCTGCTCAGCAGGAGTAAGCTCAGGGCGATTCAAATAAGCGGAAAATGCTTCGTCTTGCACCGCAGCACTGAGCACTTGTAACACATTCGACCAATTGTCAGTTGCACCTTGCTCAGAAGCGAAAGCAAATGCTGCTTTTGCGTACGGGCGTGCCAACGTCAAGAGTTCAGCCATAATCGCCTCGCTTAAAGTTTAGCAGCCAGCTGAGTAAGCATGGCATTGTGAGCTTCCGCATCAACTTGCTGGTTCAGAATTTTTTCTGCACCAGTAACTGCCAAGGCAGCAACTTGTTGACGTAATTCTTCGCGTGCAGCATTGATTTCAGTATCAACAGTTTCTTTCGCCTGTTGACGGATACGCTCACCTTCAGCAGCTGCTTGGGTACGCGCTTCTTCGATCAATTGTGCACCACGACGGTTCGCTTGTTCGATCAATTGAGCCGCTTGTGCTTTTGCCGCATCTAATTCAGCTTTCACTTGAGCTTGCGCATCGGCAAGGTCAGCTTTTGCTTTTTCAGCAGCATTTAGCCCATCAGCGATACGACGCTGACGTTCACTAATCGCATTGATTAGTGGTGGCCATACAAACTTCATGCAGAATGCGACAAACATCGCAAATGCAATTGCTTGGCCAATCAATGTGAGGTTGATATTCATAGCTATTCCTCAATAGTTTAATTTAGGAATTAAGCTGATTAACCTACAAATGGATTAGCGAAGATGAAGAACAAGCCAATACCAACACCGATCATAGGCACAGCATCAAGAAGACCTGCGATTAAGAACATACGAGTTTGAAGTTGTGGAGCCAATTCTGGTTGACGAGCAACAGCTTCAAGGAAACGGCCGCCTAAAAGACCAAAACCAATCGCAGTACCTAAAGCACCAAAAGCGATCAAGATAGCAGATGCAATTGCAACTAGACCTAAAGTGAGTTCCATGATAATTCCTCAGAGGTTAGGTTTTATACCAAATTAAGTTAGAAAACTGTACCCAACCATCTCGTGATAGTCAGGCAATACCATTAATGTTTTTCGCTAGCCATACTCAAGTATACGATAGTTAGCATCATGAAAATGAATGCTTGTAGCGTAATAACAAGAATGTGGAAGATCGCCCAAGGCACAGACAGAGCCCATTGGATCCAGAACGGTAATAATGCGATGAGGATGAAGATTAACTCACCTGCATACATGTTACCGAAAAGTCGGAGAGCCAATGAAACTGGACGTGCAAGGAAGGTTACCAATTCCAGAATTAAGTTCACTGGAATAAGCAACGCTTTTGCAACTGGGTTACTTGGATTGAACGGGTTAAGTGCCAATTCGCCAACAAAACCACCAATACCCTTTTCACGGATACTGTAGAACAAGATAAGGACAAATACAGACAATGACATACCAAGGGTAATGTTAGGGTCAGTAGATGGAACGATCTTGAAGTAAACGTGGTGAGGGTCCATACCAAACACGTTTGCACCAATCAATTGAGCTGTATACGGGATAAAGTCAACTGGGATCAAGTCCATTGCGTTCATGAGGAAAATCCACACGAAAATGGTCAATGCAAGTGGTGCAATTAAGCGTGATTTGCCATGAAAAGTGTCGCGAACACTTGAGTCAACAAACTCAATGATCATTTCAATTGCAGACTGGAACTTGGTAGGAACACCAGAGTTTGCAGCTTTCGCTACACACCAGAACAACAAACAGAAAATCACACCAAGCGTGATAGACCAACCCATTGAATCCAAGTGAATAGCAGTGAACCCCATCTGTTGAGCTTCATCAGCAGTCTCAGCCAATTTCCAAGAACCATCCGGCATTTTGCCATAGGTTAAATTGGTCAAGTGATGCTTGATATACTCGGTCGAAGTAAGCGCATGTTCTTCAGCAGCCATAAATCACACCTGGTCAATGTCAAATACTAAATAGAGTGAACGAACATCGCGTGCTGCCTGATATCTCGTCCATCTCCTAAAAAACTTTTCAATTTTTTGTTGTGCTTAAACCCGTTTTTGTAGACGTGACGCCAAAAAAGGGGCGACCCACGACATGGCTTGAACGAGGATAAAACCACAAAACAACGCCACCGCTGACAACGGTTTAACGTTACTTAAAATTAAAATGAAACCAACGATCACAATTGCAAACTTGCCCATCAAGCCTCTATACATGTTCGAAAGAACCTGCTTTGAAGCTCGCGCACCTGCGGCTCGAAACGATTGCCAAGAAAAATAACAACTTGCAAGCCAACACACCAACGCACCAAGTGCGGCGCTGTAGGCTGCAGTCGAGTCTTTCAGGACCCACGCTATCAAGGCTGAAACAGGGATCATGCATGCTTGTAAGATGACCAAAGCTTTCGCTAATCGTCGATCAATCATGCGACTAGTTCGGCTCATTATTTATTCACTCACAGCATTCATGCTTGACAAGTTTAGCTGATGATCGTTTTTAATCGCAGGCATTATAGAGTTACACCCCTGAACATGCAATCTTTTCCCGACCTAAGTCTGGTTTTTTTCAACGATTAAGTTGCTTTCATACTAATCAATAGTTGTTTATTTTTTGTATTACTTTCGTGCATTTAGCACACAGTTATGGGTTTGCTCGGCAAGTTTTTTCCAAGCCAGCACAAAATCCCCTGCCCCACCCATGCTTTCGTCTACTGCCTGAAAGGTAATCGGATTCAATTTCTGGTATTGATTTTTACTGGCATGCCCTTCAGCCAACAGGCACATTTTGCGACTCGGACGGCTATCATTTAGGTATTTAATTTGCGCCATCGTCGGTGCGACATGCGGATCATCGGTCAATGCACCGGCAAATTTCAAATTTAAGGCACGTTCTAAATATTGATACGCATCGTGATATGCCCAGTAGGTCTTTGCAGATGAATTGGTATTATATTGTTGTGCAGTCTGCAACATCGCTTGTGCAAAGCGCTTGGCATTGGCCCAATAGGTATCTTTATATTCGGGTAATTGCTGTGAACGCAGGGCTGCAATAAAAAAGCCAATCCGCACCGCATTGTTAGGATCTAGCCACACATGCGTATCTACCGTATTGTTCAACGGCACACCACGGGTAGTACGCTGAGGTAAGGTTTGCACGATACCGGAATCTAAAATAGAAATGGCTTTAGGATTATCAGACAACAGCTTATTCAATGGGGCTTCATGTGCCTTGCCCAACCAGATCACCAGTGATGCATCCAGGATAGCTTTGCGATGTGCTGGCGTAAGCGTGACATCGTGTCCGGTTTGATCCGCCAATAACAGTACAGGCTTTTCAACCCCTTGCGTGATTTCTTCAGCAATAAGATAAATTGGATGCGTAGAGACCACTAAACTTTGTGACCAGCTTAAGGTGGTGAATAAAGCAAGCGCACAAAATGCAAAGAAACGGGACATGAAAGAAGATCACTAAATTTTCAACAGGTGTTATAATATAACAAATAGACAAAAATACCTACGGCTAATCGAAACGGGTATCGCTTCATGTTAAGATTTAATGTCCATTTGTTTTTATAAATTTCGCACTTGAGGTTGGCTATGAGCTTATGTTCGCACGAACATCACAATGCATTACATGGCGTACATGACCATCATAATGTCGAAACACGACTGGCTGAAGCTGAAAGCCTCTGTGCGGCAACTGGCGCACGTTTAACACCGTTACGTAAAGAAGTATTAGGTCTGATTTTAAATGCCACAGGTCCAATGGGTGCATATGACTTATTGGCTAAAATTAAAAGTGATTCCGACCGCCCTGCTGCTCCACCGACAGTTTATCGCACTTTAGACTTTTTATTGGAAAAAGGCTTAATCCACCGTTTAACTTCTATTAATGCTTACATTCCATGTTGTCATCCGCGTGAAGGACATCAGGCTGCATTTTTAATTTGTACCCATTGCAAGAATGTGACAGAAGCTTCTGCACAGGGTTTATTAACACAATTAGATGCGCTTTCAGCATCTGATCAATTTACTGCACATCACAGTATTATTGAAATTTCTGGGATATGTCAGCAGTGCCGCAACAAACAGTAACAGCTCACACACTGATTGCCTTAGACAAAATCAGTGTACGTATCGATGAGCGTGACATTTTAAAGAATGTCGATTTCGCCTTACATGAGCGAGAAATTGTCACGTTGATTGGTCCGAATGGCGCAGGGAAATCTACCCTGATTAAAGTCTTGCTAGGGATTGTGAAAGCCAATTCAGGCAAAATTCATAGTCATAAAAAATTAAAATTTTCTTATGTGCCGCAAAAGTTTAATCCGTCGCATAGCTTGCCTTTACGGGTACAAGACTTATTGGCCTTAGAAAAATGCGATGCGGATAGAAAAGCAGAAATTATTTGCGATACCGGCATTACTAAACTCCAAGATTCTAAAGTACAACAACTATCGGGTGGTGAACGACAACGTGTTTTGTTGGCACGTGCTTTACTGCGTCAACCCGATGTACTGGTTCTGGATGAACCGATGCAAGGTTTAGATATTCAATCAGAAGCTGAACTGTACGAATATGTAAGAAGCTTGCCAATAAAATATGGCTGTGCCGTGTTAATGGTATCGCACGACCTGCAATGGGTCATGCAGGGTACGCACCGCGTGGTGTGTTTAAATAAACACATCTGCTGCAGCGGTTTACCTGAAAATGTGCAAAAGCATCCAGAGTATCAAGCCATTTTTGGTACCAATCGCGTTTTCTATCAGCATCATCACGAGCATTGTGCGCACGGTGACAGTGCAACCCCGTGCCAGCATGATCCTCGTCCTCATATTCACCCAGAACCGGAAGCTTAAGCCATGATGGAATGGTTACAAATATTGTTACCTGCATGGACCATGGGAACGCTACTGGTGTTTCTGACTGCTCCGCTGGGTTGTTTAATGTTATGGCGACGAATGTCTTTTTTTGCGGACACCATGGCACACGGTACTTTACTGGGTGTTGCGATTGCCGGTGCTTTAAGCCTCCCACTTTGGTTAGGCGTGACCTTTTTGGCATTCTTGTTGGTCGGTATTTTATGGGTCCTGCATGACCCTCGCCTGCCCAATGATGCTTTGCTGGCACTCTGTTCAGCCACCCTACTCTGTTCAGGCTTATTGTTTATCCAGCATATTCCAAGTTTAAGACCCGAACTGCTCAGCTATCTTTTTGGCGATCTGCTGCAAATTTCATGGTCCGATCTCCCAATGTTTGCTTTTGTGATTATTGCCGCTTTAGCTGTGCTGTATAAAAACTGGCAAGCACAGATTCAAATTGCAATTGACCCTGATATGGCAATAAGTGAAGGCGTGAATGCCAAATGGCAACGTCTGGTGTTTATGTTGTTATTGGCACTCTTTACCGTGTTGGCTTTACGTGCGGTAGGTTCATTGTTGATGGGTGCTTTACTGGTTATTCCAGCATTAACTGCACGACTTCTGGCAAACTCACCTAAACAGATGGTGGTTTGGGCTTTTGTGATTGCTCAAATCGGGATTAGTGTAGGTTTATGGTCAAGTGTAGGTTTAGACACATCGACAGGCTTAACAATTGTGCTCACCATGGCGATTTTGTTTGCAGTGATTTTTACAGTGCAGAAAGTGAAGAAGTTGGCTTAGTCTTTCCTTTATATATCGATCATTCTTTTAAGATGCATTTATTTTCTAACAGCCTCTCCTTATAAGGAGAGGCAAAACAATCTTTACTGATTACTGATGTACCAAGCTAAGTAATCCCGCTGCACAGCTAAACAAGACCGCAAAAGTCCGGTTCATATATTTTTGCTGTTTAGGGGATTTCAATACGCGTAAAACTTTGGCTGCAAGCCCTGTATAACCCGCCATCACGATCAGATCAATCGTGACCATGGTTACCGCCATAATCAGATACTGAATCCATTGTGGTTTGGATAAATCTAAAAACTGCGGCAATACCGCCAGTAAAAATACAATCGCTTTGGGATTACTCATATTGACCAGGAAGCCATGCAAGATTAGTTTAGCAATTGATTTATTCGGTTGTTCCTGTTGAATCTCAATCGACTGAGTCGGTGCTTTCCATTGTAAATAAGCCAAATACAATAAATACAACACACCAAACCATTTCACTACCAGAAAAGCCCAAGGCGTCGTTGCAAATAACACCCCTACTCCGGCTGCGACAATCCCAATTTGCACCAACAATGCGAGTTGCAAACCTAAAGCATTCCAGTAGCCACGGCGAAAACCATAGTTTAAACCACTCGACATTGAAGCGATTGCACCTGCACCAGGAGAAATGCTAATCACCCAACACGCCAGCATATACGCCAGCCAAACTTGGTAAGACATAAAATATAAGGATATAGAAATATGGAAGTATTATATGACTTTTCATCTTTTAGAAGCTTTAAAAATCAACTATCAAAATAAAACTTTGGGCTATTCACTCAGGCAGTGATGAGGCACAATAAAGCCAGCCACGTATTTTATAAAAATTGTTAGGAGCCATGTATGACTGCCCAATCTGTAATTTTACCATTACCATCAGATCATGCTCGGTTTATTGTTTTACGTTTAAAAGACTTAACGATTAATGAGTTAAAAGAAAAGCTTGCAGATTTATTTACTACACGTGATCGTTTAATCACACAGCATCCTAACGCACAAATTAAAACGGGTGTAGCGTTTGGTCCTGAGCTTTGGGCAAAACTCTATAATCAACCCCCTGAAGGTTTTAAACAATTGGAACCCATCCACGGTTCATTTCAAATGCCTGTTGTCCCTGCTGATGTTTTAATTCATGTTGCATCTCAACGCACTGACATTTGTTTTGCATTAAGCCAATCTTTCTTTGAAGGTATTCAAGATAAAGTTGAAGTGCTGGATGAACGGGTATGTTTCCGCAATTTTGACGGTCGTGACCTCACAGGTTTTATTGATGGTACTGAAAACCCTCAATTCCCAGATGACCGTGCCGAAGTCGCTTTACTCGGTGAAGATGCAGGCATTTTTGCTGATGGTTCATTCGTCTTTGCACAACGCTATGCGCATAACTTGGCAAAATGGAAACAATTAAAAGTCGATGCACAAGAAAATGTGATTGGTCGAACTAAATTAGAATCTATTGAACTGGATGATGAGGTTAAACCTAAAAATGCCCACATTGCCCGTGTGGTGATTGAAGATGATGAAGGCGAAGAAATGGAAATTTTACGTCACTCTCTTCCTTATGGGGATGGTAAAGGTGACCAAGGTTTGTTCTTTATTGCGTATACCAAGAACTTAGAAATTATTGATCATATGTTGCAACACATGTTTGGTACAACTGGCGACGGTATTCATGATCGCCTGCTTCACTTTGTAACTCCAGTTGATGGTGCTTATTACTTTGTACCAAGTGAGGAGTTGCTGGAAAAGGTTTTGGCATAATAATAAAGTTAGAAATAGCTTATTAAGCTATTTCTAACTTTTTAATGGTTCAATATATAAATTAATTATATTTTTCTAAAAATAATATTCTTTCTTTAGTCATATCGATTTGACATTGCATAGCATCAAAATGACTTTCTCTTCCATAATTTTTTTCATCTGCTACACATGTTGATTCCTTAAGCTTGATCCATTCTCGTTGAGAGTTTTTTAATTTATTTTTTTTTTAAGAATATTATTTTAATAAGTGGCTGCATTCTAGGAAATGTTGTTTTTTTAGTCTAGTGAGTTTTTTGTTAATTTTATGAAAAAGCGGCATTCACTTAAATTGATCAGATGAGTTTAAAAATGCAGAGATTAAATTAGACTTTTATTTTTCAGTTCCTGTCTTGCTGCTACACTGAAAAGAATAACAATATTCAAGAGTTCGGGTCATGATTAACCTCCATTCCAAACTACCCGCGCAAGGGGTCACCATTTTTAGTGTGATGACTGCAATGGCACATCGCCTGAATGCCTTAAATCTCTCTCAAGGGTTTCCCGATTTTGCAGCCCCTCCTGCGCTGTTAAAAGCGTTAAGCCAAGCTGCTTTGGATGGCTTTAATCAATATGCCCCAAGTGATGGACTGATTTCGCTACGTGAACAATTAGCACATCAATTTTTAAAACGCGATCAACTGGTGATTGATCCTGTCACGGAAATCACCATTACCCCCGGGGCAACCATCGGGATTTTTTGCACGATTCAGGCACTCATTCATGCCGGTGATGAAGTCATTATTTTTGACCCCAGCTACGACAGTTATGCTCCAAGTGTGCAACTGGTGGGTGGCAAAGCCATTCATATTCCTCTGGTTGCACCCAAGTTTTCCGTGAACTGGAATCAGGTTAAAGATGCCATCAACGACAAGACCCGAATGATCATTGTGAATACTCCTCACAACCCTAGCGGTGCAATTTGGTCACGTCAGGACTGGTTAAATTTAATTGAACTGATTCGTGACAAGAATATTGTAGTGCTGTCCGATGAAGTCTATGAACATCTGGTTTTTGATGGTCAAAAGCACTATTCGGCGCTGTCTTTCCCTGAATTGCGTGACCGTAGCATTGTGGTCGGTTCCTTTGGTAAAACCTTTCATGTCACGGGCTGGAAAACCGGGTACTGCATCGCATCGCCTGAACTGATGAAACTATTTAGACAGGTTTATCAATTTGTCAGTTTTTGTGGTGTCACTCCAATACAGATGGCACTGGCGACTTTTATGCAGCAGCATCCTGAACATATTGAACAACTTGCCGACTTTTATCAGGATAAACGCGATCTGTTTAATTCAGGCATTCGCAACTCACGCTTTTATTTTACCCCGTCGCAAGGGACCTATTTCCAGAACCTAAATTACAGTGCCATTCGCCCCGATTTAAACGATGTCGAGATGTGTAAATTTCTAGCTGAGCATCATGGCATTGTGGCGATTCCTGTTTCCGTTTTTTACCAGCAAGCGCCCGAAAATTTACGTTTAATTCGTTTTTGTTTTGCCAAAAAAGATGAAACCTTAGAACAGGCATCTGCCATTTTATCTGCTGTTTAAGTTGATGATTTATTCGTAAGTTTAAGCCTTAGTTACTTAACAACTAAGGCTTTTTTAAGCGAACTCAGGTAGTGTAATTTTAAATCTGAAAAATGATAAAAATACCTTTACAGGACGTTCCATGCCTCATCATCAATCACTGCTCGATCAACAAAACTTATGGAAAACATTTTTAGTTTTTCTGTGGCCGTTGATTGCCACCAATATTTTACAAAACCTTTCAGGCACGATTAATACCGTTTTTGTGGGGCAAATGATGGGGGTGAATGCGATTGCTGCCGTGGCGGTATTCTTCCCGATTTTGTTCTGTCTGCTGGCTTTTGTGATTGGTCTTTCAGCAGGTGCAACCGTATTGATTGGACAAGCTTGGGGGGCGAAAAATATTGAAAAAGTCCGTTTTGTCGTCGGTTCGACCCTGTTTATGACTTTAATTGGCGGCAGTATTATTGCCCTGTTCGGGGTGCTTTTTGCTGAACATATTTTGCTTGCCTTAGGCACAGATCCTGATGTTATGCATCTGTCATTGCCTTATGTACAGTGGATGCTTGCCGGCAGTCCCTTGCTGTTTATTTATATTATTTATACTTCAATTTTACGCGGTGTCGGTGACAGCACTACCCCGCTGATTGCATCCGGCATGACCATTTTGATAGGCGTACTGATTACCCCTGTGCTGATTGCGGGGTATTTCGGCTTTCCGAAAATGGGCATTGTTGCACCTGCCATTGCCACCATTGTCGGTTACCTTGCTGTACTGATCTTTTTAGCCGTGTATTTAAATAAAAAAGATCATCCACTTAAGCCTGACCGTCATCTGCTCAGTCATATTCGCCATCAACGTGAACTCAGTATAATCATTCTACGTTTGGGCATTCCAACAGGGGTTCAAATGGTGACGACATCCGTTGCTGGCTTAGTCATTGTCGGCTTGGTGAATCGTTATGGTTCTCATGCAACTGCAGCTTATGGTGCAGTCAATCAGGTGCTGAACTATATTCAATTTCCCGCTCTGTCTATTTCTATTGCAGCGTCGATTTTTGCCGCACAAGCCATTGGTGCAGGAAAATCGGAACTCCTGAACAAAGTCACGCGTACCGCACTGGGTATGAATATCGTCATTACCGGTGGACTGGTGGCTTTGGCTTATCTGTTCTCAAAATATCTGATGGCACTGTTTATCATTGACCCGACGGTGGTTGTACTTGGACAGCAACTTTTATTTATTGTGTTGTGGTCGATTATTTTCTTTGGTGCGAGTGCCATTTTTGCTTCAATCATGCGTGCCAGTGGTACCGTGACTGTTCCCATGATCATCAATATTGCTGCCATTATTGGCATTGAAGTGCCGTGCGCCTATTTGTTCAGCCAATGGTGGGGCTTGCAAGGCATCTGGTATGCCTATGCCCTGGCCTTTGTCTGCTTATGTATTCTACAAGGTCTGTATTATCAGTTTGTGTGGAAGAAAAAAACCGTTAATGCGTTAATTTAAAAATCACTGTTCTTTGCAAAAGCCACTTCAAAAGGCTGATTGATACAATCTATTTTCCTTATCCCATATAGCTGATAAGGATTTAATTTTATCGTATTTTCCAAGCTTCTGATTCCTTGTTATAACCCTGTAAAAATGAATGATTACAATAGGGTATGACCATGTCGAAACGACAAATTAAACTGGGTGCTTTTATTCCCACCACCTCACAGCACGCAGCAGGCTGGCGTCACCCGCAGTCTCGTCCACACGATCATTTAAGCATTGATTACGCAATTGAACTGGCGAAAACTGCTGAAAAAGGTTTATTCGATGCCTATTTTCTTGCCGATGGCTTATCGGTAAATTGGAGTCATGGCGCTTCCAAAAGCAAGCAAAGTATTGGTTATAGTGACAAGGTGGTTGGTTTTGAACCGGTAACCTTATTTGCAGCCATTGCTGCCGTGACCAAAAATATCGGCTTTATTGCCACTGCCTCAACCACCTATGAAGAGCCGTACCTTTTGGCACGTAAATTTGCCTCTTTAGATCATATCAGCAAAGGTCGTGCGGCATGGAATGTGGTGACCACCATTTCAGCTGATACGGCACGCAACTTCGGCTTTAGTGCCCATCCGGATGCAAAAGTTCGTTATGAACGTGCCGATGAATTTATTGAAGTGACGCAAAAACTTTGGGATTCCTGGGAAGATGATGCATTCATTTACAATAAGGAAAGCGGTCAGTTCTTTGATGCCAGTAAACAACATGAACCACTGCATACAGGCAAATATTTTAATGTACAAGGTTCATTGAATGTCCCTCGCCCACCGCAAGGTTATCCGGTGATTGTCCAAGCCGGCCAATCCGAAGATGGTCGTGAACTGGCTGCAAAATATGCCGAAGTCATTTTTACCGCACAACAAAATTTGGATGATGCACAAGCCTTCTACCGGGATGTGAAAGCACGTTTAAGCAAATACGGTCGCCATGCCGATGACTTAAAAATCATGCCGGGCGTATCCATTTTCGTGGCAAAAACCGAACAGGAAGCCCAAGAAAAATATCAATTATTAAACAGTCTGATTCACCCAGATGTCGGTCTAGGTTTATTGTCAGGTCTGGCAGGCCATATCGATTTATCCAAATTTGACCTGGATGCCCCGTTCCCGAAACTGGAAGAAGCCGACATCAACTTCTCTAGCCGCCAGCAAATGATGATTGAGATTGCCCAAAAGCACCATTTCAGCATTCGCCAGCTGTATGAATATATTGCCTCGGCACGGGGTCACTGGACTTTAATTGGTACACCTGAACAGGTGGTGGACCAACTGCAAAACTGGTTTGAAAATGAAGCCGCTGATGGTTTTAATGTGCTGCCGCCTTCGACCCCGGCAGGCCTGAATGATTTTGTTGAGTTTATTGTGCCTGAATTACAGCGTCGCGGCCTGTTCCGTACTGCATATGAAGGAAGCACTTTGCGTGAAAATCTAGGTTTAAAGCGTCCTGAAAACCAGTATGTACTGGCACGACAACAAGCGCAGGCATCTTAATCCAAGAACGATTTTAAATGCCCTTCGGGGCATTTTTTTATGCCACTTTTTAAATATCACACCATTTTGATTTATCTAAAAAATAGCATAACAACAGAGATTGCCCCTTTTCATTCAATAGCTCGCTTTTCATATAAGCACTGCATTTTTTCTACTGTCTGATTTAAAACAAAGCAGCGTCTTTAGTGTTCATTCTCAAACACATAAAAAATTATTCATCCTATATTATTGTTTTAATTGTATTTTTTAATTGGCATACATCTTGAAATATGGACTGTTGAGAAAAATACAAACCATAGGATAAAACAATGTCAAAACGTCAAATTAAACTGGGTGCCTTTATTCCCGCGACCGCTCAACATGCTGCAGGCTGGCGTCATCCTGAATCTCGCCCTCAAGACCACTTGAATATTGATTACATCATCGAACTCGCAAAAACTGCAGAAAAGGGTTTATTTGATGCTTACTTTTTAGCAGATGGCTTATCCGTTCGTTGGGGCTCGGCAATTGAAGGTGAATTGGGTTTAGGGGATAAAGGCGTCGGCTTTGAACCGGTGACCTTGTTTGCTGCGCTGTCTGCAGTGACCAAAAATCTGGGCTTTATTGCGACCGCATCAACCACCTATGAAGACCCGTATCTATTGGCACGTAAATTTGCTTCACTAGATCACATTTCTAAAGGTCGTGCAGCATGGAATGTGGTGACTACAGCCTCACCCGATACCGCGCGTAACTTCGGCCTAGAACAACATCCTGATCCTAAAACACGTTATGAACGCGCGGATGAATTTATCGAAGTGACGCAAAAACTTTGGGATTCTTGGGAAGATGATGCCTTTATTTACAACAAGGAAAGTGGTCAATTTTTCCATGCTGATAAAATCCATGAACCTCAACATAGCGGTAAATATTTTAGTGTTCAAGGACCATTAAATATCTCTCGCCCACCGCAAGGTTATCCGGTGATTGTACAAGCAGGACAATCGGAAGATGGCCGCGAACTTGCCGGAAAATATGCTGAGGTGATCTTTACCGCTCAACAAAACCTAGCGGATGCACAAGAATTTTACCGCGATGTCAAAAGCCGTCTATTGAAATATGGTCGTCACCCAGATGACTTAAAAATCATGCCGGGTGTTTCTATTTTCGTGGCTAAAACTGAACAAGAAGCGCAAGAAAAATACCAACTATTAAATAGCTTAATTCATCCAAAAGTCGGTTTAAGTTTACTGTCAGGTTTATCGGGCGGAATCAATTTAGAAAAATATGACCTGGATGCCCCGTTCCCGAAACTTGAAGATGCCGATATTAACTTCTCCAGCCGTCAACAAATGATGATTGATATTGCGCGTAAGCATAATTTCAGCATTCGCCAACTGTATGAATATATTGCATCAGCACGTGGTCACTGGACTTTGATCGGCACACCTGAACAGGTGGTCGATCAACTGCAACAATGGTTTGAAAATGAAGGCGCGGATGGTTTTAATATTTTGCCACCGACCACCCCTGCCGGTCTGAATGACTTTGTCGAATTTATTGTGCCGGAATTACAACGTCGTGGCTTGTTCCGTACCGAATATGAAGGCAAAACTTTACGTGAAAACTTAGGTTTAAAACGTCCAGAAAACCAGTATGTTTTGGCACGTCAGCGAGTGAAAGCCTCTTAATTTAAAACCAGTTGAATATCCCTCCTTGCTGAGGGATTTTTTATGTCGAATCATCTTTGAATAGACATAAAAAAACCCACTTTACGCAGGCTTTTGGATAAAAAATACAGCCAAATTACCAGGCAAATTGATAATCTGAAAACTTCGCTGGCTGTTTGTTATTGTGTAATTGGTCTTTTAAGGGATCACTAAAATCCAGCAAAATATTATTTTTAATATTATGCAAACGCACATCTTCACGTTTACGTGGATGCGCAACCGGTACATCCACAATGCGTTTAATTCGACCCGGATGCGGCTGCATCACCACCACGCGATCCCCTAAAAATACCGCTTCTTCAACGTCATGGGTCACAATCACCATGGTGATTTTTTCTGCCTGCCAAATCCGCTGCAATTCATCCTGCAGGTTCTGGCGGGTTAAGGCATCCAGTGCACCAAACGGCTCATCCAGAAATAAAATTTCCGGACGATTCACCAGACTTCGCGCAATGGCCACGCGCTGGTTCATGCCGCCTGAAAGCTGCGATGGATAAGCATCTTTAAACTTGGTCAATTTAACCAGTTCTAAATGTTCATCAATGATGAGATCTTCTTCGGCACGGCTTAAATTGCTTTGATGCAATGCAATGCGAATATTTTCTGTCACACTTAACCACGGGAAAAGACGATGGTCTTGAAATACAATTCCGCGGTTTAAACTGGTGCCAAAAATCTTTTTGCCATCCACCTGGATCTGGCCTTGATAGCTGTTTTCCAGTCCAACCAACAAGCGTAATAGTGTAGATTTTCCACAGCCACTGCTGCCGACAATACTAATAAATTCACCCGGCTGAATGTCTAAATTAATATCATCCAGCACGGTTAATGCTTCATCATTTTGCGTCGGATAGGTTTTGCTGAGTTGCTGAATGGATACATGGCCGGTCTGTTGCTGTGTCATCTCTCAATTTTCCTGTAAAGCTTGAAGCCATGGCGAATTAAAGCTTCGCCAATGACACTTCCGTCGATTTGATTAACACCACCACTTCAGAACCCACTTTAAGATCGAGGTCTTTGACTGAACGGGTACTAATAATTGAAGTAAAAAGACCGGCTTTGGTTTCCACATTGACTTCTGAAACAACGTCACCTTCTAATACTTCTTGAATAACGCCTTTAAATTGGTTACGTACGTTAACGGCTGTGATTGTCATTATAATTACTCTGTGTTTATGATGTTATTAATATAAAATACTTTTGGCTGATCATTTATCTCGATTTAATATTTAGTTATGCGTGCTTTATTTATCTGTTTAAAATATATATTTATCAAAAAGCATTTATGCAGCAAAACAGATAATTAAATATCGTTTTATTATTTATTTTTCGATATTAAATATTTCATGATGAGTTCAATTTTTATAATGAAGCAAATCCTATGTCTATATTAACGCATCCTAGCGTCAGTCAGACGGTTCGCTACGAACGTGCAAGAGCGACCGTCTTTGAAGATCCCCTGTCAAAGGCGCTACTGGAGCGCATTAAACAAATTGCGCCAAGTGATGCCAATGCCTTGATTATTGGCGAAACCGGTACCGGTAAGGAGTTGGTGGCCAGACAAATTCACGCCTTGAGTCACCGTGCCAAAGGTCCTTTTATTGCGGTCAATTGCGGTGCTTTAACCGAATCCTTGGCGGAAAGCGAGTTATTCGGCCATGAAAAAGGCGCCTTTACCGGTGCGATTCATCAGCGCATTGGCTGGTTTGAGGCCGCGCATAATGGCACCTTATTTCTAGATGAAATTGGTGATTTGTCTCTGTCTATGCAGGTGAAATTACTGCGCATTTTACAAGAACGTGAGATTGTTCGGGTCGGTTCACTCAAGCCGATTCGGATTAACGTACGGATTATTGCCGCGACCAATGTCGATCTTGAAAAAGCCGTGCTGGAAGGCAAATTCCGTGAGGATTTATTTTACCGTCTATATGTCGCTCTGCTACGTATTCCAAAGCTTTCAGAGCGTCGTGATGACATTTTACCCTTGGCTAAATTCTTTGTAGAACGCTATCAAACCGATCCGCATGCCACACCGTTACGTATCAGTCCACTGTCAGTTAAAAAGCTGTTACAACATCGTTGGCCAGGCAATATTCGTGAACTGGAAAACACCATTCATCATGCAGTTTTGGTCAGTCAGAATGGTGTGATTGAACCGGATGATATTCGCTTCTCAAACCTGTTACATAGCCGCAGCAAAGGACAAAATCCAGGTACACGACAAAACGATTTAGATATATCCGCATTACCGGAAATTTTGGCCAATGCGGATGCTGAAAAATTATTACAATCCACCTTTCAACATTTGTTTCAAGCCTCGCAGCAATTACCACAACTGAATATCAATGAATTGATTGAAGAACAATTTATTCGCAGTGCTTACACTTACTGCGAATACAATCAGGTGCATACTGCACGCTTGCTTGGCGTGACACGAAATGTGATTCGCACGCGTTTAATGAAATATGCATTATTATAATTGAATGTATTTTTTAAAAAATAAATCAGAAACTACATTAAAAAACACATAATTTATTTTAGATTTTTATTTTAATTCAAACTAAAAATTTAATATTCTATTTATTTTATAGCTCATATACTTATTATTTTAGTAAACATAAAAAAGCAGTGAATCAACACTGCTTTTTTACATCCTTATATTATTCCGATGGATTACGTTTCCAAGAAGTAAAGTATTTTTCAAGCCCAATCAGAATATAGTTAAATGATAGACCGACCAAGGTAATCACTAAAATCCCGACAAACATTTGCGGAATTTCAAAACTGAACTGTGAATACATAATCAGATAACCCAGTCCGGCTTTGGCACCAAACATTTCTACTGCCACCAAAGCCAGGATCGAGATCGCACCGGCCAGACGGATACCGACAAATATGGTCGGGACAGAAGCGAGTAAAATCACTTTACGGAACAGTTGATAGGGTTTTAAGCCCATGGTCCGTGCGGATTTAATCAGTAGTGGATCAACCGTTTGTACGCCGGTAATGGTATTTAAAAGAATTGGCCAGGTGCAGGCATAGACCAGTAAACTGATTTTAGAGGCTTCGCCAATGCCTAAAAATAAAATAAACAACGGCATTAAGGCCAACGCCGTGGTGTTACGAAACAGTTCCAACAATGGGTTTAAAGTTTCTGCAACCAGTTTGTACCAACCAATCACCAATCCGAGTGGAATGGCAATGGCTAAGGCCAAAACAAAACCAATAATCGAACGTTGAATACTGGCGCTAAAATGCGTGCCCAGTTGCCCACTTTGATAGAGCTGCCATGCCGTATCCAGGACGACCGACAACGGCGGTAAAAATGCAGGACTGACCACACCTAAGCGTGGCAAACTTTCCCAAACTAATAAAAATAATATGATGGCAATGCTGCGTTTAAAAATGGTGTTGAGCCACGTGAGTTGTAGTCGCGGTTTTGCCGCGCTATAGGTTTCGCTATGTGCGATAACCTGTTGAGTCGATGACATGATGAATAATCCTCAATTTTATTTATGCGTGAGCAAGCTGTTTGTCTTTTTCGAGTGCTTGCGCCTTAATCACTTCTTCGCTGAGTTGCGACCAGATTTGATGACGAATTTTGCCGTATTCCGCCGTGGAGCGGATGTCCTCGCCTTTGGCTTTGAGGCTGGCTGGAATGTTGATGACTTCCTTAATTCGCCCCGGTCTGGAGGTCATAATCGCCACACGCTGGCTGAGGAAAATCGCTTCATCAATACTATGGGTAATGAACACAATGGTTTTTTTCGAGCTTTGCCAGATTTTAATCAGCTCTTCTTGCAAGGTTTCACGGGTTTGTGCATCCAGTGCAGCAAAGGGTTCATCCATCAACAAAATTTCAGGTTCATAAGCCAAGCTGCGCGCAATCGCAACACGCTGTTTCATGCCGCCTGACAGTTCATTCGGATAATGTTTTTCAAAACCTGAAAGTCCCACCAGTTGCAAATAATACTGGGCTTTTTCACGGCGGGTTTTCTTGTCTACGCCTTTGGCTTCCAGACCAAATTCAATATTTTCCAAAGCGGTCAGCCATGGATAAAGCGCGTATTGCTGAAACACAATGCCGCGATCCAAACCGGGTTGAGTAATTTGCTTGCCACTGAGTAAAATTTGCCCCGAAGATGGCTTGGTTAAGCCGGCAATCAGGTCAAGTAAAGTCGATTTACCGCATCCACTCGGCCCAACAATGGAAACAAATTCACCTTGCTGGATATCTAAAGTGACATTTTCAACCGCGATGAATTCAGGTTTGTAATTTTTGCTATTGGGATGATTTTGCGCAGGAAAAACCTTGCACACATGATCTAAATTTAAGGCACTGGTCATTATGATATTCCTTTTCTAATCTTAATTTTTTTGCGCTGCATAAGGGTTGAATTCGTTGCTGTACAGCGTGCTGACATTGAGCTGATGCGGTTTTAATTTTTGTTCTTGTACCAAGGCCTTGACCCAAGGCGCGAAGTCTTGGTCTTTTTGTACCCCACCCACCGCTTTTACCCCTGTTCCGGTGTAATACGGAATCAGGACTTTGGTTTCGTTGCGCTGACGTTTATCAATAATGCTTTCCATACGCGCCACGATTTGTTCTTTCGGGGTGTGATGTAACCACTCTTGCGCACGTGCGACACCGCTCACAAAGGTTTTTGCTGCATCACGATGCTCTGTAATAAAGTCCTTACGCATCGCATAACTGCCCGCGGTAAATGGACCGTATAACTCAATGTCTTTAAAGATCGGGCGCACACCACCACTCTTTAATGCGCGTTTTTCTAAAATGCCTGAGAACACCGCAATATCAATTTGACCATTTCGCAGCGCTTGTTCGGTACTGACCGGCGGCAAGACAATCAGCTCCACATCACGAATTTCTTTTTCAGTTAAACCATGACGTAATAAGTAATCTTTGATGACAAACTCATAATGTGCGCCAAAGGCATTCACCGCGACTTTTTTACCAATAAAATCACGTGCGCTACGAATCGGACTATTTTCCAGTACATAGAAACCCACGTTCATTTCCGTATCGCTACCGTAGGATGCAACAACTGGCACGACATCCAGTCCCGCTGCAATCACTTTCACCACGGCGCCATTAAAGGCAGAGGCAAAATCGACATCGCCTGAAACCAGGGTTAGTAAATCCTGTGGGCCACCTTGCACCGTACCCACATAATCCAGTTTAATTTTACCCAGATAACCCAAGTCTTGTGCCAGCTCAGGCAAGGACACCAGACCGGGATAACTTTGATAACGTAAATGCGTGACTGCTGCGGCAGGATTTTTTTCCAGCTGTTGTGTGCTACAACCAGCAATCACACTGGTTGCAATCACTGCACCGAGCAGCGCTTTTTGCCAAAATTTAGGAAGTATTTTCATTGTTATTTCTCCTAGCTACGCTGCTGCCAGCGCAGTACTTTTCGTTCTATACGGGCTAGGATGCTGTTTAAAATCACTCCAACCATGCCAATGCTCAACATGCCTAAAATAATCAAAGACACATTAAACTGCTCACGACCACGAATGACCAGATTACCCAGTCCAACACCATAATTTGCCAATAGAAATTCGGAACCCACGGTTGCCAGCCAGGCAAAAATCAAACCCAGTTGCAGACCGACAGAAATCTGTGGACTGGCTGCCGGTAAAATCAGCTTGCGGTAGGTGTAGAGTTTGGGAAATTGATAGACTCTTGCGACTTCGCTGTATTTCGCACTGATGCTGCTCACGCCTTCAAGGCTATGCAAGGCGACGGGATAAAATACTGAAAGACTAATAAACAAGATTTTTGCGCCGTTGCCATAGCCTAAAAAGGTCGAGATCAACGGCAACCATGCAAACAGTGAAACCTGACGTAACACATTAAAACCGGGTGCGAATAGCCAGTTGATCCAGCGCGTGGTGCCTAAAGCTACACCAAAGGCAACACCTAGACTGGCGCCAATCGCATAGCCGACAAAATTACGGCTCAGGCTGGCGGCAAACCCTTGCCAAAATTCAGCTTGGCTAAAGCTCTGGATAGCACCCATTAGTACCGTGAGTGGCGATGGAATCAATTTAGGATCGAGCCACTGTAAAGCCGATGCTAGCGCCCAAAGTGCAATAAAAGTGATAGGTAAAATCAAGGCTTGCAGCACTTTGATACTTTTTTCCACCCCTGGATTTACGCTGATTACTGATTTTGCAAGACTGAGTTCTGACATGATTAGCCTCCTACTCGTGTTGCGTAAAAACGAGCAAGGCGTTCAAAGGCAGCCAATACACTGTCTAAAACAAAGCCCGTGATGCCAATTAAAATGATGCTCATGAAAATAATATCCATCTGCATCAATTGACGTCCCCATACCATCAGAAAGCCAATGCCTTCACTACTGGCCAGTAGTTCGACAAAGACCAAAGCTAACCATGCCTGCATTACGCCTTGACGCAAACCACTAATAATGGCCGGCAGACTGGCAGGCAGAATCACTTTAGAAAAGGTCTGAAATTTAGAGAATTGATAAACTTGCGCTACTTCTAGCAAACGGTTTGATACTTGTTGAATGCCTTTAAAGGTCGCAATCAATACTGGAGAAATTACCGCAAGTGAGATCGCAACAATCTTCAAGGCTTCATCAATGCCCAAGAAAATCATCAGCAATGGAATCCAGCCAATGATTGGGAACTGGGTCAGTAAATTGATACTCGGCAAGACAAAACGCTGTGCGCGTTGTGACAAAGCAAACCAGATCCCCAAGCTCAGTCCAAGACTGACACCCAGTGATACGCTCCATAAAATACGTTTGGCGCTGATGGCAAAGTGAAATTGTAAATCGCCCGAATGCCACAGTTCTACGCTGGTGCTCCACACCAATTGCGGTGCAGGCAAAATTTGTTCAGGCAACCACTGCTGCACGGTTGCCACATACCACACAGCCAACAACAACACCGGTAGCAGCAGACCACAAGCCAATTGCAAGGTTACTTTCAGGTATTTCTTAAAAAATTCAAATGCACTCCGGTAACTTTGCCACTGTACCGAATGTGTGCTTACATTCGTAAGGCTCATGATTCTTGTCCTTCTGCGAGTTGTTGTGAATCATCAGGCTTTAAAAATGAAATAAACGCCTGATCACGAGAGATCAATAAAATCAGTCCGATAAACGCCAGACCAATCGGGAAAAATAGATTTTGCAAGCCGATGCTGGCGCCAAAAGCTGCGCCTAAAAAGCCGCCAAACAAGCCGCCAGCCGGACCCACCAAAGCTAAAATCGGTGAGATTTTTGCCATCGCGGTTCGCTCTCCGACTTTGGCAAAAGACATAAAGTTGGCAATGTGCAACATGCCCAAACCGAGTCCCAGCATCAGCGATGCCGGCCACATCCAAAACGTCACTGGAGTCAATGCCAAAATCAGTAAGGCACTGCTGATCAAACTCAACCCGATCCAGTAAAATTTCGAATAGCCAATCAGTTCAGCCAAGCCACCCAGTGTGAAAAGTGAGCCAACAAACACAATACCTTGGGTGGTGAGTAACATCACCGCGACCGATTCCGACATGGAGAAACTTTGAATGGCGATAACGACAATAAAAAAACCAAAATAGTTATTCGCGACGCTGCTTAAAAACTCTAAGGCACAAACCATTCGCAATGCGGCATGGGTTTTCAGTAATGCAAGTGGAGCCAGCACATCACGCCATTGAAAGCGGGGTGCATTGGCTGCAGTTTGATAAGTTTTCTGAAAACAAAAAGGGGCAAAAAATAGCGTGGCCAGAAACATCACAGCGACACAGTAAAAACTGCCGCCATAACCAAAATGCTGAATCAGCAATACGGTCAAAGCTGGAGCAATCAGGAAAAATCCCATCATGTGTGAACCGCGGAACCAGCCGGCTTTAGCTGGCCCGAGGCGTTTTAAGTTGCTGAGGAAAACCGTATTAATCGAGACAAAACGCATCGGTAAAACAAAGCTCACCAAGGCAGTCAATACCAGTAAATACCAGGCACTTTCTTGCAGCGGAGTCAGTGCATATAAAACTGCCCCGATCACACTACCCAGACTAAAAACTTTCAGTGAACCGAGACGCTGCACCAAAACACCGATCGGCAGCGCCATAAACAAAATGCCGATACTTTGCGCTGCCGCAATCAGTCCCAACTGAAGCTCAGTCGCCTCAAGTTGCACGGCGTACAATGAAATCAGGATACGGGCAACGCCCACGCCCAAACCGGCAATAATCGTGAGGAGCACAAAACTGCTCATGAATTTCGCGGTTAACGGTGTAGTGACAACATTGCTTTCAATCGGATTCATAACCATGTCCCTGAATTATTTCGGCTAACCATTGGCATTAAATGCACGCCAATAGTTCTGCAAATTCAGTTCTTTTAAAGCATTGTTTAAATACTTAGGCTCATACCAGGTTTTGGTATCGACATCACGACGTATTAAGCGGGCTTCTTTGGCAATTTTTAATGCGCTGTCAATTTGTGCACGATGAAACTCATCCAGTAAGGGCGAATTACGGTCTTTGAGGTTCCAGCCATCCCAGGTTTTTTGGTAATCGACCAGTGGAGTACCGCTTTGTGACCACAGCTTATATTGGGTCACACGGTTGGCTTCTTCTGAACTCCATTTTGCCTGTTTAATGAATGTGGTGACCACGCGCTGAGTTACTTCTGGATATTGTTTTTCAAAACTTTCGGTTACCCAAAAATGTGCTACGGGGGCAACTTTTGGATCTTTAATTTCAATGAGTGTCTTTGCGACTCCACGTGAAACCAGACTAAAGGGTGAAGTAATCGTGGCGTCGATGTCTCCTGTCGCTAAAGAAGTGCGTGCTGAGTAACCATCTTGTGAAATCACACGTAGATCACGTTCAGTAAAGCCATATTTTTCCAAGATGCGATTAAAGACGATTTGGCCATTGGTCCCTTTAAAGATTGAGAATTTTTTACCTTTAAGGTCAGCAAAAGACTTCGCGCCAGAACCGGCTGGTACGGCCACATATACTGGCCCAAAATGCCCCGTGGAGAACAATACTTTGGTTTTAAGTCCAGTAGAACGACCCACCAATGACGGCAAATCCCCATGTAAAGCAAAATCGACTTTACCGTTGGCTAAGGCTTCATTGGTTGCAGGGCCTGCGCCCGGAAAGAATAACCACTTCACAGCAATGCCATCTTTCTTAAATTCCTGTTCCAACACTCCACGTAGATGCGCTGAAGCGGCAAAGCTCCCCCCTACTTTAGGTTTGCCCCCTTCACCGGCACTGGACATAGAAATTCGGATTTCTTTCGGGTTGGCTGCATGGATGTGTAAACTTAAACCGAATGCAGAGAGTGCTAAAAATGTTGCCGCAATTTTTTTAGAAAAAAGTTTCATCGAACTGTTCCTTAACAATCAAAATTAAAAGGTGTATTGGAATTGCGCTTGCAATTCGTTGCTGTCTTTTTGTGATGCGGCTTCAATGTCGTAGGTGTAGTGATTGAGCTGCAACTGGAATTTGGTGGTCTGGGCAAAAAACAGGTTTAGGCCAAGTGAATGAATGTCATATTCACCAATGCGGCCACTGACTGTATCCAGATAATTTTGCTGATTTTTATTTGGGTTATAGCTGTCATAACGGTAGTAACCTTGAATCGATTTCGGCCAGAAATCGTCAAATTTGGCATTGGATTTAATACTGTTATAGAACTGGTCACCCAAGGTATAAAACGCGGTAAAGGTATGCCCTTCTGCATTGGCTTCTTTTACAGTAATTGCAGTCGTGTCGATATAATCGGTCTTGCCTTGCAGATATTCATAGGTCACACCAAACGGTGCATGGTTGTAATAGATATCGAAACCCAGCCGATCACGTTTTGCCTTGTTATCGCTGATGCCTGAGCCGGATAATTTTGCTTCGCCTTTGATATAAGATGCACCAACTTTGAATTCACGTAACCAGCTGGCATAGTCCACCGGCAAAGTGAATGCCACACGGCCGATATAATCTTTGCCATTATTGTCATCGGTTTTGTTGCTACCATTTCCGTTGGTCACACCAATTGCATATTCAAACAACGGTGCGCGATAGTTCGCACCGTAGTCGACAAAGGGCTTGGCATCGCCACGGACAATCAAGCCATTTTGGCGGGTAAACAAACCCAGATAGGTGGGTGCAGTGGCGGTGCTAATGGTTGGGCGTAAATCTTCAGGTGATTGAACATCTAGACCAAAAGGCAGCAATTGCTGACCCAAGGTTAAATTCAACTTGGAAATTTCTGCACCACCATTGGTGGAAAATACGTGATAACGTAAATAAGCATCTAACAGGTTAAAGTTACTGTTGTTGCTGCCATCATTACGTTTTGAATAACCAAAAGAGGCCTGGTAATCGAGGTTTTTACCTTCGTTATAATCTTTAAATAAATTACCGCGTACGCCCAGTAATGCTGTGCCGATATCAAAGGTTGATTTTGGTGTATTCGGTGCAGTGTTATTGTCTTGAACATTGGTACGCAGTTGAACGGTGCCAAATAAAGTCGTGTCACGTGTCGACTTGACCGTTTGGCGTTCGTACTGCCGCGACTGATCATATTTATAGTTTTCTAAATCAGCACGTAAACCTTCAATATCATCCGATGTTGCCGGTGTTGGGCCTGCAGCCAATTCAGAGCCATCGGCGTCTTCACTGCTGTGACTTTCTACGCTGTCATTCACTGGTACCACAACAGCAGCTTTGGCTTGGGGTTGTGCTTCAACAGCATTTAAGCGCTGTTGCAGGCTTTCAACTTGTTGTTTCAAGCTGCTCAGCTGCTGTTGTAAGTCAGCGTCACTGGCAAAACTCAATGGACTGCTTGCAGATAAAATTAATGCTACTGCAAGGTTTAACGACGTTTTTTTCATACTCTCATTTCACTTTTTTGTGCCCCAAAGCGCAAAGCTGCCCCAACCCCAAGCCAAAGACCTGGGGGTAAATGTAGTGCGTGGGAAATACGGGTTATGCGGCCTGTTTTTTCTTCAGTTTTTCTTTATTTCCTGAAACGAATTTCGGATGATTCACGTGATCCATAATCCAGATCATCCAAC
Organism: Acinetobacter sp. ANC 4862; assembly: GCF_004336635.1. Lineage (GTDB taxonomy): Bacteria > Pseudomonadota > Gammaproteobacteria > Pseudomonadales > Moraxellaceae > Acinetobacter. The sequence continues at coordinate 45,692 of NZ_SJXH01000022.1, forward strand.
AGCCATTTTTTAAATCGATTTCTATTAGCGACAGCAGGTACAGCCACACATAGTCATGCACATCACTAAATCAGCTGAAGTCATGTGGGCTATACTCAAGCACTGCGGTTTTACTTTTAAATGGTTTAAATTACGCATAGGTTTTGACCTATTCTTCATATTTTAGTTCCTGTTATTTCGCAACAACCATGCCAACTCAACAAATCATTGTTTTAAATAAATTTACTATTTTTATTCCAACCAGGCATGTTGGTTTTAACGCGGTATGTGTGTTGAAATATCAACACTTGCTTATTTAAATTCAGCTGGTTTTTTTATTTTTATTTCTTATTTTTAGATATAAGGCTGCTTTTCGCAGTATCTGCTCCAGCTTCAATTTATGGGCTAAAACTTAAGGAAAAATAATTTTTTGAGTATTTGAAATACCGCAATTTCAAGGCATAAAAAAACCCGCGATTTGCGGGTTTTTAAGCGCTTTTGGTTTAAGCAGATTTCTTGCTTTTATTGCCTAATTTTGTAGCGAATGCCATGACACGCTGATAACCGGTCGGCAAAATGCGCTGCATCAAATCAATGGCTTTGGCATCATTACCAATCAATAAACGGCGTTTATCTTTTTGCACCGCTTCAATAATTTGACGTGCTGCTTCTTCTGGTGGGCAACGTAATAATTTATTAAAGGATTCTGCCGATTTTTCCGGATGCATACCTAAACTTCGAATGCTGTCATTCATTTTTGCTGCATTGGCAATATTGGTACGAATACCACCCGGGTGGACACATAGCGCACTTACGCCACAATTTTCCACGTCCAGTTCCTGACGCAAGGATTCAGTAAAACCCCGTACCGCAAATTTGGTGGCATTATAGGCAGACTGAGTCGGCTGTGCGGTTAAACCAAACAGACTGGAAATATTGATGATATGCCCTTCGCCTGACTTCTTGATTAAAGGCAAGAACTCTTTGGTGCCATAGACCACACCCCAGAAGTTAATATTTACAATCCATTCCAGTTCTTCGTAACTTGCCCCTTCAACGGTTGAACCCAGTGCGACCCCGGCATTGTTAAAAATCATGTTCACTGAACCATGATCCTTCACGGTTTCTGCGGCCCAGTCACGCACTTCTTCAAGCTTGGCCACATTGACTTTTTTCGTCGTCACACGGACATGACTGTCTCTGACCAGTTCAACTGTTTGCGCCAAGCCTTGCTCATTCACATCACTTAAGGACAAATGACAGCCTTGCTTTGCCAACAGAACAGCCAATTGCTGACCAATACCTGAACCCGCACCGGTAATTGCTGTGACTTTATTTTTAAAATTTTTCATGACTCATCCTTATCTAATTTTTTCTGCACCATTCACCTAAACATCTCGATTGTTTTTCTGTTGGGATGAGGTGCAGTTCATCCATCCAATATAATTTTGACAATACTCATTGTCAATATAATATATGATCAATAGCAAGATCAAAGACCATCTGGCGATTTGCATCATAGGTCTACGAGTAAATTATTGTTAACATAGGGCAAAACCTGGATTGAATTCGGCACACCATATTTATGACTGAACCACACGAAAATCTTGAACAACAACAAAATAAGCCGTCGAAAAGCAAAGAGCGTCAATTTAAAGGCCTGTCTTTAACTGAGCGTAAACAGGCACGTCGTGAAAAGCTGATTGAAGCAGGCATTGAAGCTTATGGCACGCATGGTTTTTTTGCGGTGACCGTAAAAGATATTTGCAATGAAGCCAAACTGACTGAACGCTATTTCTATGAATCTTTTAAGAAAAGTGATGAGCTTTTTCAAACCATCTTTTTAAAATTGATCGATCAATTGCAGCACAATGTCATGCAAGCCATCATGCAGGCCTCGACCGACCCACGCAAAATGATTGAATCAGGTTTAACCGCCTTACTCACCACCCTAAAAGATAATCCAGGTATGGCACGAATTATTTATATCGATGCCATGCTGGTTCAGGAGCTGCATAATCAAGCCACCATTCACGAAACCATGTTGCGTTTTGACCGCATGATTCATGCCTTTGTCATGTTAATGATGCCGCATATTGACCGTTCTGAACGTGAAATTTCTTTAGTTGCAACTGGGCTAAATGGCTATGTCACTCAAATTGCGATTCGCTGGGTGGTCAGTGGCTTTAAACAGTCGATGCAAGAGGTTTTATCGTCTTGCAGTATTGTTTTTCTATCGTTGCTGGATACTTTTTCAGAAAAAGAAAAAATAATGAAAAAAGAAAGTTCATCTTAATCTTCAGGTTAAAATTCACCCAATGCGTTGAATTCATTATATTTAGATGACTGATTTATTTTAAATTGTTCATTTTTCAGTATAAAAATTGTCACATTTCTTTGCGAAAATTGGCATACCCCCCTTTTCTGCAATGATACTGTCATAATTAATCTTTGTAATAAGCCTGTCATAAAATACAAAACGGTTCACCGTTAACATCAAATAGGATATTGCGTTGTGAAAGATGACTATATATTAATCGTCGATGACGAACTTCCCATTCGAGAGATGATTCATACATCTTTAGACATGGCAGGCTTTCAATGCTTACAGGCAGAAGATGCTAAACAAGCCCACCAGATGATCGTGGATCAACGCCCTGCGCTTATTTTATTAGATTGGATGTTACCGGGTGGTATCAGCGGGGTTGACCTCTGCCGCCGTTTAAAACGCGATGAAAGCTTAAATGAAATTCCAGTGATTATGCTGACTGCACGCGGTGAAGAAGACCATAAAGTACAAGGTCTCGATGCGGGTGCAGACGACTACATGACCAAACCTTTCTCGACCCGAGAACTGGTTTCGCGTATTAAAGCGGTATTACGTCGTGCCAATGCCTTGAGTGGCGAAAAAACCATTGATGCCAATGGCCTGATGCTTGATCCTGTCAGCCAGCGCGTCAGTTACGGTGATAATATTTTAGAGATGGGACCAACAGAATACCGTTTATTGGCATTCTTCATGACCCATCCCGAACGTGCCTATACCCGTGCTCAATTGCTTGATCAAGTTTGGGGTGGTAACGTATATATTGAAGACCGTACCATTGACGTGCATATTCGCCGTTTACGTAAAGTGCTGGAACCTTTTGGGGTTGACCGCTATATACAAACCGTTCGTGGCACAGGTTACCGTTTTTCTACCCGCGCGGATGTCGCTTTAGGTTAGTCGTTTTTTAGGTAAATCACATTTTATGTATGAACCCTACCCCATCCCGGAAATTGCACGAGAACATAAACAATTCCGTTACAGCAGTTTATGGACTTTTGCCAAGCAAGATTTACGTTTACTGGCCTTTTTACTGCTCATTGCAGCTTTAATAGGGATCGGGATTGGGTATTTTTGGATTTTTATTTTCATCGCTTTCGCGATATTTTTTGCTTTTCAACTCCGTTCACTGTATTTGGTGAATGAATGGATTTCTAACCGTCCTTATGATGTTCCGCCCAACTTGGATGGCATCTGGGGTGCATTACTGTTTAATGTTTATCGCGCACAGCGCCAAGAGCGTATTGTACAAGCAGAAATGGTCGGCTTAATTGACCGCGCACAATCTTCACTGGTTGCGCTAGCCGAAGCCGTGGTTCTGATTGATGAATTACATCAAATTGAATGGTGGAATCCCGCAGCGGAAAAGTTACTCGGGATAAAACCTTTAGATCGGGGTCGTAATATTTTAACCCTGCTGCGTCAGCCAAATTTTATTCAATATTTCAACAATATCGACGATGCGCCCGACGGCTTGAAAATGAAATCTTCAGCCTTTGAAGACCATTATGTACAAGTCAAAATGACCCGTTTTGGTGGCGAGAGCCGTCTATTGGTGGCCTATGACGTCACCCGCATGCATAATCTGGAACAAATGCGTAAAGACTTTGTCGACAATATTTCCCATGAACTGCGTACACCCTTGACTGTACTCAGTGGTTATATTGAAACCTTTACCGATCAAGAAGATTTAAATCCACGCTGGAAACGTGCCTTTGACCAGATGCAGGCACAAACTAAACGTATGAATGCCTTGGTCAATGACCTATTGCTGCTCTCTCGTTTAGAAAGCAGCAAGCAAATTGCCAAGAACCAGATTATTGAAATGCCGAGTCTGATGAACCAGCTGTTTGATGATGCTCAAGCCTACAACGTTGACTATCACCACACGCTGAATCTAGATATTGACAGTCATTGCGACCTGATTGGTTCAGATACCGAACTGGCCAGTGCTTTCAGCAACCTGATTACCAATGCCATTAAATACACCCCTAAAGGTGGAACCATTACCATGGGCTGGCATGATGATGGCGAGCACGGCATCTTTACCGTTGAAGATACCGGGATCGGGATTGACCCCAAACATCTGCCGCGTTTGACCGAGCGTTTCTATCGTGTCGATAGTGCACGTAGCCGTCAAACCGGTGGAACCGGTCTAGGACTGGCTATTGTCAAACATGTGTTGATGCAACACGGCGCACATTTAGAAATTGAATCGAAAGAAAACCAGGGCTCAACCTTTAAAGTAATCTTCCCTAAAGAACGCCTCTATCACATGAGCTAGACGTATAGTACATCTGGCTTAATCTAAGCCAGGTTCTGTTCTTTAAACTTTGCTCGCTGATAAGCTGGACGCTCAGCCAAACGTTTTATATAGGCTGCGATATAAGGATATAACCCTGATGTTCTTGACTGAATGACCTCTAACGGAAAACCCATCTGAATATCGGCAAAAGAAAAATCGCCTGCCACATATTCATGCTTCGCCAAATAATCTTCCAGATAGTTAATATGATCTTTTAAACGCGGTTGAATAAACCCAGCCTTCACCCCTGCTGTAATTTTTTTCGCGACCGGCTTTACCAGCCAGGGTACTTGTTTCGGTACATTGTTCATTACCAATTGCATCACCAACAATGGCATCAATGAACCTTCCGCATAATGCATCCAATAGCGATATTGCTGCTGATCTTTCTTATTCTGCAGTTTAAATTGCTGTTGTTGGTCATAGGTTTCTTGCAGATATTGCAAAATCACCGCAGATTCGGCAATGGTTTGATCAGCATCGGTCAATACCGGTGCTTTAGCTAAAGGATGAACCAGTTTTAATTCAGGCGGTGCGGCAAAAGTGGGCAAGCGTTTATAAAACTTGACCTGATAATTCAGAGCCAGCTCCTCTAAAGCCCATAAAATTCGAAAAGAACGCGATTGATCTAAGTGATGCAAGGTAATCATTATTTTGCTCTCTATTTTTTCTGCTTTGACTATACGCATAGCCCTAAAAAAATGACATCCTGCTTTACACAAAATGTCATTTCAATCGGTTCATCAACTTAGACAAGTACAGTATTGATGTCTAAGCTACGTAATAATGTTTTGGTCACTGGCATTTTACTGCTGATCTCTAAAACCTTTTGTTTAAGCTCATCCGACAAGGGTTGTGCAAACGACAAACGGCGTTCAATCCACTCTTTGCCTTCTTTATTGGCATTAAAATCGGCTTCAACAGAAAACTCACCCAACTCTATGCCTTTATGACTGGCATACATGCGTAGCGTAATCATGGTACAAGAAATCAAACCTGAACAAATCAAATCATAAGGTGCAGGGCCTTTATCCTGCCCACCAAAAGATTCGGGTTTATCCGTCATAAATTGGTGTGTACCCGTCTTGATCTCGCCCGACCAAGGTTCAGCCAAGCTGTGTACTTCTGCATTTGCAATAATGGCCATGAGGATGATCATTCCTAAATGTTATTTTTATTTAGAGGCACGCATTTTATCTGGGAATGCCGGCGCTTCTAAGCGTGGTCCTGGATAATCAGGAATATTGCCAAAGCGTTCATCTTGTTCAATCCAGTGGTCACGAGCCTTGCAAAGCTCCTCCTGAGTACGACCGACAAAGTTCCACCACAATAATATTGGCGACTCAAAAGGTTCCCCACCCAACAGTAGAATACGGCTACCCGCATGCAGCTGGATTTCAATTTCGACCACCCCCGGCTCAAGAACGACCATATTGTCTTCAGTCAGTTCATGACCATTCACGACAGCACCGCCATCCAAAGCCATGAAACCGTATTCAAATTTTGGATTGAGTTTAATTCGGGTGGTAGTTGATTCTTTTGCCGTTAAATCCACCCCGAGTAATTCTGTATGTACGGCTACCGGTGATTTAGTTTTTAAAAACTCGCCGACCAATACGGTAAATTCGACCTGATCTTTTTCTACGACTGGAAGTTCTGGATAATGATCAAAACAGGGCGCCATATTCATTTTATCATCTGGCAACGCAATCCAGAGCTGTGCAGCATGCATATGGGTTTCAGTTTCTGGTGCAACTTCAGCATGTGAAATCCCATAACCTGCGGTCATCAAATTGACCTGCTTCGGGCGAAGTAACTGTTTTGTACCCAAACTATCAGTATGCATCATGGTGCCTTCAATCATCCAGGTAAAGGTCTGCAAACCTATATGTGGATGCGGCCCAACATCTAAGCCATCACCTTGCGGAAAAGTCACGGGACCGGCATGATCCAAGAAACACCATGCCCCAATTAAGCGTTTATGGCGACTTGGCAAAGCGCGTTTGATCACGGTTCCCTGCCCAATTTCCGCGCTACGTAAAGGAAACTCCTGAATAAATTGATTCACGTATTTTTCACAATCATCTGAATCAGAAAGCTCTATATAGTTGCTATTGGTCATATTTTTATCCTGAATCGTACGGACTAAACCGTTCTTGAATGTCCTGAATCTATTCTTATGATCATATAGGCTCTTACAGATTCAGCCTATAGTTAAGTTAATACGCTGAATACCATGTATAGGACAATATTACTTTTGAAATTTTCCTTAATAAAACAATCTCTTCATTCTTTACCCACCCCACTATTCATGTCCTATTCATATGAATTTTATATATAAATAAAATTTTGTCACAATTGCCCACCCCATTAATTGTTTAAGTTATATACAAAATTCATTACTATCCCTATTATTCTTGCTTTATGAATCCCACACAGAAAGGGGTATCTCCATGTTTAGGGGAGATCAAAAAATTTCTCATAACAACAATGATAAAAATCCTGATCAGATTGGGACAAATGTGGATAAAAATTCAAATCATGAGGCTGCTTATATTTTACCAAAGCAGCTGTGTACTGCTGAAAATCAAAAAGTGATAGAACAAGAATTACGAGATCCAGCCACACGTATTCCGGATCAATTTCAACAATATTACTTGGACTATCAAAATAAACACCAACGACAATTTTTAAAATGCGTCAATTTTATTGGTCAGATTACATTTTTAAGTTACTTTTTTGTAGACTGGTTGCTGATCCCTGAAATTGGCATGCTTTCAGGTATTTCACGGATTATTCTTGTGGTCTGTGCAATATTAATCAACGGAATCGCCTTTCGTTACTGCAAAAATATTAAAATTATAGACAGCTTACTTCCCATATACGTCGCGGTAGCAGTTGCACTATGGCTAGATCTTCTGGTTTTGTCACATAGTCCAATCGTGACCACGTATATATATGCCGCTGTGATTTTTATTTTATTGGGCAATTTATCTGTACAAGTTTCTTTTCGAAATTCAATTTTCACCTCTTTGCTGATTAGTGCTGTCATTTTTTATGGTGTATTTCAGTTGGTTAGCCTGGATGAAATGGTTTTATTTTCTCTCATCTATGTCCCTGTTTTACTCCTCAGCATGTATATCAGCTGGAATAATACTTTAAATTCAAAACGCAATTTTTTACGGGTTCTATTAAATGACTGGAACTACTATGCCTTAAGTGAACTGGCACATACAGATGAATTAACTCAACTCAATAATCGTCGCCAGTTTTTGCAGGTTGCTGAACAAGCCATTCAGAAATGGCCAAAATATAATTTAGCCTGTTTATTGATGCTGGATATCGACTTTTTCAAAAACATTAATGACACCTATGGACATGATATAGGGGATGAAGTGCTTCGGGTGCTTGCTGAAATTGCTCGCAAGGAAATGCGGCACACCGATGTGTTAGCCCGTTTTGGTGGTGAGGAATTTATTGCATTACTGCCAAATACCACACTAGAAGATGCAGTCACGATTGCGAATCGATTGTGCCGAATCATTGAAAGTCATCAAATCTGTATTAAAGATAAATTCTATTTCAATTTTAGCGTATCTATTGGGGTATCCCAACTGCAACCGCATCAAAATGATTTGAATTTACTGATTAAAAATGCAGATATTGCCCTTTATCAAGCCAAGAAAAATGGACGCAATCAGGTTGCGATTTTTAATTATGAATAATTAAAAAATTATCTTCATCAAAATGGTCTTAATATATTTTATAAATATAGATATTAACTCAACTTAATCATTTAATAAAAACTTACAACTCAAACGCATGTAAATTAAATATTTATTTGTTTTACTACCTCTTTGTCATAGAATAAAAAATAATCTATTACATATATACAAAAAAATAAATCACACTTCTATCAATTTAGTAGAACAATACAATGATCGATGAGTATAAAAAAGAATCTCGTTTTCTCATTCAAGAGATTTTAAAACGCCCTTTTGTGCGAATTCCTTCTTCCCTAGAACATGAATTTCATACCTACCAAAAAGACCAAATCTTTAAGTTTTTACTGCAAGTCAATATTCTTGCCCAATGTACCTATGCCGCTTATAGCGTTGCAGACTATTTTATTCTTCCTGATGTTGGCTCTCTTGTGGTGTGGCTGAAACTGTCTTATACCGCTTTGATAAGTCTCGTCACGGTACTGATTTATAAGTTTAGTCGAAGTGTTCAATTATTTGATTTAATATTACCACTATCCATTATTGGGGCTTCTGCGATTTGGTTTTATTTACTCAATTTATCGCATAGTCCCGACAGACCCATTTATTTGTATGCTTCTTTAGTATTTGTCGTCTTGGCCAATCTATGTGTACAAATTCGTTTTATGCCTGCTGTGATCATTTCTTTTTTAATCTCGGCAGTCATTTATACTGGAGTATATTTTGTTGTTGATCGTAATTGGCATCAAATGCTACTTTTCTCTCTCATCTACAATCCCGTATTTATGTTCAGTCTTTATATCAGCTGGACTGCAACACAAAAATCCAAAATGTTATTTTTACGTAAGCGTCCGCTGAGCCCCATAGCTATTTTTTAATTTGAGTTGGGTTTCCAGCGGTGTGGAAGTAATTCTTCTATTTGGGTCACTTTATGTGTCGGCAGCCTTTTTAGCACATTACTTAAATAGGCATACGGATCAAGCCCATTCAGCTTTGCTGACTGAATCAGCGTCATGATGTTCGCCGCTCGCTGACCACTGCGCAGCGAGCCAGCAAACAGCCAGTTCTTACGCCCCAAGGCCCAGGGACGCATCTGATTGTCGGGTAGTCAGACGCAGTTACCTACGTCCAACCCCCTAAGAACCGTGCATGCGAGTTTCCCAGCACACGGCTCAAGCCTCTGCTAAGGCGCCATTCGGCACCCGGTTATACATCGTTGACATTGGCAAACTGAACACTCCTCGGACAA
>NZ_SJXH01000023.1 GCF_004336635.1 Acinetobacter sp. ANC 4862
GATTACAGCAGATTCGCCATACTGACCTTGGTCACCATTAAGTGCAGCAAGCGCTGAACCACGGATGATTGGAGTGTCATCGCCTGGGAAGTCATAAGTAGAAAGAAGTTCACGAACTTCCATTTCTACCAATTCAAGTAATTCTTCATCATCAACAAGGTCACACTTGTTAAGGAATACAAGAATGTAAGGTACACCAACCTGACGAGATAAAAGGATGTGTTCACGAGTCTGTGGCATAGGACCATCAGTCGCAGCACATACAAGGATCGCGCCGTCCATTTGAGCAGCACCAGTGATCATGTTTTTAACATAATCGGCATGACCTGGACAGTCTACGTGTGCGTAGTGACGAGTTGGAGAATCGTATTCTACGTGCGAAGTATTAATGGTAATACCACGTGCTTTTTCTTCTGGTGCAGAGTCAATTGCTGCGTAATCCTTCGCTTCACCGCCGTAAGTTTTTGCACAGATTGTTGCAATTGCAGCAGTTAAAGTTGTTTTACCATGGTCGACGTGACCAATTGTACCCACGTTTACGTGTGGCTTATTACGTTCAAACTTAGCCTTAGCCATGATGATCTTCCTCGTTTACGTCGAACACGGTCTTAAACAACTCAGCTTCGACAGGTCGCCTAAAAAACTAAACACCCAATACTTGAAAAGCAGACTAATAAGCCTGCTTTTTAAAAACTTTGTGACCAAGTCACTAAACTGTATATCTGGAGCTCTTATCCAGATTTGAACTGGAGACCTCTCCCTTACCAAGGGAGTGCTCTACCACTGAGCTATAAGAGCAATAAAATCTTCGATGGAGCGGGAGACGAGGGTCGAACTCGCGACATGCAGCTTGGAAGGCTGCCGCTCTACCAACTGAGCTACTCCCGCATTATTGGTACAACCACACTGTATCGAATTTCTTAAATTGGTGGTGAGGGAAGGATTCGAACCTTCGAAACTTTCGTAGCGGAGTTACAGTCCGCCCCCTTTGACCGCTCGGGAACCTCACCACATACACTTATTTCAGTGTCACTCTTCAACTTAACCATTCAAACTTCTAAGATGGTGCCGGCACACGGATTCGAACTGTGGACCTACTGATTACAAGTCAGTTGCTCTACCAACTGAGCTATGCCGGCGTTTCTTAGTGTTTCGTACGTTTCGTATCGGAACGGTGTGCAGTTTAGCAAAACTTGAAATCCGTGCAAGTGTTTTTTTCAAAAAAAGCGCCAAAAACTCATAAAATCAATCCATTTGATGATAATTCAACCGCTTTGATCACTGCGCGAGCTTTTATCTGGGTTTCATTCCACTCAGATTCAGGATTTGAGTCCACAACCAGCCCTGCTCCTGCCTGTACATAGACCTTATTTTCACGAATGACACAGGTACGAATGGCAATCGACATATCCATTTCACCATGCCAGCCTAAATAACCCACAGCACCACCAAAAACACCGCGTTTTACTGGCTCAACCTCATCAATAATTTCCATGGCACGGATTTTCGGCGCACCAGAAAGTGTTCCTGCTGGGAAAGTCGCTTTAAAAACATCCAAGGCATCGACATCATCACGAACCTCACCCTGTACATTGGAGACAATATGCATGACATGTGAATAACGCTCGATCACCATTTGATCAGTGACTTTCACTTTGCCAATTTTTGATACACGCCCGACATCATTTCGGCCCAAATCAATCAGCATCAAATGCTCGGCAATTTCTTTTTCATCGGAAAGCAAGTCTTGCTCAAGTGCCAAATCTTCTTCTTTGGTCTTGCCACGTGGACGTGTACCTGCCAACGGACGAACCGTAGCAATACCATTTTCCAGACGTGACAGAATTTCAGGAGAAGATCCGACAATATGGAACGGTTTTTTATTATCTAAGGTTTGCCCTTGCACTAAAAATAAATACGGCGATGGATTGAGATGACGAAGCGCACGATAAACCTGTAAAGGCTCACCATCAAAATCAGACACCATACGATGCCCCGGCACCACCTGCATCACATCGCCTGCGCGGATGTATTCTTTTACTGTTTCAATTGACTCAAGATACTTTTCTTTACCTGTGAGAGATTCAAAATGCGGTGCCGTATGTTTTTTCGCTTGCAGGCTAATCGGTTGAGCTAATACCGCTTCCAATTCATCTAATTGTTGTTGTGCCTTGGCATAGGCATCTGGGTCGTTCACATCAGCATGCACAATTAAGAATAAAGTGTCTTTTAAGTTATCAAATACAATCACTGTTTTAGACAGCATCATCCAGATATCCGGCAAACCGACAGGATCAGCTGCTGGCACATTGGTTAAACGTGGCTCGATGTAACGAACTGAATCATAGCCAAAGTAACCTACTAAGCCACCGGTAAAACTCGGCAAGGCTGGTAAGTCCTTTTGCGTTGGCACATGAAACTGGGCTTGAAAATCGCGGATGTATTGGAATGGATCGCTACAGGCCTGGGTTTCAATTGAACCATCGGCTTGTTGAATAGTTAAAACACTTTCATTGCATGAAAAAACAGTGGATTCACCCAAGCCAATAATGGAATAACGCGCCCAGTTTTCCCCGCCTTCAACAGATTCAAACAAATACGCTTGTTGATGGTCTTTAAGGCGCGCAAACACTGAAAGTGGGGTTTCGGTATCGGCTAAACGCTGACGATAAACAGGAATAAGGTTGTAACCGTCAGATTTTAAGCTGTCGAATTGAGTTTGAGTGGTCATGAGTATTCTCTATGTTTTCGATATGGGCGGGTTTTAAGTTCGTTTTGGGATTATCTGACTTAGCGTCGCCATCGAAAAACCATACAATTTCTCATTCCAATATCCTTACTTTTAAATTATTTCGTGAGTAATTCTGTTAAATCATCAACCACTTGCTGTGGCTGGCAATCATGAATATCTTCACCATGATTATAGCCATAGCTCACCACAATACAATCCACTCCTGCACGTCGTGCTGCTTCGACATCATTGCTGGAATCGCCCAGCATCAATACCTGTTCTTTTGCCAGTTGATATTCATCGACACAAAACAGCAGTTGGCGCGGATGCGGCTTGCGTTCTTCAAAACGATCGCCACCAATCACATCGACAAAATATTTGCTTAAACCCAAGGATTCCACAATCATACGCGCAGGTTGTTCTGGCTTGTTGGTCACGCAGATCATTTGTTTATTGTGTGTTAAACCCCATTCGAGAAAATCTACCACCCCATTAAAAGGCTGGGTATCGACACAAGGTTCGGCATTATAAATTCTTAAAAAAGTCTCTAATAATTGTTGATATTGCGCCGGATCAACCTGTCCGGTTAAATACTGCAAAGTGCTATGACAAAAAAGTGATGTGCCTTTCCCCACCCACGTCCGAACCTGCTCTTCAGTCACATCCGGTAATTGCAAAACATTCAGGCTCATATTCATGGCGCGATATAAATCAGATGCGGAATCCACCAAGGTGCCGTCCAAGTCAAATAGAATAAGTTCACGACTTGCCAATTTTGCTACAGACATCTTCTTCCTCTCATTATTTATCTCACCCAAACACATCTAGCCAAATAATTAAGGCATGCGATTGCATGCCTTAATTGTAGGTCGTGCAGATACTTATTTAAAGAATAACCATGCAATGATTGCAAGGATAATCAATGCAATAATGGTCATTAAACCAACCGATGCATTTTTCTGCTCTTCTTTAGCTTGCTCTACACGCGATACTGGTGCTTCAACCACTATTGGCTCTTGCTTCTCTGGAATGGCACTCAAGTCCACACCTTCAGGAATTGGGGCTGGCTTTGGCACACCAACATTGGTGGGCATACCATCACGGGTCACATTGACACTGCTATCACGCTCTTTCAGTTCAGGCATGCCTTGGTCATTCATGTGTTGCGCGACTGTTTTAGAGGCTTCCTCCGCTTCTGCAGCTGCAGTTTCAGAAACAGCAACGGCTTCCGAAGGCTGCTCAGCAGCAGGAATCACTTCTGTTTCTGCCACGACAGGTTCAAGCGCAACTGCAGCTGATTCAATTACGACACGTGCAATGTCTTTTGCAGGCTCCAGTACAGAAAACTTCAGACTGGCAAACTGAATAATATCGCCTTGTTTCAACAAGGTTTCATGTTCAATCCGTAAATCATTGACGAATGTGCCATTAGATGAATTTAAATCCTGCAGCCACAAGGCCTGCTCTTTTAGCAAGAAAGCCGCATGCTTGCGTGAGATTTCCCCGGCTTGCAATACAATATCTGCGCTCTGATGACGACCGACCAACATATCACGGTCGATGCTAATTTCTTGTCCCGTCAATTCACCGGTAATTGCTTGTATTTTCCAAGTCATGAAATGCACTTCTCTTTGCGATTTTTTCTCATCATATCACGGCAAATCTGCAATTCTTTACACACTCTGTTAAGAACCTGATCGAATCGTGGTCGTAGTTACGGTATTTTTAGTTCTTTCAACCTCAGATTTAGGTACTTGGATCACTTGCCTTTGTACCATTGGCTCAATCGCTACAGGAGTGGTAATCGTAGCGGCATTGGACTTATTTTGCCCACCGGATGGTACAGTTTGATAACCCGGTACTTTTGCAGCTGAAGGCGTTACCGGTAGACGTTGTTGATAAATATCATCCACATTTTCCGGTAACTTCGAGAAAGTACCATCCTGATCCATCGCCAGCTGCAAGCTATACAACTGACTATAACGTTGCTGAGACAAACGCTTCACATCTTTAGCATCACCGACAATGGTGGGATGGATAAAGACCAGTAAATTGCGTTTTTCATTAGATTTAACGTCAGATCTGAACAAACGCCCAATTCCTGGAATAGCACCCAAACCCGGTACAGACTGGCGACCCTGAAGAGAATTATCCGAAATCAAACCGCCTAAAACGATGGTTTGACCATGCTCAGCCAAAATCGAGGTCTTTATTGCGCGTTTACTGGTGACTAAATCCTGTGCCTGTCCGCGATCACGGGCTACAGCAGAAACTTCCTGTTCGACTTCTAAACGGACTGAGCCACCCTCACCAATATGCGGCACCACTTTTAAAGTCACACCAACATCTTTACGTTCAACCGTAGTATATGGATTGATGCCGGCTGTGGTGGTCGCAACGGAACCTGTGACAAAAGGTACGTTCTGCCCCACCACAATATATGCTTCTTCATTATCCATGGTCACAATGGATGGCGTGGAGAGTAAATTGGATTTTGTTCTACTGTTTAGTGCCTGAATCAGCGCACCATAAAGTTTACGCGAACCATTACTGCCTTCTTTATAATCGGCAAGAACCAATGAAGTACCTTTTAACCCGGCTGCTGCAGCACCTAAACCGGCAGAACCACCTGTCAAATAACCACCTGCCAGGCTGGCTAGACTTGCCCCTGCATTATCAAAGCTAATTAATCCAATGCCGCTACTTAAGTCACCCAAGGCCCATTGCACACCAAGTTGATCGGCATCACTTCCCTCAACTTCAATGATGGCAGCCTCGATGAGCACCTGTTGACGGCGTATATCCAACTGCTGAATGGCAGATTCAATTTCACGCATCAATTGCGGATCAGCTTTCACTACCAATGCGTTCTGGCTGTCATCAGCAATAATACTGACGCCATTGCCATTAAAACTGGTGATGCTATTTTGATTATTACTGTTTGATCCACCACCCAAGTTAATACTGGGGGTTGAAATATTTGATGAGCTACTGCTTGAATTATTCGAGTTGTTATTGCTGAGATTATTCATCGCATTATTACTGTTCGACGATGAACTATTTGAATTTGATGAACTGGATACAGCCTGACCGGTGACCAAGCCTTGTAAAATTTCAGCCAGACTTTTCGCACTGGCATATTTTAAACGAAAGACTTTTAATCCACCTAAACGATCTGCCGCAGGCACATCCAGCATTTCAATCATTTGACGGATACGCTTACGCGTTGCAGTATCGCCTTTCAGCACAATCCGGTTGGTACGTGTATCGGCAATGATGCGGATCCGCGAGCCTTTTAAATCTCGTGCTGCTCCAGTCGAACTCATTGATTCGAGCAAACCAATCATTTCTTCCGCTTGACTCGACTGCAGTGTCACAGTCTCGATATCGTTTTGCCCGGTACCATCTAAATTACGAATAATGGTTTCAAGCTGATAAATATTATTGGCACGGTCTGAAACAATCAGGGCATTGGTTCCCGCAACCGCTGATAAATGCGCGAACTGCGGCATTAAAGGGCGAATCGCAGGAATCAAGTCATTGGGATTGGTATTTTCCAGCCAAATCACCCGAGTCACAATTTGATCACCCGTGGCACGTTGCTTGGCATCATAAGGAATACCGGAGCTTTTAACATTGCTATCAGGTACCAGTTTGATGGTATTGCCCGAAGGAATCGCCACCACACCATTCACATTCAATACGCCAAGAAATAACTCGTAAACTTCAGCTTTATTTAAAGGTTTATTCGAAATGACCGTCACATTGCCACGTACACGTGGATCTACAGCAAAATTCTTCCCGGTAATATCTGCCACTTCATTAATAAATGCAGTTAAATCAGCGTCACGTAAATTGATTTTCCATGTCTGTGCATGGCTTGCAGTACTCACCATAGCAATAAGTGGTGCAGCTGCAAATAAGGTCCAAACTGAACGATGATGATTAAATAAAGCCATAAAATTCCGTGCTTCCTAACCCTATAATGTGACAATGCATCACTTAAAAATTCTGTTGTATGGTCATCACCTGATCACCACGCTTTATTTCCAATTTAACCTGACCTTCGCGTCTCGCCTGTTCCAGCAACTGGGCATCGCTTTGCCCCTGCCCCACAGCCTGTCCATTTAAAGACATAATCCGGTCACCCGGTTGCAAACCCAGCTTGCTGCGTAATGCTGCAGGAGTTCTTGAAGTCACTTCATAGCCCCCGCTTGCCGCATTCACCCCCATATCTTTTAAATATTGTTCACGGTCTTCCTGTATTTTTTGTACTGCTTGTCCCAGAGCACTATTTTCCTGACTCGGCACGGCTTGAATCGATTGATGATTTGAGTTTGAAGCATTCACTACCGGTTGAACGATAGCTTGATCCAGTCCATTTCCAATCCTTTTAAAGGGTAACTCTCGGGTGGTACCATTGTTTTGGCGTAATACCACACGATCCCAATACACTTCAGCCAACTGGTAAGAGGTCGTATCAATACTTTCTCCTACCCGATAGCGATCTGCCACGTCATTTACTTTAATCACCGCAGAAGAAAATTGACTCGGGAAACCCACCACCACCCCCTGTAATACAAGGTTTATATTCTCGTCCGCAGCAGCGCTCTTTCCAGCTTCTTGAAACAGTGCAAATGAAGATAAATTAGGGACTTGTGGTTGTTGTGAGCCTAATTCCACCCGCTCCAACTGTATTACTTGAGGAGGAGCCATCAACAACCAAAAAATACTCGCCAACTTCCAGCATAAATATAAAATCAGCAGTGCCAGTAATATCGGTGCAGCACGATCTGCCTGTTTCCAATTTAACTGTTGAATTTTTTCGATCCATTCATTCATTAGAAGCCACCTTTAAACAAAGGTTGGCGCGAACTAATGACATAGGTATCCAAACCCGCTTTACCTTCATAAGAAGCAATATTCATCAATAAACGTTGCGTCAATTGCACATCAAGCATCAAGCTTGGATCCAGCTCTAAAGCAATCAGCTTTTGAGCACGCTGGTCACGAAGATCAAACATCAGCTTATTATTTTCATCTGACAGTTTTCCTTTCAATGACGGCATATTCATTCGATCCTGTCGCTGAGCATAGGTATAAATCAACTCACCACCCGCCCACTGCAATTGACCGTCTGCCTGGGAAAAACCCTGCTCTTTTTTATAGTTAAAATCGATATCCTGCAATTGAATGGCATTTGTAGGCCACTGCCAATCTACCAGATTCTTTAATGTTTCAGGTGCAATTTGGCCATTCAAGTCTTGAATAATGACTTTCTTGCCAAAACCATACCCCACCACCCCATCAAGTTGGGTATGCCCACTATGGACTTCGACATGAGCCCCTAAACGCAGCAAAAACAGATCCAATGGCCGTGTTTTCCAACTTAACGACCCTCTTAGATTCCCTTTATGCCAATCTGCTTGCCCCTGCCAAATATTGCCGCTTACATTTTGCAAGACCTGGTTGTTTTTATAAAATTTTGAAATGAGCCAAGCCGCTGGAATTTGGAGTAATACGAAAATAAAAAAAACGATGATGGCAAAGATCCACCACGTGATGTATTTGGGTTTCTTTATCATCCCACCACGACCAACATATCTATTCTTCTTCCCTGAGCCACGATATTATATTTCTATACACATTATGCACACTTTTTCTACAACGCCAATTCAAAGATATAAAAAAACCAAGCATATATGCTTGGTTTTTTTAGCCTAATCCAACTGGATGACAATCTCATGAATTCCAAAATCAGATGAGGAAGTCTTCCAGTTTTGCACCGTTTTCCAGTTCAGCAACCAACCAACGTGGTTGTTTACCGCGACCCGTCCAAGTCTCGGATGGATTGTTTTTACTACGGTAACGTGGCTCCACAGATTTACGTGTGCTTTTTTTGCGTTTAGTTGCACCAAACTCTAAGATTTGTTCAATCGTCAAACCTACTTTATCTGCAATATCTAAAATTTGCTGATAAGCATCTTCAACAGCTTGATCTTTTTTAGAAGCAATTAATGCTTCAGCTTCAATTTGTAAACGCTTTAACTCTTCAACAGATAAATTACTAATGTCCGGCATCATATTAACTCCCAAGAATAGATTTTATATATTATTTATTCAAACTCGATCATAATATTTTTATTATCTAAAACATTCAATACAAAAATTTAAATAAATAACAATATTTAAAAAGATTTCACACATCTATATATCTCTATATTTATTAAACCTTTTTTAATAGTTTTAAATTTGATGATTTACAATCATCTCAATTTTATTCACTTTTTCTCGAATCACAGCAGGTATTTCAGTTTTATTCATATTTTCTTTATTTACACAAACTATGACCGCTTCACTCAATGCAACTACCGTTTGTTGTGCCTCACTCCATAATAAATAACTCATACGCAGTGCACTATTACGCATTTCCTCAACACGTACACCAATTTTAAGCTGGTCTGGATAAAATACCGGACGAATATATTTGCACTGATTGGACGCAACCACCGTATAAACATCTTGTTGAAAAACATTAAGTTCATCCATATAACGAATGCGGGCACTTTCGATATAACGATAATAGATGACGTTATTTACATGCCCAAAGGCATCCATATCTCCCCAAGCGACTGACTGCTCATAAATAACAGGATAATCCGACAGGGTTAACATTTATTTGGCCTCATATTTTTATTTCAACAAAATTTGCATTACTTTCAAATATTAAATTTAACTGCTTAATTAAATCATCCTGACCTTTTAAAGTAGATTTAATTCTTAAATAATTCATCATTACATTATCTGGGTATAGTTCAAGCAATTTATCCGCTTCAGCATAACGTGCGGTTGCAGTGTATATATGCCATTTCGCAAAGGTAAACACAGGCAAAGAAGGATATTTATTTTCCCAATAGTCAATTCGTTGCTCAACCCTTAAATAATCAGGGTTTTGTTTCAATAATTGCTGTTGAAACCATAAATAAAAAACGTCTTGATTAAACTGCTCATCTAACAAATGTAATGCCAAGTCTTYATTTTKTCGCTTTAACCATAAAGTTTTTATCTCATAATTGCGACTATAAATTTGATCTTGCAAGTCTAAATAACGTTGTTGTAAATTTTGTAAATCCTCAACATCAGCTTGATCAAAATCAAGCAATAACTGTTGCAACCATTCCTGTTTGATTTCGGTGTCTAAATGACCATATTTAGTCGAACGCAAATACATCCATGGAA
Source organism: Acinetobacter sp. ANC 4862 (assembly GCF_004336635.1). Classification (GTDB taxonomy): domain Bacteria; phylum Pseudomonadota; class Gammaproteobacteria; order Pseudomonadales; family Moraxellaceae; genus Acinetobacter. The sequence continues at coordinate 9,971 of NZ_SJXH01000023.1, forward strand.
ATTGAAGGGCAAACTTTCCCCATAGCGCTGTTAAGCGTAAATCATAGGCACTTTTGACATCCTTTAACCACGGTGAAAGCTCATGCTGATTTAAAAATTCAAGATGGGTTAAGGCTTGCTCTCCATCATTTTGAGCCAGATAGATTTCAATGCGTTGGATTTCGGTCAATTCAAATGCCATGGCATTGCTTTGATTTAAGATTGCAAGCGCTTGTGGATATTGCTGCTGCATCCAATACAATCGCGAAGCAATAATGCCTTTTAATAAACCCGATTGCGAAAATACCCCTCGAATAAATTCATGCTGGTCTTTAGCTGCTTCTAATAACCACACCACGGCCAACTGTTCATAGGGATGTAAATTTTTAAAATTAAAAACAGTTTCTAGCTTTCTTTGTTCTCGGGTTAAATAGCGCTTGATTACCAACCATAGCAATTGAATCATTAAGCTCAGGCAGGCCAGGAAAATAAAAATGACCCAGATGTTGGTTTGAATCTGCCATTCACGCCAATATAAATAAACATAACCTGCACCATAACCATAACTTAAAACACTCAATCCGGCGATTATAATCAAGCTGATAAAAGCATAGGCAAGTAAAACCTGTTTCATTAATCCATCACCCCAATAATGCGCGCGTATTTAAACTTGGCGTCGGAACAACAGTAAATCCTTTTATTTTTTGGATATTCTGAATCAGTTGGCGTGATTTCTCATCCGGGATTTGATTTAACAATTGGATAATTTCAGTCAGCGATTCTTGATATTCTAAATATTGACCTTGCTGTAAAGCCTGATGCGCCAATAATAATCGGAGCTGCGCCTCTTTTAAAATCAATGGACGTTGCATTAAAGCGACGGCAGGTTGTTTTGCAGGCTCAATCACCAGCCAGCGCTGCCAAAAATATTTACTTTGGGGTTGGCTTGAACTTAATTGTGGCGTATTTATTTCTTGGGTTAATGCTTGATCCAGTTGGTGTATTAAATCATCAACTTTTGCCTGCTGCGCCACTCGGGTGCTTGCAAACTGCTGAATCACTTGCTGATCTTTCGCAATAACCTGATGCAAACTCTGCTTCAGTGAGGGTGCTAATGCATATTGCTCTAAATTGCGATCTAAATACATTAACTTATCTAAAGCTTCATTGAATTTTTGCTGTTTCAGCATAAATTCAATCAAATCCAGCTGCTGTTTAATTACTACAATTGGATCAATGCTTGATGCTTCGATGGTTTTTAAATCATGTTTTGCTTGAGCACCTTGCGCTACTGCTCCACCTTCAGCATTCACATGACGCTGTAAAGCCACAAGTTGATCATTTAAATTTGCATTGCTTTGTTCAATACGATGCAGACTGCTGCTTAATTCTGTTTGTTGTGCAGAGATATTAAATACCTCATAACTTAATTTTATAATCCAGAGCAAACTTAAAATGAGTAATAAAATGAGAATTTTCTTCATGTGTTCCCTTGCACAACAACAATCTGCTGCAAAATTGAATCTGTTTTTAAATCAGGTAATCGCGTGATATTAAAACATGCTAATTGATTTTTTTTATAATCCGAAACAACTTGATACAAGCGCTCACCGAGAACAAAGTAATGCCCTTTTGCAATAATCGCGTCTTGACCTTGCATCAGCTTAATCCAGTTTAGCCAGCTCGCTTCACTGCTCACCACCATCGCATACTCTGGCTCTTGTTCCAATAAAGGCAATATATCGGGAAGATTCTGCTGAGTGAGTAAAGGACAACGGCGCTCATATAAAATAAAATTAAAAATATGCATGCCTTGCTGTTTTAACTGATCCATCATAAATGGACGACCACCCTCACCACGCCAAAAAGCGATGCACGTTCCAGCATTCATGCTTTTAAGCATTGGAAGTTGCAACATCCCTTCCGATGTTTCAACCAAAGGCACTTCAGCAGTAATTCCATAAGTCGCTAAAGCTTGCGCCGTGGTTTCACCTACCGCAATCCATTGGATCTGCCGAAGCTGATTCAGGTCAATCGAGGCTTGTTTTAAATAATCCATGCCTATTTGAACCGCAGTCGGACTCACCACCACGATCACCTGAGCAGACAGCAACTGCTGATATAACTCAGATAATGCCACTGACCAAGGTCGAGCCACCAATTCCAGTAAAGGCAAATCTAAAACAGGAACTTGAGCCATACGTAAGGTATAACTCAATTTTTCCGCACGATCTTGAGGACGGGTATTAATAAACAGCATATTAATAGAGCGCTTTAAGCAAATCACCCGCACCTTGTTCCAGCAATTGCTGTGCGAGACTCACCCCTAACTGTTCAGCTTGTTCTGGTGTACCACTGAGTTCAACTTTTAACAGGGTTAAACCATCCACACTCCCCACACGGCCTTCTATATGGAGTTGCCCTTGATTTAAAGTGGCATATCCTGCGATTGGCACTTGGCAACCGCCTTCTAAATAAGCATTGAAAGCGCGTTCTGCACGAACACAGACATCGGTTTCATCATGTAAAAGCGGCAAGATAAGATCCAGTACCGCTTGGTCTGTCGTACGACATTCCAAGCCGAGTGCGCCCTGTCCAACTGCTGGCAAACTAATTTCAGGTTGCAGAGTATGACGAATACGTTCAGCCAACCCCAAGCGTTTTAAACCCGCACTCGCCAAAATAATGGCATCGTACAAACCTGAATCCAGTTTCGATAAACGCGTTCCAACATTTCCGCGCAAATCAATAATATTTAAATCAGGACGTTGTTTTAAAATCTGGGATTTACGGCGTAGGCTTGAAGTCCCGACTTTTGCACCCTGTGGTAATTCATCAAAACTGTGATAGGTATTGGAAACAAAAGCATCCAGGGGATCTTCACGTTCACAAATCACTGGCAAGCTCAAACCTTCAGGCAAAGCCATAGGGACATCTTTCATCGAATGAACAGCCAAGTCTGCACGACCATCCAGCAATGCTGCTTCTAACTCTTTAACAAATAAACCTTTACCACCAATTTTTGCCAAAGGCGTATCCAGGATTTTGTCACCCTGAGTCACGAAGGTTACCAACTCAACTTTAAGATCAGCATGCAATGCCTCTAAACGGGCACGAATATGTTCAGCCTGCCATAATGCAAGCGGGCTTTGTCGAGTTGCAATCTTCAAAATCTTCATAAATTTTAGAAACAGTCAATGTAAGTACGTTATTCTAAACTTAACGTGCTGACTTGAAAATGCAAGTGAATTTGCACAGTTGTTGTCACCAAAATCATGAAAACAGTTTTAAATTTTTTGTATTCGTTCTCTTAGATTGGGTAAATGGCGCCGGCTGACCGCCAGGCGCTCCTCTAATTCACGACAACGTACTTGATACTGGCCTGAACTAACGACTTCGAGTCCATCTAGAAAATGCACTGAAACCAAGGCATTACGATGAATTCGAACAAATTGGTCGCCAAATTCATTTTCCAGGTCTTTTAAAGTTTCATCAATCAGTACACTGCCATTTTTATGACGTACCGTGACATATTTTTGATCTGCTAAAAAATAATAAATATTTTCCACAGGCACCAACTCTACCCCACGGTAGGTTTTTGCCACAATTTGGTGGCGTTTTATATTGATTTCGTTCATATCTTCTTTTTGTTTTAAAATGCTCATTTGTGCTTGAGTCAGTTTGGTTAAATGGTCTAAAACCTGTTGTAATTCTTGCTGCATCACCGGTTTTAATAGATAGCCTTCTGCATGCGACTTAAATGCATCCAATGCATGTTCATCATAAGCAGTACAAAAAATAATCGCTGGCATAGGCTCAAGCTGACGCAAATACTGTGCACAGCTTAAACCATCAATTTCAGGCATTTGAATATCTAACAACACGACATCTGGTTCATAAAACTGAACCATATCAATCGCCTGTTGACCATGAGTTGCGGTTGCAACCACTTGATGTCCCAGTTGTGTGACTAAACGTGATAAGCGCTCTACAGCGAGAGGTTCATCATCACAAATCAGGATGTCCATTTTTCCTCCTTTCACAGTTACCATGATTTTTTTTATAGGTTAACTATGATTTTTTATTTATATCGATATTGCACAACTGTGGTAAATATTCCCTTTCCCGCGTATGTCTGAAAGATCACAGTCCGTCCATAATAAGCCTTTAGACGCTGTTTCACATTTTCAACTGCAATACCATTTCCTTGTCGTATATTTATTTTATCCTGTGTATGGGGGTTAGTAATGACTATATTGACTTGATTTTGCAATATTTCAACCAATATGCTTATCGTACTCTTTGTTAAAAATTTTTCAACTCCATGAAAAATACTATTTTCCACTAAAGGTTGTAAAGTTAATAACGGAATTTGTATCTGAGAAAACAGAACTTCATTGTCATATTTCCACTCTACGCTTAAACGATCCCCCAAACGCATCTGCTCAATGGCTAAATAATGCTGACATAATTCAATTTCATCTTTTAAGCGAACCAGTTTAAGTTCTTTAAAACTCGCACGAAATAGCCGTGATAAATTCAGTAACATTTGCTCTGCTTTATCCGGATCAATGGTAATTAAACTGATTACCGTATTTAAACTGTTAAACAGAAAATGCGGATGAATTCGCGCTTGCATGGCCTGAATACGTGCATGTAATTCACTATTTTGCTGACGTGCCGATTGCTCTCGCAAATACAGATAGCGGAAACAGAATGTCCCGATCAGCACGCCATAACTGAGATGCAGCACCACACCATCCAGTAAAACATCGCTGCTTAAATTGTGAATTTGAAAATTTTGTCCAAAATAAATCAAACCATTCAGCATGATGGTGGTCAATAAAATAATCATCTGCAACAGAATAAAGCCAACACCTAAGGCTTGCCCAAAACTTAAAGGCTGAATTTTTTTCTGAAACAGCTCAACCAATCCGACAAAAGCCAGTAAAACCCAGTTAATGAACAACATATACTGCACTAAACGCCCTACACTTAAGGCCGTCCATGATTGTGCTTCTGCCAAAGCTAAAATCATCGCCAAAATATTACTGGCAATAAATAATTCGATTAAATGTTGCCAACGCCCTATTTTCGTAAAAAAATAAGCGTATGGTTTATTTCCCTGTGTATCAGCAAAACTTTGCTCGTCTTGTCCTTCGGCAAGTGAACCTGAATTTGTTATACTCTTTTTAGTTCTAATGCTTTTTATCCTATTGAGCCGACATGACCACATCTTCTAATTCCTCAAATCCGTCACAAACCCAAACTTCGGGTATGTGGGGCGGTCGTTTCTCTGAAGCGACGGACGCTTTTGTTGCTGAATTTACAGCATCTGTACAATTTGACCAACGCTTTTATAAACAAGATATTGCAGGCTCTATTGCACATGCAACCATGCTTGCAAAAGTTGGCGTACTTACCGAGCAAGAACGTGACGATATCATCACTGGCTTGACGGCTATTCAGGCTGATATTGAATCGGGCAACTTTGAATGGCGCATTGACCTAGAAGATGTCCACATGAACATTGAGTCTCGCTTGACTCAGCGTATTGGCATCACAGGTAAAAAACTACATACCGGTCGCAGCCGCAACGACCAGGTTGCAACCGATATTCGTTTATATGTACGTGACGAAATTGATGCGATTTTAAAATTGCTGGAAAAATTACAAAAAGGCATTTTGGGCTTAGCGGCAAAAAATACCACTACGATTATGCCAGGCTTCACTCATCTGCAAACGGCACAGCCAGTGACTTTCGGTCACCATTTAATGGCGTGGTTTGAAATGCTGGTACGTGATTCTGAGCGCTTAATTGACTGCCGTAAACGTGTTAATCGTTTACCATTAGGTTCTGCTGCTTTGGCAGGTACAACTTACCCAATCGAACGTGAATACACAGCACAGCTTTTAGGTTTTGAAGCAGTTTGCGAAAACTCGTTAGATGCAGTGTCTGACCGTGACTTTGGTATTGAATTCAATGCTGCTGCATCTTTAATCATGATGCATTTATCACGTATGTCTGAAGAAATGATTTTGTGGACTTCTGCACAGTTCAAATTTGTGAACATTCCAGATCGTTTCTGCACAGGCTCTTCAATTATGCCGCAGAAGAAAAACCCGGATGTACCTGAATTGATTCGTGGTAAAACAGGCCGTGTTTATGGGGACTTAATGAGCTTATTAACGCTGATGAAAGGTCAACCATTAGCATATAACAAAGACAACCAAGAAGACAAAGAACCATTATTTGATGCCATCGACACCGTTCGTGGTTCATTGATGGCATTTGCCGACATGATTCCTGCATTGGTTCCAAATATCGAAATCATGCGTGAAGCAGCACTTCGTGGTTTCTCAACCGCAACCGATCTTGCAGATTATCTGGTTAAAAATGGCGTGGCTTTCCGTGATGCGCATGAAATTGTCGGTAAAGCGGTTGCATTAGGTGTTCAAGAAGCTAAAGATTTGTCTGAGCTAACACTTGAACAACTGCAACAGTTCTCTGACTTGATCCAAGCGGACGTATTTGAAAAAGCATTGACTCTTGAAGCATCTGTCAATGCACGTAACCACATTGGTGGTACTGCACCTGCGCAAGTCGAGGCTGCCATTGCTCGTGCCTACACACGCTTAGAAAAACTTTACGCTTAAGGAAGAATGATATGTCTCGACAAGTTTTTTGCCGTAAGTATCAAACAGAAATGGAAGGTTTAGACTTTGCCCCCTTCCCGGGTGCAAAGGGTCAGGAATTGTTTGATACGGTATCTAAACAGGCCTGGCAAGAATGGCTTAAACACCAAACCACGCTGATCAATGAAAAGCGTTTAAACGTGTTTGAACCGGATGCGAAAAAGTTTCTTGAAGAACAGCGTGAAAAATTCTTTAGTAACGATGAGTCACTAGAAAAAGCTGAAGGCCTAAAGCCTGAGTAAAATTTAAAGCGCTGCTTTAAATTTTACTCAAGACAAGCGAAGCGCGTAGTTTTGATTGTCAAAAGGGAATCTAAAAAGATTCCCTTTTTAGCTTAGGAGCACTGCTCCGCCACGCCGCAAGACCTAAAGCTATGCTTTAGGTGAGCAAGACAAACACCGAAGATGTGCGTAGGCTTTAATTTGAAAGAAATCCCCTAAAAATAGGGGATTTCTTTTTTCGCTGCTTTCTTTTTACGCAAGACAAGTGAAGCGCGTAGTTTCTAATGTCATAAAGGAGCCTTTAAAAGACTCCTTTTTTTATTTTTGGAAGCACTGCTCAACCCTTAGGAATATATTCCGCAAGATGAGAGCCTAGGCTTCGAATGAAAATTAGGACACTACCTTTATTTCCTGCAAGAGAAGCACCGAAAGCACGCGCAAGCTTTAATCCGCAAAGAATTCCCTTTATTAAAGGTTTTTGAAATGCGATTTTTTACATCTAGAAATAACTGTAAATCAAAGATACATTTCTCAATAAATCTCTACATTACAATACAATAACCTACATGAAGGATAGAAGGCATTATCCTATAATCAGTTTCAAGAAGATGGTTAAACATCTTATAAAAACTATAAATATACCCGATTTCAATCCTAGGTTTCCCCCAAAATCTAGGATTTTTTTTGTGTTCAGATTTTGACATTACCTAAAAGTAAGATCAAAAAAACACCCTGAAACGGGTGCTTTTACTTAATTTTTAAATCTAATTTAGGGCTGTTTTAAATACGGCCATGCAGCTTTCAAATAAATAAACATGGACCACAACGTCAGAATCACCGCGGTATACAATAAAAGATAAGCCAAAGTATCAAGCGGCTGCCAGTTCAGTAAAAACACTGAAATCGCAATCATTTGAAACGCCGTCTTATATTTACCGACGGTGGATACTGCAACACTGGTACGTGCCCCTAATTCAGCCATCCACTCACGCAAAGCAGATACGGTAATTTCACGTGAAATAATTACAATCGCTGCAAATGCCATGGACATACTTGGTTGCCATTGCACCAAAACAATCAGTGCAGCTGCGACCATTAACTTGTCCGCTACCGGGTCAAGAAAACGACCAAAGGCTGAGGTTTGATTCAGTGAACGAGCCAAATAACCATCGAACCAATCGGTTACCGCAGCAACGACAAAAATCGCCGTTAAAATAATGTGACGAGTCATGTTACTGTCTTGCTCAGCAACACCAACTGCAGGCGGCCAGTAAGCCACCAACAAAAAGACAGGTATTAAAGCTATACGCGCCAAAGTCAAGATATTTGGAATATTCAGGATGCGACCTGTAGTCATAGACACCGCCAATTTTTCCCCTTTATGTACAATGAAAAACCACACATATTTTGAGGATGGATTCATCGTTAATTCAGACTCACTTTATACGAATTGCTATAAAGTGTCACTAGGCAAACACGGTAACTGTCTGTCTGGAAATCGCAATCAGTCGATTCTCGGCATCCCAAAGATGAGCATATTCAGTGGAATACCCTTCTGCTGCATAATCGGTAAATACTTTATATTTAAACCAATCTTGCACATGATTATTCAAAGGGTGAACATAAGTCACGTGCCAGGTTAGTGAACTAGCCGGTGCGAAGGTTTTAAACATCGGCAATACCCCCGGTGGCCACATATCAAATGCCACCATCAAATCAGCCACGGTCATTTCCCGGTTGTCATGCCGCTCAGGATTAAAACGCATCCAACCACTAAAATCAGGATTTTCACTAGCGGTACATGGATATTGACCATCCACCCAGACCAAGTCCATCTGTCCAAAACATTCCGGGGCTAAAGGATGATGCTCCGCAATGTTTAATTGCTCAGGCCTAGGAAATTCAGGTGCAAGTTGTTCCTGTTGCACTAAAATAACCGACTGGCGATGCGTACCAAAACTGGCAATCAAGATGCTTTGCACGGCATTGTCCTGCCAGAGCCGCACTTCAACCGTGGTGACAGACTTGCCTTGACGCAAGATTTCAGCACTTAATCGAACCGGTGCCATTTGCACTGGACCGACAAAAGTGACACTGGTACTTAACAGCTGCTTTTCCGCATCTGCAACAGCAAGCAAGGCTTTTTGCATCATCATCCCTGCGACCAAACCGCCATAAATGGTGCGCCCCTGTAACCAGCCTTGCGGAATATCGACCCACTCATCCTGTTCAATTGCAGTAAATAATTGGCGCAGTGACATCCTTCGTCCTTTGGAATTTTTAATTTGCTCTATCTTTCACTTATTTTTAACTGTTGTGAATGATCAATGACTGCTGCGTCAGTGAGCACTTTGGCCAATCTGCCTGAATTTATTCATGCAAAACTTTATAAATGGTTCTCGCCATCACATCGCCTAAACCGGGAACCAGTTTTAAGTCATTTTCCGAAGCTTTCAATACGCCTTGAATCCCGCCAAAATGGGTCAGCAAATCACGGCGGCGTTTCGGACCAAGACCCGGAATCACTTCCAGGACCGATGAACCACGTTTCTTGTCACGTTTGGCACGGTGTTTGGTAATGGCAAAACGATGTGCTTCATCACGCACCTGCTGAATTAGATGCAGCGCTTTATGATCTTCAGGCAACTGGATTTTTGTGCCATCGGTAAAATGTAAGGTTTCCAGTCCCGGTTTACGCCCCTCACCTTTGGATACCCCGACCATAAAGGCATCCAGTCCCAAATCCTGCATTACTTGCATCGCCATATGTAATTGGCCTTTACCGCCATCAATCAGCAGTAAATCGGGCAACATGGCTTTTTTATAGCGACGGGTCAGCGCTTGGCGCATAGCCGCATAATCATCCCCGCCGGTAATATCATCAATGGAAAACTGGCGATAATCACGTTTCCGTGCACCGCCCGAATCAAATACCACACAGGACGCAACCGTTGCTTCACCCATGGTATGCGAGATGTCAAAACATTCAATCCGGTCAATCGGACGCCCGACCACCTGTTCTAACTGATGGAAACGCTCATTCAGTTCAAAATGATTGGCCAACTGTCCTTTAATGGCATGCTGCACATTCATATTGGCCAGTTCCAGCCACTCGGCACGTGTTTCCCGCACATTGGACTTGATCTGCACTTTCTTGGCGAATTCCTGTTGTAGCGCCTGTTCCAATTCTTTACGATCGGGGATCTCGACATTGACAATCAGCTCGGCAGGCACTTCATCGGCCACCTGAAAATAAAAGTTTGCCATGAAATCAGACAGCATTTGTCCCAGATCATCGCCCAGCATATCCGGGAAATAGCTTTTACCACCCAGCATTTTACCATTGCGCACATGCATGATCTGCACACAGGTCACCCCGGCATGGTAGGCAATCGCCAGAATATCGGCTTCACCTTTGAGTTTATAAATCGCCTGCTGTGATTGAACGTCACGTAGCAATGCCATACGGTCACGGTAAAATACCGCTTTTTCAAATTCCAAAGCTTCTGCCGCAGCTTCCATTTTGGCAATCAGTTCCTGATTCAGCTCTTTGGTATCGCCCTGTAAAAAGCGAATCGAATTTTTGACATCTTCCTGATAATCTTCAGGCGAAATTAAGCCGACACAAGGCGCAGTACAGCGTTTGATCTGATACTGCAAACACGGGCGTTTACGCTGGGCAAAATAGCTGTTTTCACACTGCCGCACATTAAACAGTTTTTGTAGCACCACCAGTGTATCCCGGGCATTATAGGCACTCGGATACGGTCCAAAAAACTTGCCGACCTGATGTTTGCCCTTGCCACGACCGGCAGCAATACGCGGGTATGGCTTGTCACTGGACACAAAAATATAGACATAAGATTTGTCGTCGCGCAGCATGATGTTGTACGGCGGACGATGCAGCTTGATCAGGTTCTGTTCGAGCAATAAGGCTTCGGTTTCCGAGCGCACCACCAGTGTTTCAATATCATAAATACGCGCCACCAAAGCCTGTGTTTTGGGATGCTCGATGGTTTTAACGAAATAGCTGGACACACGGTTTTTTAGATTCTTGGCTTTACCGACATACAGCAGTTCACCGTCTTTGCCCAACATCCGGTAAACCCCGGGCAAAGTGGTCATATTGGCTAAAATTTTTTCAATATTTTTACGTGCGTTTTCGTTCACATTCAGCCTTATTCACAATGATGTCTGCTTTGCTACATGATGTGATGGTTTTCACGCCATTTTCAAGCCAATTCAGGATTTTCCTCATCATCAAACAAAGTTCCAGCAATCACCTGATTGCTAAAAGCTATAAGTAAATCTGGCTTATTTTGCTATGCTCGAGCCATCTGAAGAATTTGGATCAAACTGAATGACGACCCACAATCATGCCATGCATATCGTTAAACCCGTCACTGCAACGCATAGCACATCTGAAAAAGATAAACTGATGGGCAAGCCTCGTTTTCATTTTGAACCACTTGAGGTCATGCAGCTGTTGAAGCAGCGCATTATTGGACAGGATGCAGCCCTGAATGAAATTGAAAAAATGCTGCATGTGGTCAAAGCCGATTTTTCCAGTCCTGAACGTCCGCTATCGGTGACTTTAATGCTGGGGCCAACCGGTGTGGGTAAAACTGAAACGGTACGCCTGATCGCTGAAGCCATCTATGGCCGCCCGGATGCTTTTTGCCGCATCGATATGAATACCCTGGCGCAAGAGCATTATGCCGCTGCGATTACCGGTGCACCTCCCGGTTATGTCGGTTCTAAAGAAGGTCATAGCCTGTTTGATGAAACTGCCATTGCCGGTTCACATACCCGTCCCGGGATTGTGCTGTTTGATGAGCTGGAGAAAGCCTCGACTGAGGTGATTCGTGGCTTAATGAATATACTGGATACTGGAAAACTCACTTTAACGTCTGGCACAAAAACCATCGACTTTCGTAACTGCATGATCTTTATGACCAGTAATGTCGGTGCACAAGCTGCGCAGCAATATCTGGATAAACTGAATTTTTTGCCGAAAAAAATGCAGGATATTTGCCTTAAAAAAATACCAACCCAAACCATTATTGAAAAAGTGATGTTTAAAAAATTCGATCCTGAATTTTTAAACCGGATTGATCGTACCCTGCATTATCAAGCAGTTCAGGATGATGCTTTACCGAAATTGGTCGAGATTGAACTGGAAAAATTCAATCAACGCCTGCAACATCAAAAGCGTGCTGTGGTTTTAACCGATACCGCCAAAGCACACTTCTACAAAAATCACGATATTCGTTTTGGCGCACGCCATTTGGCTCGAAAAATGCGCACCGAACTGGAACCGATTCTGGCGATTTATTTTTTAAATTATCCGGAAAAAGCGCAGCTCACGGTGAGCCATACGGATGGGCAATTGATGATTCAACCGGAATAACCATCTAAATAACCCTCTATGCAGTCAAACATTTGGCAGAGTATTTGACTGCAAACTATGTTCAGTTTTATTCAAATGAAATACGCGTCAACGCTGCTGATTTGCAATATTCAGCTTAAAACTTTGCAACAACGACGACTTCATTGAGTGAAAAATTGAGCTCAATTGACCTTTTTGACTAAAACTGACCAATAAAAAACTTGAAATTGGAAACTTACACCCGATCTAAATAGCCATGAAATGATTAAAAAACCTTAATTTAAACAAAAAGTTCATCACATTTTTACAAAGCACAGTAAAAGCAGAGCTGTCCACTACAAGGGTATGTTGAAAAAAAATTGATGACCCTTGCGTCACCGCTTGATACAACTTGTTATGTTCTTTTTGGATATAGTTATCGTAAGATTAGCGAAGCTCGATGTGCGCGGGAAATGCGTACATGCTTCAAAACATCAACTTAATAAGTCCTCCAAAATAAAGGAGATCAGGCATGATCCACGCTGGCAATGCCATTACCGTCCAAATGCTTTCGGACGGAATTGCAGAATTCCGCTTTGACTTACAAGGTGAGTCGGTCAACAAATTTAACCGCGCAACGATTGAAGACTTTAAAGCGGCGATTGAGGCTGTTAAAGCCAATAGCGACGTTAAAGGTTTAATCGTTACCTCTGGTAAATCAACATTTATCGTAGGTGCAGACATCACTGAATTTGGTGATAACTTTGCTCAGGGCGAAAAAGCAATTGTGGATTGGGCGATGCCTGTTCACGAAATCTTCAACAGCTTTGAAGATTTAGAAATTCCTAAAGTTGCTGCAATCAATGGTATGGCATTGGGCGGTGGTTTTGAGATGTGCCTGGTATGTGATTACCGTGTCATGTCTGAAGCTGCTCAAGTCGGCCTTCCAGAAATCAAACTTGGTATCTTCCCGGGCTTTGGTGGTACGGTTCGTTTAAGCCGTTTGATTGGTATTGACAATGCGGTTGAATGGATGGCGATGGCTAATCCTAAACGCCCTGATGCTGCACTGAAAGACGGTGCTGTTGATGCGGTGGTTGCTGCTGACAAACTTCAAGCAGCTGCAATTGACTTGGTAAAACAAGCGATTGCTGGTCGCCTAGACTGGAAAGCAAAACGTCAGGAAAAACTAGATCCAGTTAAACTTAGCCCAATCGAACAGATGATGGCGTTTAACTCTTCTAAAGGCGTGGTTCTTGCAAAAGCAAACCCTGCTCAATACCCTGCGCCTAAACTTCTGCTTGATTCTTTACAAGCGGGTGCAAGCCTTCCACGTAATGAAGCATTAAAAGTTGAAGCGGAAGGTTTTGCTAAAGCTGCGGTAACGCCACAAGCGGGTGCATTGATTGGTTTATTCCTCAATGACCAGCTGGTGAAAAAGACCTCGAAGAAACATGAGAAAGGTGCGCATCCTGTAAACCAGGCAGCTGTTCTAGGCGCAGGTATCATGGGTGGCGGTATTGCTTACCAAGCGGCAAGCAAAGGCACACCAATCATCATGAAAGACATTGGTAACCCGCAACTTGCATTGGGTATGTCTGAAGCGAACAAATTATTGACCAAACAAGTTGAACGCAAAAAAATGACCCCTGCGAAAATGGGTGAAACTTTGGCGCGTATTCGCCCGACTTTAAGCTTGGAAGAGTTTAAAGAAGTGGACATCGTGATCGAAGCCGTGACTGAAAATCCTAAGATCAAAGCTGCGGTTCTTGCGGACACTGAAAAATCAGTGCGTGAAAACACCATCATTGCATCCAATACCTCTACGATTTCAATCACACGTTTGGCAGAAAGCCTACAACGTCCTGAAAACTTCGTCGGCATGCACTTCTTTAACCCAGTTCACATGATGCCTTTGGTCGAAGTGATCCGTGGTGAGAAAACATCAAGCGAGGCGATTGCAACGACTGTAGTTCTTGCTCAGAAAATGGGTAAAACACCAATCGTCGTGAATGACTGCCCGGGCTTCCTAGTAAACCGTGTATTGTTCCCTTACTTCGGTGCGTTTGACTTATTGCTTAAAGATGGTGCTGACTTCCAGCAAATCGACAAAGTGATGGAAAAATTCGGCTGGCCTATGGGTCCTGCTTACTTGATGGACGTTGTCGGTATCGATACGGGCGTTCACGGTGCAGAAGTCATGGCTGAAGGTTTCCCTGACCGTATGAAACCGGACTTCAAAGGTTCGATTCAAACCATGTACGAAGCAAAACGTTTAGGTCAAAAGAATGACGTTGGTTTCTACAAATACGAGTTAGACCGTAAAGGCAAGAAAGCGAAAAAAGTTGATCCTACAGCGTATGAATTGATTGCATCTGTAGTGACTGGCGAAAAACGTGAATTTGACGCGCAAGAAATCATTGACCGTATGATGCTGGCTTTCTGTAACGAAACTGTTCGTTGCCTGGAAGACAACATTGTAGCGACTGCTTCAGAAGCAGACATGGCGATGATCATGGGTGTAGGTTTCCCTCCATTCCGTGGCGGTCCAGCACGTTATATCGACCAAACTGGTGTTGCTGAATATGTTGCACTTTGCGACAAATATGCACACTTAGGTAAAGCTTATGAAGCGCCACAAATGTTGCGTGACATGGCTGCTAACAACAAAAAATTCTACGGTTAAGGAGCAACGTGAATGGCTACTTTAAATCCACGTGACGTTGTCATCGTTGATGGCGTACGTTCAGCAATGGGTAAAACCAAAAACGGTATGTTCCGCAATGTACGTGCTGACAGCTTATCTGCTGAATTGGTTCGTGCCTTGGTTGCTCGTAACCAGTTTGATGTCAATGAAGTTGAAGACCTGATCTGGGGCTGTGTAAACCAAACCCTAGAACAAGGCATGAACATTGCCCGTAACATTGGTTTATTGGCAGACTTACCAAAAACTGTTGCAGGTCAAACGATTAATCGTCTTTGTGGTTCTTCAATGCAGGCAATCCACGCTGCTGCGGCGCAAATTGCGACCAACCAGGGTGATATCTTCATCATTGGTGGTGTAGAGCACATGGGCCACGTTGGCATGATGCACGGCATCGACATCAACCCAGAAGCATCTAAGCACTATGCAAAAGCGTCTAACATGATGGGCTTAACCGCTGAAATGTTAGGCCGTATGAACGGCATTAGCCGTGAAGAACAGGATGCGTTTGGTGTTGAATCTCACCGCCGCGCTTGGGCTGCAACGCAAGAAGGTCGTTTTAAAAACGAAATTATTGGTGTTGAAGGTCATGATCAGAACGGTTTCAAAATCCTGTGCGACATCGACGAAGTGATTCGTCCAGATGCTAACCTTGAAGCGTTCCAGGCTTTACGTCCAGCATTTGATCCGAAAGGCGGTACAGTGACTGCGGCTACATCTTCAGCGTTGTCTGATGGTGCTTCTGCAATGTTATTGATGTCTGCTGAACGTGCTCAAGCATTAGGTCTTAAGCCACGTGCTGTGATTCGCTCTATGGCGGTTGCAGGTTGTGATGCAGCAATCATGGGTTACGGTCCAGTTCCTGCAACGCAAAAAGCGTTGAAACGTGCTGGCTTGTCGATTGCTGACATTCAAACTTTTGAATTGAACGAAGCATTTGCTGCACAAGGTTTGTCGGTTCTTAAAGGCTTAGGCATTTATGACCAGCAAGACCGTGTGAACTTGAACGGTGGTGCAATTGCATTAGGTCACCCATTGGGTTGTTCTGGTGCGCGTATAACAACGACATTGCTGAACGTTATGGAGCAACAAGATACACAAATCGGTCTTGCGACCATGTGTATCGGTCTTGGTCAAGGTATCGCAACGATTATCGAACGTGTTTAATATTTAATTAAATACTGAGATAAAAAAAACCCCGCTTAATGCGGGGTTTTTTGTCCCTTATTTGTCCCCCAGAATACATCTACTAAATATTATTATTAATTTAAGGAATTATCTGACCACTCTTATTATCGAGAAAATAATGACAAATTTAGTTGTTAATTGGCACATTACTGAAGCTTGTAATTATCAATGTTTTTATTGTTTTGCAAAATGGAAAAAAAATGAGAATAGAGAACTTATTCATGATAATGAAAAAGTTCTCAAATTAGTTAAAGAAGTATCACTACTACCAATGATTATCAATCAAGTTCATGGAACTAACTTTACGGGGATTCGTCTTAATTTGGTTGGTGGTGAAACTTTTCTTTATAAGCAAAAGATTTTAGGAATAATTAAAGAAGCAAAAAAATATCATTTTGAATTATCAGCTATTACCAATGGCACTGTATTAGATGATGAATTAATTAAAATCATTGGAAATGAATTTTTATCTATAGGCTTTAGCGTTGACTCTCTAAACAAAAATACCAATAAAGAAATAGGTAGAACTGTGAAAAATATGCCAATGGATGCTGATGAAATTCTAAAAAAAATCAATCTACTAAGAACATTAAGCCCTAATATAGAAATTAAAATAAACACCGTAATCAATGAATTAAATAAATTAGAAGACTTTAATTCATTTATTACAAAAGCTTCTCCAACTAAATGGAAAATTTTTAAAATGCTTCCAATATTGACAGAGGAAAACTCTATCAACAACGATGATTTTTATAACTTTATAAATAGACACACCAAATTTAAGAAAATTATTTATTCAGAAAATAATGATGAAATGACCCACTCTTACTTAATGATTGATCCTCTTGGTCGCTTTTTTCAAAATAATGAACTTCTTCATGGTTACGACTACAGCCAAAGCATTTTACAAATAGGTGTAGAGACTGCTGTAAAGCAAATTAAATTTAATATTCATAAGTTTGCTAAGAGAGCAAACTTAATGCCTATTATTTCCTTATAAGCCAAATGCATAAAAGTAAGAGATTTTTTAAATCTCTTACTTTTATAAGTTCCTAATTAATCTAGTTACCTTTAAATCAAAAATTTTCATTTCTGTATCAGTATTGTTCTTTTCCCAAAGTTTGTACTCTAAAAAGAAATTATACTTTTTAAAATTATCTTCTTTTTTCAATGTAACCGTACCAGCCCTGGCACGCTGTATTTCTTTTTTTAATTTTTCATAAAAAGTATCATCACCATTTGAAAAATCATCACTAAATGTTTTTAATTCTCCTTCATAACAAATTTCCAATAACTCTAGAAATCGAGTTACGTGCTCATTTTTCTTATTTTCATTTAACGACATTCTCTATAGCTCTCATTTACGATGACATCACTCAGTTTTCCAGTTCTCGGATAATCTGTTCTTTCAACAATATAAGTCACAAAGCACGTGCATGTTTTAGCAATCTTTTCAGAAGACCAATTTGACTTTAACTTCGAGTAATTTGCTTTACAGTTTCGATCAAAAACTTCAATCTGCCAATCAGACCAATTCGTATTTAATTCTGTGTAGCTAATGTTAGATGATTTTAGTCTTTCCTGAATTTGATCAATACCAAATGCTCCCACCACGCCAATAAAGACAGAAGCCGTTAAAATAGAAATTATTTTAGAATCCTTTTGTTCTTTATTAATAACCAATAAATCATTTCTACAAGTTCCGCATTTATAAATTCCCTGACGACCAATCTCAATAACCCTATTTGTTGAATTGCATTTACTACATGTTAAATAGCCATTTGTCTCTATTTCACTCATCGCGGTTATTTCTTGTATACTTTAACTAAATATTAAAATATTTTAAATCATATAGATACAATATAAAATTACTAATCTAAAATATAATTATTAATAACTATACTTCAACTCTCTGCGCCAACAAGGTCGCAAAATACTGTTTAATCCGATTTCCCTGCGCATCGACCCGGTGCAACTCACCGATATCTTCATTGTATTTCACAATTTTCCAGCCTTCGTACAAAGCGCTTAACTCCCCGGCTTTAAATGCAAAAGGAAAGTCAGGCTGTGCAGGAATATCATCTGTATCCATCGCACAGACAATCAGGTTAAAACCATTCACATTAGTCGCTTGTTGCATCTGTGCAATGAGGGGTTTCACCGTTTTGGCTTGCAAAAACATCATCACCACAGTACAGCAAATAAAGTCATAACAACCTGTAATGCTTGGGTCTGCATTTAAATCACGCTGCTGTACATGAATATTATCAATCTGCTCGCTCTGAATAATCTGCCTCAACTTTTGCAGACTGTTTTCATTGACATCCCAGGCATCCACTTCAAAACCATGCTGACTTAAATACAGCGCATTACGCCCCTGCCCGCAGCCGACATCCAAAGCACGGCTACCTTGCAAATACGGCGTAGCAGCCAAGATTTCTGAGTGAGTGGGTGAAAGCTGATACTTTTTATAAAAATAATCTTGTGGCGTACAGTAAAACTTGAGCTGACATTGCACATCATCACTGGCAGAAACAATCTTGTGCCATGCCTGTGGCTCAATAAAAGGAGGTTGCTGCTCTGAGCTAAACACATGCTCGGACTGTACGCTACCCGATTCATCCAGCATGGCAAAATGCAGCTCACCTTTTAATACGGTCAGTTTTGCCCAGGTACCGGCTTTGGTATTGTGCTGATTTTTAAAACCTTGCGGAATACTCTGCTGTGTCCAGACAGGAAGTTCTTTATAACAAATAAGCTGTTGCATAAAAGACTGCACTCCAAAGCATCGGTGGTTGGGCTGAAATCAATTCGCTGACGATGTTTTAGCATAGCCCGTTCAACCGCAGATTGAAATAAGCTGCTTGCATTCCATTTATGCATACTCCCTGCCGGATCAAAAGCAAAAAACTGCCCGGTACGGACAGTTTTTTTTTGGGGGGGGCTTTAAAAAGCTAGATAAAAATATTTTTTACTGCAACAGTTCTTCGCGCAACCATTCCATATATTTTTCTTTGTCCATAAAGTCGGGGGCACTGCCCGTGTCCAGACTGAAATATTGCTGATTGAACTGAATCACAATCTGCTCGGTATGATGCCAGCCTTCAATCATTTCAAAGTATTGATTGAAGAAAAAACGATTTTTACCCCTGTTGTTTAAGCTTTCTAGTTTTGGATAGTTTTTATTAGCAACAAACTCACTATACACATGCTGAATATCATCAAAAACATGTATGGTTTTCATGACTCACCTGCCTAGATTTTATGTTGTGATTTTTGCGACCGTTTTAATCTAGCAACAAAATTTGAACAGCAGATGACAGCACTATTGCAAAACTGTCATGTTTGAAAGGATGAAATGGTTTTGTTCAACTGCATGAGAACTTTTCTGGACAAAAACCAAAGCTTGCAACCCATTCAACATCAATAATAAAAAATTAAATCATGAGCATCATCAAGAATATCCATTGCTATTCCATCAAATCTAGATGGGACTACAAACTCAAACATGTGTAACCACTCTGCAACATCCTGTTATCACTCTGTAAATTTAGTTGAATATTCACACAACTAAACCTCATTAAGTCCTTCACTTTAAAAAGATGAGCATCTCAGGCGTTAATATAAAAAGTACAAAATTTCTCTTTATTCTCACAATTGAGTAATCACCATGAATACGATTAAAACTACTTTGGCTATCGCTTTGGTTGCAGCGACTACATCTGCTATAGCTGCTACCACTGTAGAAACAACTCCAGTAGCTCAAGTAGCCGCGCTAAAAGCACAAGTAAAAGCAGATACCATTCAGACCGCCAGCACTGTTAAAGCAGCAGCTGCAATAACAAAAGAAAAAGCTGAAGTGAAAAAAGAAATTGCTGCAGAAAAAACAGTTGCTGCAAAAAATGCAGCAGTCGCTAAAGCGGTTAACGTAAAAGATGTAACTGCGACTAAAACCGTAGCGGCTAAAAATGCAGTTGCAGCTAAAACTGTTGTGGCTAAAGACGTGACTGTTGCTAAAGCAACTGAAGCAAAAGACGCGACTGTTGAAAAAACTGCTGAAGTTAAAGAAGTGACTGCTGAAAAAGCGGATGCTGTTAAAACTGAAGTAAAAGCCGAGAAAAAATCATTCTTCTCTTGGTTTAAAAAATCTGCTGCTTAATCTGCGGTAACGTATTTTAGCCGTAAAAAAAGGATGCCATTGATGAGCATCCTTTTTTTAGTGATAAGGAAAAAATTTGTATCTAAATACTGCCTAACTAGCGAATGCCATTATTCGGTATCGTTCTTCGCTGTTGTTGCAACTCTCTGATTGCTTCATTTAGCGAAGTATTTTCCAAAATACCCAATGAAAGTTGCTCTCGAGCAATTTGCACAGTGGTTGCGTTACGGTCTATACCAAAATTCGCGAGTATAATATACAAGCCTTCTCTTGGATCAGCTGATTGCAAACCTTGTGCAATGGCCAAAACATATTGCTGCAATGCCAATGGCAAGCTGTTTATATCTGGCATTGGTCCATCAGGCACAAAATCTATCGTCGCTACAATAGTGGGATCAACAACAAAGTTTTGAGTATCCATCTGGATCTGCATAATTCGATGCTCCAAAGCTCTCTCTTGTTGAGGGTCTTCTTTATATTGAATTAGGCGTGTGGTTTCAGCTCTTAACTCAGATTCTGTTAAGGGACTTAATCCAGGGACATTCGCTATATCGGCAAAAGTAGAGGAAATGGAAAAACTTCCGACAAGCGCTACGATTGCGCAGGACAAATTTTTTAGGAGCTTCATGGCAGTTCTACTCAACAATGAATTGAAGTAAACAAACAACCGTCGACACCTGTAATTGTATAGCGTATGCGCCTTTCAGCCAATTTCCCCAGACCAGTGGTGTTGCGGGACATTCTAACTTTCGTTAAAAAACCATCTCATTTCATATCTTAAAAAACATCAGATCTGCTGCTATAAAAAAGCTGTACGCTGGATCATGTTTCTATAAATCAGATTTTTATCTCCTCCTGCTTATACTGTCCTTCCGATATAAAACCTCTGCCACAATGGTTATTTTTCTCGCATTCCAACGCGTAAAAGTACAGGAAATGTTACATCTAAATTTTCAGACACAGCCTGTAAAGCGTTTGAAATGAGTTGAAGCGGGTCATGATCATTTTTATCTTGATAATGCTTGAGTGCTGACCATGTTTTTAAATAGCTGATCAGCTGCTGTGGCGACCATTGATATTGCAAATACATCTCTGGCACAGTCTGCTCATAAAAAGGAAACGGAATGGTTTGATACAACTCATCAATATAACGGCGCTCACTGTCCCAATAGTCGTTTAAAATGTCAAAGTACAGTTGTTGAACCAAACTGTTAAGCGCAGCATCCTGCACCTCGATCAGGCCATAACCAATGGCAGCAAACACACCTTGCGGTTTAAGCACCCGTTTGACTTCTGTATAAAATGCGTCAAAGTCAAACCAGTGAATCGCTTGTGCCACAGTAACAAGATCAATGGATTGTGCAGGAATACTGGTCTGCTCGGCTGCTTGCACCTGATAGCTGACATTTTCAAAATAAGGCGCTTGCTGCAACTGTGCTTCACTGATATCAGTTGCGACCACATGATCGAAATACGGGGCTAATAATTGGGTGAATTGTCCAGACCCTGCCCCACAGTCCCATGCGAAACTCCGTTCCGGAACATACTTTAAAATTTCTTTCACAATTTGCATGGAATAATTTGGGCGGGCTTGTTTATAGCGAAGACTATGATTGGAAAACAGGTCTTTCATTTAATTATTCTCAAAATATTCCTTAATTTAATCAATCACCTGATCAATTTTAAAACTGGTTTGGGCAATCGGATTGAGCTGATCATTCAACTGATAATATTTAACATCGTAACTCCCCACTTTCCATCCATTAACTGGATTAAAGCTGACCCAGTTTTGCTCCCGATTGACACTGACCCGCTGTGGCATAAAAAACAGCACTTCCCCTGTAGACGGGTTGCTCCAGCGTACAAAGACCTGCTCGTTATTGGGTACTTTCCCCAAAGTATCAAAATGCGCAAATAGTTGCTGTCCGGCATAAATCTGCCTCGGTAACACACCACCTGCTGAATATTGTTGCTGCGTACTAACTGTGGCTTTACCTGCCAAGACTTCATTCGGATCATTTTTTGCATCAACAAATTCACTGACCAGACGTTTGGCAAATACGTGCTTATTTTGAATATTGGACAAGTCATAGCCCGGAAAGGATTGTTAAAGTGAATATTGAACATCCGGTTCTTTTCATTTTTTATTCTCGAATTGTTATTACGGTTATTTTATACGAAAAAAGTTCAGCCGAAAAAAATGCTGACAAAAAAAAACCTCAAACATTGTTTGAGGTTTTTTCAAATATGGTGGCGAGACCCAGGATCGAACTGGGGACACACGGATTTTCAATCCGTTGCTCTACCTACTGAGCTATCACGCCGATGCGGTGTATTAAGCCGTATCTGTCATCAATAGTCAATATAATTCATCACATTTTTATTTGATCGAATATTTTTTACCCAAAAAAAATCCCTGATGGGATCAGGGATTGAAATCTTGGAATAGATTTTGAATATGGTGGCGAGACCCAGGATCGAACTGGGGACACACGGATTTTCAATCCGTTGCTCTACCTACTGAGCTATCACGCCGATGTCGCGTATTAAACAGTTTAAGTGTTTTTCAGTCAAGTAGGTTTTATGCTTTTTTAAACAAGTGTTTATTTTTACAGCAAATCTCATGTTATTTGCTTATTTTTTATTTAAAACTCCATTTATTATTTAGCGACATGGCTATTTTTAACTTATAAAAAAACAGTCTCAAGGCTTCATGCTGATCAGTTAAAAGCTGTTTAATAAACTTGCTGGCTTTTTAGATCAAATATTCTGAGCACATGGACTCCTTACGAAACAGTGTTTCTCATTCGCCAGATGAGCAGTGAAGCTTCGCAAGAAAAGTATCTTAGGGTGCAGTGCCCTCATCCCTAAAACAATTGCGGATGACATTTCCGCGTATCAAATAACATGATGAATTCGCAATAAAAAAATGCCAGTCAATTTTTGAACTGACTGGCATTAGCCTCAAGGCTGCTTTTTTATAAGGGATTCAAGCCTAAATTTTTTCCAGATGCGCCAGACAACGATGAATGGCACCACACCCCGGTTCAAAAACTTTAACGCCTTTTTCTTCTTCCAGTCGGCAGACTTCGCTCACCAGTCGTTCTGCAACCCCGCGTCCACGGTTAGCCGGGTGCACTACAATATTTTCCAAAACTCTACTTTCCCCTTGTCCGGTACACCAAATCGCCCCAATCAACTTAGTATTAAATTCTGCTGTGTAAACTAAGGTATACTGAGCCAAGTTTTGCTCTAGTTGTTCAATGGCATCCTGCCCATCTCCAAATTCCGGGCTCGTGTCATACAGTCGCTCAAGCTGGCTGCGCACTTCGTCATTTTCTAGTGAAGTATAAGCATGTACGGTAATAGGCATTGATTAACCCTCCTGAGCAATCTAATATGCGATGATTTCGTCATCGCGAAAAATTTTTACATCATCATTTTTGACGTTTTTTGAGGAACGTGTCTATGACGCAACGTATCAGTGAAGTGGTAAGAAACACTAACGAAACCAAAATTCGAGTTCGGGTGAATCTTGATGGTACGGGTCAAGGCACCCTCAACACAGGTGTTCCATTTTTAGATCATATGATTGATCAAATCAAGCGACACGGCTTATTCGATATCGATATTCACTGTGATGGTGACCTGGATATCGATGATCATCATACAGTAGAAGACTGTGGGATCACACTCGGACAAGCATTTGCGCAAGCACTTGGCGACAAAAAAGGCTTAAAACGCTATGGTCATTTTTATGCACCACTGGATGAGTCTTTAAGTCGTGTCGTGGTCGATTTATCCGGTCGTCCGGGCTTGTTTATGGATATTCCATTTACACGTTCGATGATTGGTCGTTTTGATGTGGATTTATTCTCTGAATTTTTTCAAGGCTTTGTAAATCACGCGTTAATGACGTTGCACATTGACAACCTGAAAGGTAAAAACAGCCATCACCAAATCGAAAGCGTGTTTAAAGCATTTGCACGCGCTTTGCGTATGGCATGTGAAATTGATCCACGTGCAGAAAATACTGTTGCTTCAACTAAAGGTAGTTTGTAATGACCCGTATTGCCCTTCTTGACTATGGCATGGGAAATTTACACTCTGCAGCCAAAGCCCTGGAACATGTGGGCGCAACTGTAGATGTGACCAATGATCCCAAACTGATTGCCCAAGCCGATAAAATCGTATTTCCCGGTGTAGGTGCCATGCGTGACTGCATGCAAGGCATGCATGAAGCAGGTATTGATGAAGTGGTACGTAATGCCGTATTCAACAAGCCTGTTTTGGCAATTTGTGTCGGTATGCAAGCTTTAATGCAACGCTCTGAAGAAAATGGCGGTACCGATGCACTGGGTATTTTTGAAGGTGAAGTGAAACACTTCCCACACATGGATGGCCTCAAGGTGCCGCACATGGGCTGGAACCAAGTGCATCAGGTAGACCCAAGTCATCCAATGTGGAAAGACATTGAGCAGGATGCGCGCTTCTATTTCGTGCATAGTTTCTATGTTGAACCGAAAGATGCTGCCCTCGTTGCCGCAACCTGTGACTACGGTTTAAAATTCTGCACGGCATTGCATAAAGAAAACCTGTTTGCTACCCAGTTCCATCCAGAAAAAAGCCATACCGCTGGTTTGCAATTACTGAAGAACTTTGTGGAATGGGATATCTAAAGCTCTTCCAATCAGTTTTAAACAAAGCTCACTTCGGTGGGCTTTTATTTTGCCTAAACTCGGAAAAGCGATTAAGCTGAATTTAAAATAAATGACTGTATCGATTCATCATGGAAGAGCTTCTGCTTCAAACCTTACCCAGCAAAGAACAAATTCAGGCATTGCCTTTATTTCAGAATCTTCCCTTACAGCAGATTCATGTGATTCACAGCATTGAACAATGTCTTGCCCTTGAACAAGAGCTGAAAACCTGTGCATTACTTGGTTTTGATACCGAATCCAAACCCACATTTAAAGTCGGTGAAGTATCAACAGGACCGCATCTGATTCAATTGGCCACTCACGATACAGCCTATTTATTTCAAATTAACCCCGAAATATTAGCATTTCTAAAACCTGTTTTTGAAAATCGAGATCAAGTTAAAGTGGGCTTTGGCTTAAAAAATGATGCCCATCTGTTTCGTAAAAAAGGCATTGAGCTGAATAGCATGATTGAACTGTCTAAATGCTTCTCCGCCTTTGGTTTCCCCAATCCCATGGGGCTGAAAAATGCCATGGCACTTTTATTTCAGGTGAATTTTCCTAAAAGTAAAAAAATCAGCACCTCCAACTGGGCGCGCAAAATACTGACATCCCATCAAATTCAATACGCGGCTGCCGATGCCTATGCACCTGTACTGGTCTTTGAAAAATTACTTGATTTGGACTTACTTCCTAAACATATTCCCAACAGTTCATTAAAATTACGCATTCGCCCGAATAAAATAAAAGCTGAAACTGAGGCTTAGAGATTTAGCAATACTTTGCTAAGATGGCATACAACGAATTTAACGAGATTAGGCAAGGAGCGAAAGCATGCTGATCATCCCTGCAATTGACCTGAAAGATGGCAAATGTGTCCGTTTAAAACAAGGCCGTATGGAAGACGATACCGTATTTTCAGACGATCCAGTTGCAACTGCACAGCATTGGGTAAATGAAGGCGCGCGCCGCTTACATTTGGTTGATTTAAACGGTGCTTTTGCCGGAACGCCCATCCATAAACCTGTGGTTGAAGCGATTGCTAAAGCTCAACCTGACCTTCCAATTCAAATTGGGGGTGGTATTCGCTCGTTTGAAACCATCGAACATTACTTGGATGCAGGTGTATCTTTCGTCATTATCGGGACTAAAGCAGTTCAAAATCCTGAATTTGTTGAAGAAGCATGCAAGAAATTTACGGGTCACATCATTGTCGGTATCGATGCCATGAATGGCATGGTGGCAACCGATGGCTGGGCAAATGTCACTGATGTAAAGGCGACTGACCTTGCAAAACGCTTTGCAGATGCAGGTGTATCGAGCATTGTTTATACTGACATCGCCCGTGACGGCATGATGCAAGGTGTAAACATCGAACAGACTGTCAATCTTGCAGCCTATTCAGGTTTGCCGGTCATTGCTTCTGGCGGTGTAACCAATCTTGACGACGTTCGCAATTTAAAAGGCCAACCGGGCATTTTAGGTGCGATTACCGGTCGTGCCATTTACGAAGGCACACTGAACCTTCGTGAAGCGCAATCACTTTGGGATGATCAATCCATTTAATATGCTGATCCATCCTTAAGAGGTCTTCGGACCTCTTTTTTATTTTTTAGATTCTCAGATGAATTTCTCCCTCGTGTAAATATGTCAAATGCTCCTTCCTGGTTTAAAGCCAAAGCCCCACAACTTGCCTTAATTTTGATTACCATGATTTGGGGTGGATCATTCCTTACCGTGCAATACGGCTTAAATTTTGCCAGCCCGATGTTTTTTGTCGGCTATCGTTTTGCTGCAGCGATGTTATTTGTCTGTCTTTTTTCCTGGAAAGATTTAAGCGGTATAAATCTGAAAGAAATTGCTGCAGGTGCGTTGATTGGCCTGGTGATTGCCATTGGCTATGGTACGCAGACGATTGGATTGAAAACCATCAGTAGCAGTGAATCGGCTTTTTTAACTGCATTATATGTGCCTCTAGTGCCGATTTTATTATGGCTGTTGTTTCGTAAAATGCCACAAATCATGACTTGGTGCGGTGCAGGTTTAGCCTTTCTCGGTTTAGTGTTTTTAACCGGCAATGGCTTTGGTCAAATCCAGCTGAACTTTGGACAGCTGATTACTATTCTCGGTTCAATCGCCATCGCCCTTGAAATTATTCTGATTGGTTTCTTTGCAGGTAAAGTCAATGTTCGCCGTGTGACGGTGATTCAACTAGGATTTGCCTCGTTTTTTGCCTTTTGTATGATGCCTGTGGCCGGTGAAACATGGAATCCAGTATTTTCATGGCCACTTATTATCATTCTCTGTGGACTGGGATTGGCCAGTGCAGCCATTCAACTGGTGATGAACTGGGCACAGCGCGAGGTTGCCCCTTCACAAGCGGCAATCATTTATTCAGGTGAACCGGTTTGGGCAGCATTGATTGGTCGTATCGCAGGTGAACGTTTACCCTTACTTGCCATACTTGGCGGTGCTTTAGTGGTATTGGGTGTGATTGTAAGTGAATGGAAACCGAAATTTTTAAAGAAAAATAAAGAAGTGAATCCTTAAAAATTTAATTACTCTCTATAATCCTCACCCTAGCCCTCTCCCATAGGGAGAGGGAACAAACTAAATTAGGCGATAAAAAACAATGTTCTGCAAGTGAGAAGTAAGCTACCCATTTTTAAAACGATGTTATTTATAAAAAAGCAGCTTTACGCTGCCTTTTTATGATCAAACATTGTTATTGATACATTGGCTCATTATCATTCAAGCGAACAATGCCTTTGATGGCACGATAGACAATCCAGATCCAGGAAATCCCAATAACACTTAGACAGAACGTAGTTGCAATAAGTGCCACACCCGCGAAAAGATCAGTATTTTCACCCGTAAAAAATAAGAAAAAGAACGGAATAAAAGCGATAATATTCCAGAATAAATACCACCAGAAGGTCCGAATTTGCCAAGTAAAATGGCTTTCAAAAATAGAGCCGCGTACATCGCTGCGTTTGACATAATTAATGATTAATGCAATGACCGCAAGTAAGCCACCTGAAAAAATAGCAATAATATAAAGGATATAAAGAACTAAAGTTAGGGTACGATTGGAATCTTGATCGATAGAATAATTCATTGTTATACCTTTTAAAGTAAGCATTCTCCTTTAAAATTTAATGACATTTAAAGGAGAAATTAGCCATAAAATCAAAAGAATGTTTAAGGCTATAGTACAAAAATAAATCTTTCTAAATGGTTGTTTTTGTGTTTTATGGCGCATTTTCTCCTGTGCCAGCCATGCTGTAGGCCAGCCCCCAAGAAAGGATAAAATATGTAAGGTTTGTTCAGGCACACGGCGATTGCCCAGCAGAGCTGCCTCTTTATCTTGGGCATACATCCAGTAAGTCAGGGCATTAATAATGCTGATAAACAGCAACACCATTCCACTCAACATTCCCAATAGGGTGAAAACAGCTAAAGCCAAAATATAACCCACACAGGCGATTTGCATGGGTTTTAATTTTTGTTGTTGTACATTTAAATTTTTCGGTTTGGGCAATATTTTTTGTGTTTGCGATGCTTTGAGATACATCACCTGTTGTGCACGGAAACGCCCGTCCCCATCCAGTAATACCGTGTATTCAAGTGCACAACCAATAATAGGACGTGGACCTTGACGGGCAAAATCCTTAATGTGTAAAAACACGCGATCTTTCGAGGCATCATTCGGTTGAATAAACCCATAACCTTTATCATCAAACCATTCGACTAATCGCCCCTGATCGCGCATTTTTATTTCCTATTTTTAAGCAGTCACAAATTTTAGTCTCTCTACCAGCATATTACGCATCTCTTGTGGATTTTTCTGCAAAATATCATCTCCAGTACGTCCCTGCTGTGCATTTTTTTGTGCAACTTGTAAACGCATCAGCCAAAACCGAGCTGCTGCCATCGCCAAATATAGCTCTAAACAGGCTTTTTCATCAGTCGTTAATGGACGTACGGTTTCATACGCTTCCAAGAAAACTTGTGCCTTAACTTCGTTTAAATGCACGTCTGGATATTCGGTACAAAAGTCATTTAAAGTAATGGCGATATCAAACAGAAACTCATCTTTATTCAGTTCGTAAAAATCCAGAATACCTTTTAATTCGTTACCTTCAAACAAGGTATTGTCGCGAAATAAGTCTGAATGAATAAAACCTTTAGGACGGTTGGGATAGACCGCAGTTAAAGCCTCATACAGACCCAGAACTTCACTCAATAAAATAGCATCCGCAGGATTTAAAGTCGGTTTTAATTCTTTAGCGACTTGTAACCAATAATCATGATTACGATACTCTGCACGTTCTAAAGGAAAATCTTGTAATGCGATATGCATTTTCGCCTGGGCAATGGCAATCGCTTGTGCTTGTTCCACAGTCGATGGCATCGGGTGTTGACCGATCATGCGTGGTGCAATTTGAGCAGGCTTATTTTTTAGAGTATGGATAGCTTTACCCGCATAATTTAACGGCACGGGTACTGCTAAACCATATTTGCCTAAATGCTCAAGTACTGGAACCAATTCCCCTGCGCCTTGCTCATCCATCTCTTCAAATATAGTGAGTACATACTGCGTAGCATTTTCACAAACTAAAAAATAGTTTGTATTCTGAATACCTCCTTGAATTGGAATCAGGTCAATCACCTCTAATCCATAAGGTGCTGCAAAAGCCTGAACTTCCTGTAAAGTCAAAGTGGTATAAACCGACATAGAAAACCTGCAAAAAAACTTACATAATTTTGATAGAATACCTTCTCCAACTACCAAGGTGTAGCACCTTCGTGGCGAAGTTTCATAATCGGCTGTTATTTTTGGAAAAAATTATGCTTGCTAAACGTATTATTCCTTGCCTTGACGTAGATAATGGTCGAGTGGTGAAAGGTGTGCAATTCCTTGATATTCGTGATGCAGGCGACCCGGTTGAAGTTGCACGTCGCTATAACGAACAAGGTGCCGATGAAATTACCTTCTTAGATATTACTGCAACCTCGAGCGGCCGTGACACCACTTACCGTACTGTTGAACGTATGGCAGAAAGTGTATTCGTTCCCTTAACCGTAGGTGGCGGTGTGCGTAAAGTTGAGGATATTCGCTCATTACTCAATGCAGGTGCCGATAAAGTCAGCATTAACTCGGCTGCGGTATTTAATCCAGAATTTGTACAAGAAGCATCGCAACGCTTTGGGGCACAATGTATTGTGGTCGCCATTGATGCGAAAAAAACCGGTGAAAATAAATGGGAAATTTTCACTCACGGTGGTCGTAAACCTACCGGTATTGATGCCATTGAATGGGCTGTAAAAATGGCTGAATATGGCGCAGGTGAACTGCTGATTACCTCTATGGATGCGGATGGTACCAAATCGGGTTACGACCTCAAATTAATGCGTCAAATCAATGATCGCGTAAATATTCCGACCATTGCTTCGGGTGGTGTCGGCTGTTTACAACATTTAGCGGATGGAATTTTAATTGGCGGTGCAGATGCAGTTTTGGCAGCGTCTATTTTCCACTTTGGTCAATACACCATTCCTGAAGCAAAACAATATCTCGCAGCACAAGGCATTGAAATGCGTCTTTAATTTTTTGATGTGATCAAGCTTAAAAAGGGTGTTTTAATAACACCCTTTTTTTATTTTAATAAAGCCAAAATAAAAATTAAGATAAAAAAAAGGAGTCTTAGAGACTCCCTATAAACCAAGAAAACTACAGCGCGTGGTTTCTTGCAACATAAAACAAAAGATATATACACTGACCAGGTCAAGTTTGCTTACAACTTAACGATGCAGCAAATATAGAATAAAAAGGCATTGGAATATTGACCATCAATGCCAAAAATATTGACAATTTACGACATGACTTTAAAAGTCAGTATTGATCGTCCATTTAAAATCAAAAGATTAGTTTAAACTCGCTAAAATTAAAACCATAAACGCTCGATCCTTTATTTCTCAACCGATAATGGAGGCACTTTTTCTACCCATTTTGCAGGAAAGTAAGTCTCTGCCACAAAATTCAATACCTTTGAAATAGGTTGAGGCAATGCAATGCCCAGCGGATTCTGTTCTTGCAAATCTTTTGATGAAATCACCCGGGTTCCGAGCACATAGTCAAACCAAGGCTTGGTCACACACCAGTTGGCATCCTGATTAGAATTCATATGATGATCATAATGCCAGGGAATTTTTTTCATTGCCCAGTCTGGCTCTAAATGGGCACGGCGATGAATATAATAATAATTACAGGCACTATAGACTGCGGCGAAAGCCATGCCTTTCGAGACAGGATAAAACATTAAACTGGTGCTCGTCGCCACTACTGCCAGAGAAACGATTTCATTTTTAGTGCGCCAGTTTGAAATGCCTTCGACATAGCCATGATCATGAAATGCCGTTTTACGAACTTCACGATGATGTTCCCAATGTGATTTCATACTTTCAGGTACAGGGCTATAACGCGGCTTTCCAGTACGATGCGTACCATGCAAAATATATTTATGTGCAATCCATTCAAAGCCATTGGCCACCACCAATCCAACCAAAAAACCTTTCCACATATCAGTTCTCCTTCAATTGTATTGAATATAGACAATGAACTGTGCTAAATATTGACCATAATATAAAACTTCATTGACAAATTACGACAATAAAAAGATCAATATGCAGCAACTCAAGGATTACACAGGCTCCGTTTACGGGGGACTTGGACATTTACTTTATGCCTATAGCCAGGCTAAAGGCATAACTATTTCTAAAAAACTGGAACAAATTCAAAACTTGGAACGTTTTGAATTCGGTGTTTGGCGTGACTTACTGACGGATATGCAACAGCATATTCAAGTGCCTGCACTGGGCTTGGATATTGCCGAATTTGTACAACCCAAACATCTCGGTATCCTTGCTTATATTGCGCTGTCCTGTAATACCTTGGGGGAAATGTTACAACGTTATCATGATTTTCACCGCTTGATTTACGATGGCAGTGCTTTACATGTCAATATGCGGGGTGACTATTTAACCATTGGTTGGGGGGATATTCCCTTTCATATGACCACCCAACTCACCCATGAAATTTCGATCGCCTTGCTGTTTCAGTTTGTGAAACACTTCATGGAATTTGATGATATTCACTTGCATGAGGTTCATTTTGTTCATCCGGCACCGAAAAATATCGCGCTATATGAGCAATATTTCCGTTGTAAAGTTCGCTTTTCACAACCGGTTGCACAAATTGTTGTGCCTGTTTACGAGCTTGCAAGACCTTTTCAGCAAGGTGACCAAACCCTGCAACATCTGCTGATGCAGCAAGCTCAAGCGCTGTTGGACAAGCTTCCCAATTCCACCCAACTGGATCAACGTCTACAACAGGCAATTTTAACCGGCTTACAAAAAAACCTGTATCAAATCGAACCCATTGCCCAGCAATTAAACATGTCGGTACGCCAGCTACAACGCCATTTACAACAACAAGGCACAAGCTATCAACAGCGCATGCAAGAAGTTCGACATCTGCTAGCAGAACAATATTTAAAAGATCCGCATTTAAGCCTGCAAGACATTGCTTTATTGCTGAGTTATTCTGAACAAAGTGCTTTCCAACGCGCCTTTAAACAGTGGACTGGCTCTACACCACAACAATGGAGACAACAACAATATTGCTAAAATCTAATCCCGGTCATACTAGTGCCATGTCTCTTCATCCTGTTGGGATTGAGAAATGTTCAATTACTTCGGTTAATCCAGCACGGAGTACCGGCATTGCCTTCTTTGCGGAAACAGCTGTGTTAATTCAGCTTTGGCTATTCTGGGTAGCTCCGATTTTTGGTGCCATTGTTGGCGCGCTCATTTATAAAGTAGTGGCCTCGAAAAAAGAGTAAAATATCACCCATAAAAAAGCTCACATCAGGTGAGCTTTTTTATGTTCCATGTGGAACATTTTGTTTTTATAGCTATTTATAAAAATGGATTTTCAATTTCCTGTTCATCTTGACGATCAATTTTCTCCGGCAAATTGGGTTCGTTCTCTAAGGCACTGACCACATCATTTAAAAATGCCTGTAAAATCTTGGCAGCTTGCAAGCCAGCCTGGTCTTTAGTCAGCTGCAAATTGCCATAAATACTGACACAATCTTCTTGGTTTTCTAAAGTGAGGTCGTGAATAGCATGCGATTCGGTACCATTTACAAAAGGCTTGAACATTGTATTCTCACTGATCTTTGTTGTTATTTAAAAGGTAGGATGATTTCCCTCATCCTACCTAAAAAAGGCTTATTTCAACAACTGTAAAATGTACTGTAAAAGTCCTTCAATCAATTGTTTAACAATTGAATCTTGAGTATTTGAATCCATCGTTGGTGCCACATTCTTGTTCTCACCCGATGGTGTAGTCGTTGCAGACGAGCTTAGCGAGGAAGATTTAAACTGTTTCTGTAAAATGCTGAGTGCGTCTGCACTGACTTCTTCGGCACACTGGCTTTCTGCGTCCCAATGTGAATAGGCAATTTTCTGCGTTGCTTTGACCGCACTTGCCTTTAATGGCAAATTGTAAGTATTGCGCTTTTGGTCTTCTGTTAACTGAGGAAAAATATTAATTCCAGTGAGATCTTCCAATGCACATATACTGATCACATGCACTTTTGGTGCAGTATCTTTCAGGGTATTGTCGGCATAGTACACACCTGCAGCCCCTGTTTTTGGCATATAGATGGCTTTGTAGGTCGCTGTTGGAACAATGACACCTTTACCAATCGTTTTGAGTTTTTTCGCAGAATATACAGGCCCTGTGACCACATAAACTTCCTGCTTCTGCTTGGTCACAATCGCCCGCGTAGCTTCCTCTAACTCACGCCAGACCTGCTGATTATTTTTAGGCGCTTGCGGCACCATATTGGCGAGAGAAAAACTGTCATATTGCGCAGCTTTAGTGGGCATATCTGCATTCGGTGCCATATGTCCGCGATCATAACCTGATGCTTTATAATCCGCTAATGTCGCCTGATGTTCCACTTTGACTTTGGTTTCTTCATGAAAGCTATCTTCACGCGGAATTTTTTGACTTAAGCGTTGTGGAGTCAAGGCTTCTGCAACCCACAAAGGCGTTTTCGACACCCCCGAATACATTACATTGAAACCATTAAAACACAGTGGATAAGTATTTTTATTGAGACTTTCTTTTGTTAAATAAGGTGGAATATCACGATAAAATTGATCTAAACAAGCCGAATTTGATGAAGATGGCAACGAAACAAATTGCTGGATTTTTTCTTGTCCAAACGCAATCGCAAAACTACTGGTCGCGACCAAACCTAAAATAATTTTTAAACTATTTTGATTTAAAAGTTGAACCCAGGATTTACTGGTTTTACGTTTCTTAATTGCCATTTCTAGATAAACACTCATTTTCCATGAGCTTAACAAGCAGGGAAAATGAAGTATATGTAGCGAAAGTTGTTTGTTTAACATTTAAGCAAAACATGGTTAACAAAAGCACAGTTGTTGTAACAGTATGTCTCATTTTCTAAAGCTTTTATAAAGACTCTTAATGGCTTTACGTATGTTTGATTGAAAAACTGATCCTCATTATGACAAGGTAAAAATACGCAAGATTCGGAATTATTATTTCTACGGAGTATTTTATGCATTCGAAGCTGTTAGGTTTAAGTCTGGTTACAGGACTAATGAGTGCAACTGCATTCGCAGAACCCGCAATTCAACCTGGCGATTCTTTAGAAAGTTTATCTAAAGTTAAAGTGACTACTACCGTGAATGGTCAAGCAGGTTCGATTCAAGATTTAGTGACAAGTGGTCAAATCCGTATTGTCGATGCAAACCAAATCGCTGCTGAACCGACTCAAGCTGGATCTGAGACACAACAAGCACAAACCAATTTAGCTGCAGATGAAACTGCGCCACAGGCTGCAGACATGAATACCACAGCACAAACGGTTGAAGCCTCGCCAGAGCAAGCAAATAATCCTGCTCTCGAGCAAAGCGCTCAAGCTGCGTCTGAAAATGTAGATCCAATGCAGCCCAATGCAGAATTAGCTGCACAACAAACTGAACAAGTGATGAATCAAGAAGCTGCAGCTGCACAAGCGCCAGTGAATGATGCCAATCAAAATGTGGCTGCTGCGCCTGTCAATGCTGCAGATATGTCGCAAACAGATGTAACCAACGAGGCTATCGCTGTGGCACCGATGAATACTGCTGAAACAAATGAAGCATTTGCTGCTACACCTGAAGCTACACAGCCAAATAATGCCGTACAAGCTACTCCAGAAGCTGATGTTACAGATGCGCCAGTGAATGCCTCTCCAGAAGCTCCGGCTGCAGAATAAACAGAGAACTAATCACTCTCTCGTTTTCAGGGCTTTCTTCCTCCAAATAAAAAACCAAGGATTTTCCACCTTGGTTTTTTATTGTCTGTCATTTTTGGCCGTTAAATTTCGATTTGACTGCCCAGCTCCACCACGCGATTAGGTGGGATTTGATAAAAATCGCTGACTGGACTGGTATTACGTTGCATGGAAATAAACAGTTTTTCACGCCACGGAGACAAGCCATCTCCGACTGTATGAATCAGTCGATCACGTGAAATAAAGAAGCTCATTTGCATCATGTCGAAGTCAAAACCTAACTGTTGATAGGCCTGTTCCAGTGCCTCTGGAATATTGGGCTGGTCTTTAAAACCGTAATACACTGAAATACGATAGAAACGGTCATCCAGTTTCTCGACTTTATTACGCTCTTCTTCTGCCACATAAGGAATATCACGGGTGATGACCGTCACCATAATATTCAACTCATGCAGTACTTTATTGTGCTTAATATTGTGCAACATGGCATGCGGCACAATATTTGGCGTACCGGTCAGGAATACTGCAGCACCCGGAACAAAGTGTGTTTCGGCACTCATGCTAATACTTTTGATGAACAGATCGATCGGCAATGCATCTTTTTCCAAACGTGCAAGTACAATTTCTCGTCCTGCTTTCCAGGTCATCAAAATAGTATAAACCACTGCACCAATCAAAATTGGCACCCAACCACCGGCAATAATTTTCAATGAGGTTGATGCCACAAAAACAAAATCAATCAGCAAGAAAGGTACGGCAAATAACAGAACTTTCCACACTGGCCAACGCCAAAAACCATAGGCGAGGAACGAAATTAAAATCGTACCGCACAGCATGGTCATGGTAACGGCAACCCCATAAGCACTGGCGAGATTGGCACTATTTTCAAACAATAAAATCAGGATAATTACCGAAATGAATAACACCCAATTGATGAATGGCAAATAGATTTGACCTTGTTCAACATCCGAAGTGTGATGCACGGTTAAGCGCGGCAAATAGCGCAGTTGAATCGCCTGATTGGTCATTGAGAACACGCCCGTAATGACCGCTTGTGATGCAATGACTGCCGCAGCAGTTGCTAAACCAATCATGGGAAATAAAGCCCAATCCGGAACCAGCATATAGAATGGATTGGCAATTGCATCTGGGTTACGGAGCAACAGTGCCCCCTGTCCTGCATAGTTAAACAGTAGACAAGGTAAAACAATGATGAACCAAGCGAGGCGTATCGGTAAGCGACCAAAATGTCCCATATCCGCATATAAGGCTTCGCCACCGGTTATGGTCAGAATCACTGCACCCATGGTCAGGAAAGCCACATACGGCTGATGGACAATAAAGTTGAAGGCCCAATGCGGGCTCACCATGGTCAATACAAATGGCGTTTGGATAATACTCCACACACCCAGTGCACCAATAGATAAAAACCAAGCCATGGTTAAGGGGCCAAAATATTTCCCCATGGTCGCCGTACCATGCCGTTGTACGAGAAACAATCCAGCCAAAATACCAATCGCTAAAGGCATTAACCATTGGTTAAACATCGGTGTCGCGATACTCAAGCCTTCAATGGCTGACAAGACAGAAATTGCCGGGGTAATGATGCCATCACCAAAGAACAGTGATGCACCAATAAAGCCTAAAGCGATCAGATAAATCTTTTTGTTCTCGGCAATACGTGAGGTCCGCAGGTTCAATGCCAATAACGACATAATCCCGCCTTCACCATTATTGTCTGCACGCATAATGAGGGTGACGTATTTGAAACTAATCGTCAGCATCATGCACCAAAAGATTAGCGATAAAATTCCAAGCACGGAGGCTTCAGTGATAGCGAGATGGGCGGTGAGGAAACATTGCCGAAGGGCATACAATGGACTGGTACCAATGTCTCCGAATACAACCCCAAGTGCTGCGAGGGTAATCACAGGTAAGGCGGCTTTCTTTGCAGTACTTTGCATATTTTGTCTTCGTTTGTAGACACAATTTTTTCGCCATCATATCACCGAGAAAAAACTTTTGCTTTAAATCAATTGTTTCAACTTGGCAGAGTTCATTTTTTTGGTTATCATCGCGGCGCAATGGTGAGGTGTCCGAGTGGCTTAAGGAGCACGCCTGGAAAGTGTGTATACGTTTGCGCGTATCGAGGGTTCGAATCCCTCTCTCACCGCCAGAATTTAAAAAAGACCTAAATCGAACGATTTAGGTCTTTTTTATTGCTTATAAAATCGCTTAGCACCCTATTCGGTTCATTTATTTTCAAAATTTTTATGCATGACTATAAATAATTTCTTAATCTTCTTATTTAAAATTTCGAATCAAGCAACGATAAAAATAACAATAAAAAAAATTATCATCAAGCTGCAATATTCTGCTGATAATAATCGTATTACAGCACCTTCAATCAAATCATAAAATCACATTCAACATATAAAAAACTGCTATTCGGGAGTAAGCATGAATACCAGCCATAATTATGTAAAACAGATCAAGAATGCGAAACGTGGGGGTTATACCCCAACCATTGCCAAAGATATTAATAAACATAAAGTTCAGAAAGCCATACGTTTAATTGAACAATGGAGAAAGCTCGCAGATGAACTCAAGCCACAAATGCAAATCGACATGGCATTAACATTAGAAGAATGTGCTGAAGATTTATATCAAATTTTAAGGAATAAATAACACTGCTAAAATTGAAAGATTGTTTTACGTCGATACATTTTTTTGATTCTTCAAAATATCAAAAAATATGAATGCAATTCAATCGCTCATTTTTTGGCTTGCGTTTTTAACAAAATTCGCTATTATTCATCCCACGTTGCCGGCATAGCTCAGTTGGTAGAGCAACTGACTTGTAATCAGTAGGTCCACAGTTCGAATCCGTGTGCCGGCACCATTTTATACTTAGCCTCGCTTTTTAGTGAGGCTTTGTTGTTTCTGGACTTTGGCTTTTCAAAGACTAGCTAAAATGTCAGTGCTTATTATTTTTTCGCGCTGATTTGCACATACTTGACCCAACCATCTGCATAAAGCTTGGCACATAATTTTGCTGTCATGCGAATTTTAAATGCATCCAAATCTGTAGGCTGTTGGGGTAATTGCTGCAATTTGTGAAAATATTTTGCAAAACCCTGTAAAACTTCTTCAGATAAATCACGGATTTCAATACCCTCAAAATCATAGCTCTGCAAAGTTTGTTTCAGGACTGATTCCGTCATTAAATTATTTAAATTCACATCCGCTGCTTTTAACAACCACTGATACTTTTTCTTTTGGAATGAATTTAAATCCAACCATTGATCAGACAACATTAGATAATGAAAGCCCAGTCTGCCATTTGAATTTAAAACACTCCCGACTGAATCGAGAAATAAATTCAAATTTGAGTGATAGGCAGCGTCGATACACAGCACCACATCAAAGCCAGATTTGAACTGAATCTGTTTTAAATTTAAAAAAGAGTATGGGTGAATTGCAGTAATTTGAAGAAGATGTTTTTGAATTTGAATCACACAACTGGATTGTAATTCCACAGCTTCAATGTGTTGAACATGATATTGCTGCTGCCAATGAAGCAGACTTGCGCCCTGCCCACAGCCTAAATCGAGCAATCTGTCATTTGAAGTTAAATGGACTGCTTGCGCCAACTGATCTGCCAATTGACGACAAGCATCGGGATAGGATGACGCTGCATCATCCCAATAGCCCAAATTACTCCAAGCGAGTTCAGCATCGTCCCCTAACTGTTTTGCGTTAATCGCATACTTATGTTGTGAAAACTGCTGCTGAATCGTTTGAAGCCATTTCATGTATTAGTAGCCGAGTTGTGGGGCAACCTCAACTTTAGGTTTTAATCCCATAAACGGCAATGGGGCATTAAGAATTTCCGCAATATGAATTGCTGAAGTCACTGCCGATTCTAAAAGTGGCAAACCATCGCAAGACCAAGAACCACAATAGAACACTTTACGGTTGAGATCTTTATGGCGTTGTTGCAGCTCTTTATTTAAAGCCACGGTTTGTGAGTCCACCACAGCACGAGTTAAGGTAACGCTGGAAATGATTTTTTTAGGATCAATATCAGTCACCGGTTGCCAAGTCTGGAATACCGGATTTTTACCGACCAGACTTGGCTCAACCGAATTCAACCATACCGTGAACTGTTGACGGGTAAATTTACGATCCATCATATAACTGAGTACCGCCCAATCTTTACGCTTGGGTGGCATCACGGTTTGATCGGTGTGAATCACCAATTGACCCTGTTCAAACTTGAATTTCTTTAACAGCTCAATATCATCTGCAAATTGTTCATTATTTAAAAACGTTTCAATTTTATTGGTCGGTGTCGCCACAATGACACGGTCAAAAATGCGTTGCTCACATAACGCATTTTCAACTAAAACACCATTTTCTTGTTCTTTGACCTGGGTAATGGCAGAGCTATTATGAATTTCAATGC
This sequence comes from Acinetobacter sp. ANC 4862, assembly GCF_004336635.1. Taxonomy (GTDB): domain Bacteria; phylum Pseudomonadota; class Gammaproteobacteria; order Pseudomonadales; family Moraxellaceae; genus Acinetobacter. Next base: position 49,836 of record NZ_SJXH01000023.1, read on the forward strand.
CTTCAATCAGCTTGTCTACCAACGCTGGTGTGCCACCCTGAAGACGCAGCAAAGCATCGCCATCGGTCAATTGACGCAAGAACGTCAATAAAGGTTTTGCCGGCCATTCGCCAATGGTTTTCGGGTTACAGGTACAAATGGTATAGAGCACCGGCATGACTGCGCCATGCCAGAATACTTCTTCAATATCATTATTATTTATAAATTCAGCCAAGGTAATATCTTGATTCTTTGATTTGAAGAATCGAGTGATGGCCGCTTTCAGTTGCAGCATGCCTTTGACCAAGCGCCAACCGTATTGTTGAAGCCCTTTACGGTTGTTAATAATCGGAAAGTTACCAATTCGACTACGCGTGGTGGTCAGCCATGTTTCAGTGCGGTCTTCAAACAACCAGCTGCATGCCATATAGGTACGCACCGGGAAAGTGGGGATACCCAAATATGTCGCCAAACTAAGGGTGTTTTTCCACAAATGAGGATTCATTACACGCAAGGGCGCATCAATTAAACCGCCTTCAAATTCAATGCTATGGCTATCCATACCACGTCCAGGCAAGGCTTCAAAAATAGTTATACTATGCCCTGCATCTTTAAGAATTCTGGCGGCAGCTAGCCCAGCCATGCCACTACCAATAACTGCAATATCCAAAATTATTATCCGTCAGTTACACATAAGATTATTGAAATTATGAACCAAGCGAGATTAAAAAGCGGTATTAAAATCTTCCAGAATATGTTTTTTTAACAAAACTCATCATGATGGAGATCCTAAAAATTTTTACATTTATTTACATAGAAAAAATCTAAAATAAACACAAGAAATTATTAAAATTTTTACAAATAAATTTAAAAAACCCTTTAAAAAAGAATATATATATTAACCAATATTATAACAATCGTTTTACAAAAGCATAAAATATCACTATGATGCATCACATAATAATTTGACTATCATATCCACTATCACCACCCTATAACTATGCAAATGCTGTAAAAACAACAAAATTTATTTCGCAAAAAGCCCCTAAATATTTTAGGGGCTTCTTTATTTCTTGAATGAGCAATGAATGGCCAAAATTAACTGGCAACCGGGATTTCACCGAATTTGCCATTGTTAAAATCATTAAAGGCTTGCACGATTTCATCTTTGGTATTCATCACAAATGGACCATAGCCTTGAATGGGCTCATTCAAAGGTTGACCAGTGAGCACCAGGAATTTGCTGTCTTTAATCGCTTGCAGCTGAATATCGGCTTCACCATCTTGAGCAAACAGGACAATGGAACTACCTTGAACGTGCTGCGTTCCATTCAACTGCATTTCACCGGATAGCACCACAACCAGTACATTGTGGTCTACAGGTACATGAATATGATGCACCTGTTCTGCTTTCAATTCACCATCCCATACATTTACAGGGCTATAAGTAGAGGCAGGACCTGAATGCTCTACATGATCGTCTATATAGCGACCGGCAATCACCCGCAGATGTCCCGCACCTTCCTCAAGTTCAATGACTGGAATCTCTTGTGCTTCAATCGCCTGATATTTAGGTGCGGTCATCTTGTCTGCCGCAGGCAAATTCACCCAAAGCTGCACCATTTCAAACAAGCCACCATTCTTGGCGAATTCTTCAGAATGAAACTCTTCATGCACCAAACCTGCACCCGCAGTCATCCACTGCACATCGCCAGTTTTAATCTGACCGCCGCCACCTGCTGAATCTTTGTGAGTAACCCCACCTTGATAGGCCAGCGTCACCGTTTCAAAACCACGATGCGGATGTGAACCGACCCCATGCTGCTGTGTGGTCGGGCTAAAATGATATGGTGCTGCATAGTCCAAGAGTAAAAATGGACTAATCGCCTGCCCTAAACGATCATAAGAAAACAGGTTTTTAACAGGAAAGCCATCACCCACCCAATGCATGTTCTGGTTACGGTAAACGCCAATAATTTTTTTCATTTCAAAGCTCCTATCACTAGGAAATAATATGGATTTATCTTAAAACTTTTAAAGTCACCAGCCTAGCGCATGAGCAATATACAGCGTCCCAAGCATAGGATAATCTCCTGACTATTTTAAAATGATAGAAATCTGCATAAATGGCTTTTAATCCGGATCACCTTTTCCAATCGTGAAGCCAGCTATTCACTCCATTCAGTCTAATCCTGTTGAGCGAAGTGCCATTGGAGTTGTATTCCTTTAAAAAAGTCTGAGTTGCTTTAAATCGTTCATAAGAAACTCCTCTAAAAAATAAAGTCATGTAGAAATCACTCATTAAAGATGAAGACCCAAAAATTGAGCGGCAAATAGCCTAGCAATCTCGCTTTATTTATTAAATTTTACCGATAAAAAATCCAGGAGCTAAGTCCTGGATTTTTGGGGAGAGTATTTTAACTTGAGATTAAATTTTACCAATCAAATCGATTGAAGGAGCAAGTGTCGCATCCCCTTCTTTCCATTTTGCCGGGCAAACTTCACCTGGGTGCGCATGGACATATTGAGCCGCTTTCACTTTACGCAGAAGCTCTTGTGCATCACGACCAATACCACCGGCATTGATTTCAACAATCTGGATTTTACCTTCAGGGTCAATCACGAAAGTACCACGGTCAGCCAAGCCTTCAGACTCAATCAGAACTTCAAAGTTTTTCGTCAAAGTCCAGGTTGGATCGCCAATCATTGTATATTGGATTTTTTTGATTTGGTCTGAGCTGTCATGCCAAGCTTTATGGGTAAAGTGGGTATCAGTCGATACTGAATAAATCTCAACGCCCATTTTTTGGAATTCAGCATAGTTATCAGCTAAATCGCCTAATTCCGTTGGACAAACGAAAGTGAAGTCTGCAGGATAGAAGAACACCACTGACCATTTACCGATCATGTCTTTTTCAGACACTTGAATGAATTCACCATTTTTATAAGCTGTTGCATTGAATGGCTTTACTTCAGTATTGATTAAACTCATGAGATATTTCCTCTAGCTCGTTTCTGGGATTGCTTATCTTGTGAAGCTAGAATACGAAATATCTTAAAATTGGTAAAACCGTACTTTTTCATAAAAATAATCGAAAAAATAGATTTATTATTTCTATCGATTTTCTGGAAATAATTGTTTTAGACAATAAAAAACCCTCTGCAATGAGAGGGCTTTGAAGATGACTTGCCGTTTTAGATCAATTAGAAGGGAAGTCCATATAAATAAAGATATAAGTAAATTAATTCATGAAGTTAAACAAAATTTATAATTTTTTTGTAAAGTTAAGAAGAATCAAGAAGAGTTTTTTTCTGCTTTATGATATAGAGGTGGTCCCACATGTTTGAACAACTAAAAGCTTATTTATAAGTGATACTCTGCTCTAGTTAAGCTACCTTATTTTGTTGTGGTAGCTGGTCATAGTAAAACTCATCTGGAGTCATTTTGTCCAGACTCGAATGAGGTCGTTTCAAATTATAAAATTCAAAATATGCGTTTAATTGCTTCTTCGCATCCAAAACATTGCTGTAGGCTTTGAGATACACCTCTTCATATTTAACGCTCCGCCATAATCGTT
>NZ_SJXH01000024.1 GCF_004336635.1 Acinetobacter sp. ANC 4862
TGATGTTGTTTAGCAAGCCGTTCAAAATCTTGTCGTAAGACTGGTTTAATTAACTGATGAAATACGGTATTCTGATGTGACAAAACCTGAATCCTGGTCGTTAAAGTGTTTGTTTGCACTCATATTTTAACTGTTCGGACTCAGGTTTTTTTATTTAAATCAAACTATGGGACAGCAGTGAGGGAACATCCATTTTTAAATTTATGATGGCATAAAATCACGTACTGCTCCCTTTCCCTATGGGATGAGAAGCATTACTTCACAAGGGGGGGAACTAAAGTGCCCCATTCTCCAATAACATCTCCAACCCTTTCACTCGACTCATATATTTAAGCCGTTCTTTTTCCCATTTTACCTGCTGCTTTAAAGATGAAGTATCTGCATCAATTTGCTTATATAAGTCAGAAATTTGAACCTTCCCTTTGGACTTTTTCACTGCAATTTTGGCATTCTCTGACCAAACCAGTGAATCAATAATGTCATTTATTCGATCATCAAGTTTTTGACTTTGTGCATCTAAAGCTAATTTATAAAACTTCACTTGCTCCGCGCTTAAACCCTTTTGTGAAGTACCTCTATTCTGCTCAATCTGGATTTGCAGTTTCAGCAAATAGAACAAATCCTGCTGTTCATAAGCGGCATTGGCATGCTGCAGCATTTCCGTTTTTTCAAGTTTCTTGCTTTCATCTTGCTCACGGTCAGGGTGAATACTCGACGCAATTTTCAAATACACAGTTTTTAAAGATTGCTCTGCCATTTTCTGAGCTTGCTCGCGTTTCTCTTGCTGTTTTTTGAGTTTGGCGTGTTCACGTTGCTGTTCATGCTTTGTATTGTCCCAATCATCGAAGCTATCAAATACTGTTTCGTCTTCACCTGATTCAACGCTTTCAGACACAAAACCTGTTTCAACGAAGGGCTTTTTCTTGATTTTCTTCGCATTTGTATGTTCTGTATGTTGCTGGTAAAAGCTATCAATTTCTTCGACTGTATTGGCTTGTTGCGCTGACAAGGCTTTTGAATCTTTTAAGTATGCTGCAAGGTTTTGGATTTTTTCATCAAGCTTCACGACTTCTGCTTTTGAAAATTCACCGCCATGTAAGTGTTTCCATAACTGTTCAAGCTGCTGAAACAATACAGTATGTAATTCGTTATAAACTGGCACAAGAGTTTTACGTGCATGTTGTTGAATGTCGGCTTGAGCTTTTTCCCAAGTTGCCAAGTCTATTTTCTGCTGTTCAATTTTTTCAATCAGGCGATTCAGCTTTTTTTGTTGTGGCGAAAGCTCTGCATCTGGCTGAACAGTGGTTTTTAAATCGAAAGACATAGCGAGGAAAAAAGCAAAAGAAAAACTATAGCAATATTCCTGACCCAATGACAGATAACAGCAAGCAATCTAAAGCGAGGCAAGAGTTAAAAGGACCCATTTAATTATGGGATGATTCATTTTTTATTGTGTCATACCGGTTATTTTAAATGAACTAAGTTACTCAAATACTGGCAGTTCTTTACCGAATTATAAACATACGCCCTGCTTTACTCGGGCATAGTATAAAAAGATGAATAAACGAATAATGGAAAGGAACGACATCCATGGATTGGGCAACTCTCTTTATTCATGACACCACTTGGACATTTGCCGCAGAAATCACCATACGCGTAATTCTCATGTTTAGCATGATCATGATCTTTCTGCGCTTAACCGGTAAACGGGGTATTCGGCAACTCTCCATTTTTGAGCTGGCGATTATTTTATCTCTCGGTTCCATTGCCGGTGACCCGATGTTCACCGAAGACCTGCCGCTGATTCAAGCCCTGCTGATCATGAGTATTGTGATCACACTTTACCGCCTGACCACCTGGCTGATGATGAAATACCAGCCTTTTGAAGACTTAATCGAAGGAAAGTCGCTCTATATTGTGGAAGACGGCATGCTGGTTCTGGACAAGATTAAACGCGGTAAAATGTCGCATGATGAATTCTTTGCGGAAATGCGTCAGCAAGGCATCGAACATTTAGGTCAGGTTCGTGCCGGCTTGCTGGAAACCGACGGTAACTTTAGTATTTTGTTGTTTAAGCCCGATGAAATTCGTTACGGTCTCCCCCTTTTCCCCAAACAGTATCAGCAAACCACTCAAGTAGAACCGAAAACCTACTATGCCTGCATGCATTGCGGTTATGTCGATTATATTTTCAAGCCAGATCAGAAATGTTCACGTTGCCAATCTTGTCGTTGGGCCAAAGCGCTTAATAGTCAGATGTTAAGATAAATTTCCAAGTGATCTGAATAGTTGTATCTTTTGTTTAAATTAAGCTACCTTAAATTTTAGTCACAAGTCTCAATTATAAACTTCCTCTGGCATGCTTCCTGCTGTAGTTAAAGTCAGTTGTTATACGGAGTTTTGACTAAAAACTGGTTATTTCCTCAATATTTATCATTAACAAAACGGTAAAAAATCTTGCTTGAGCCTTGAATAGAAACTCGATTAAGATGAAAGCCAAGATTAAAAATAAACGCAACAAAAAGTGTCATTTGTTATCTCAAGCTGATGAATGAATCATCGGTTTAAATCCAAAACAAATGATGATTAATAATAGAAATGGAGTTTTCAATATGTCACCTAAACGCACTATGACCTCTTTACTTTGTGCAAGCGCACTGATGCTTGGACTAAGCGCTTGTAGCGACAATAAAGCTCCTGCATCGGGCGAAAAAACCACTGGCGATGCAACTACCTCTGGCACGCTGGATAAGATTAAAAAATCCGGCACCATTGTGCTGGGCTATCGCGATTCTTCTATTCCGTTCTCTTATATTGCAGACAATCCAAATCAACCGGTCGGTTATGCCCATGACCTGCAATTAAAAGTGGTCGAGGCCGTTAAACAAAAACTGAATATGCCGGACTTAAAAATTCGCTATAACCTGGTCACCAGTCAAAATCGTATTCCGCTGGTTTCAAATGGCACGGTCGATTTAGAGTGTGGTTCAACCACAAATAACAAAGAACGTCAGCAACAAGTCGATTTCTCGGTGGGCTTCTTTGAAGTGGGTTCTCGCCTACTTACGGCTAAAGATTCAGGGGTGAAAGATTTCACTGATCTGAAAGGTAAAAAACTGGTCACTACAGCCGGAACAACCTCTGAACGTTATATTCGCCAGCATCAGCAGGAACTCGGGATTGGTGAAATTATTTCTGCCAAAGACCATGCAGAATCATTCTTGATGCTACAAAACGGACGTGCTGCAGCATTTATGATGGATGACATCTTGCTGGCAGGGGAAAAATCCAAAGCCGCTGATCCAAATAAGTGGGAAATTGTCGGGACAGCCCCAATTCACGAAATTTATGGCTGTATGCTGCGTAAAGGCGACACGGGCTTTAAACAAGTGGTCGATGATGCGATTAAAGCCACTTATAGTTCCGGTGAAATCAACAAAATGTACGAGAAATGGTTCCAGCAACCGATTCCACCAAAAAATATTAATCTAAACTTCAAAATGTCAGATCAGCTTAAAGCGTTAATTGCTACACCGCACGATCGCGATCAATAAACTTTAAAACAACATACTTTCAAGGTCAGGTAAACGTGGATTTTTACCTGATTCTTCGGTGGAGTCACTATGAATTATAGTTGGAATTGGAGTGTTTTGTGGCAATCCACAGGAGTCGGTGATAGTACCTATTTGCAATGGGTTTTAGTGGGTCTGGGCTGGTTGTTGGTGATTGCCCTGGTCGCGTGGAGCATTGCCATGGTTTTGGGCAGTATTCTGGGCATCATGCGGACTTTACCGAACAAAACTGCACGCGCGATTGGTACCGCTTATGTCACTATTTTCCGTAATGTACCGTTGCTGATTCAATTATTTATCTGGTTTTATGTGGTACCCAATTTTTTGCCCTCAGCCATCCGAGACTGGTGGATCAATGACCTAGGTGCCAATACTACAGCGCTGATCTCAGCCAGTGTCGGTTTGGGTTTATTTACCGCTGCACGGGTGTGTGAACAGGTGCGTACCGGGATTGAAGCCTTGCCGGTTGGACAGGTGAATGCCGGTTATGCCATGGGTTTTAGTACGGCCCAGCTCTATCGCTACGTTATTTTACCGCAGTCTTTTCGTACCATTTTGCCACCGCTCAGTTCAGAGCTGACCAACTGTGTAAAAAACACCTCGGTTGCTTCACTGGTGGGAGTGGCAGAAATTATTTCCCAGATGAAAACCATCAGTGAATACACGCAAAACACCATCGAGATTTACACCATTGTGACCGTGATTTTCATTGTGATTAACGTCTGTTTAATCTCGGCAATGACTCTGCTGGAAAGACGCTTACATGTGCCCGGTTTAATTGCAGGAGGTAAATGATGGAATGGCTCTCTGCATTTTTAAATGACTTGCAACTCTCGGGTCCTGCCTTATGGCATGGCTTTAGTATCACTTTAAAAGTGGTCTGTATTGCAACCGTGGGTGGTATTCTGATTGGCACCATTTTAGCTTTAATGCGTTTATCTTCCATTAAAGTGTTGAACTGGATTGCACAAGGCTATGTGAACCTGTTTCGCTCCATTCCCTTGCTATTGGTGTTGATGTGGTTCTACTTTGCGGTGCCTTTTATTTATACCGCAGTCACGGGAAATTACCTGACCATCGATACCGCCTTGGTATCCAGTATTGTGGCATTCATGCTATTTGAAGCTGCCTACTTTTCTGAAATTGTGCGTGCCGGCATTCAGTCGATTCCACGTGGACAATCGGCAGCAGCTTCGGCTTTAGGCATGAGTTATGGGCAATCGATGCGTCTCATTATCTTGCCGCAAGCCTTTCGTAAAATGACGCCCCTGCTCCTACAGCAAACCATTATTTTATTTCAGGATTCAACCATGGTGTATGCCATCGGTTTACTGGACTTTTTCAGAACCAACTATGTCCGTGGTGACCTAATGTCGCTGCTGACCCAGTACATTTTATTTGCAGGGCTGGTGTATTTTACCATTAGTCTTTTGGCCACGTATGCGGTTAAAAAATTACAAAGAAGGTTACGCGTATGAATGATAACAAAGTGATGATCGACATTCAGAACGTGAGTAAATGGTACGATAAATTTCAGGTACTCACAGATTGCAGCACACAAATTCGCCAAGGTGAAGTTGTGGTGGTCTGTGGTCCTTCTGGTTCGGGGAAATCCACCCTGATTAAAACCGTCAATGGGCTGGAAGCCTTCCAGCAAGGAAACATTGTGGTCGATGGGATTTCGATTAAAGACCCAAAAACCAATTTAAACCAGTTGCGCAGCCGTGTAGGTATGGTGTTTCAGCATTTTGAACTGTTTCCGCATTTAACCATTACCGAGAACTTGACCATTGCACAGATTAAAGTTTTGGGACGTTCTGAAGCCGAAGCCAAGAAAAAAGGCTTGGCGTATTTAGAGCGAGTTGGACTGAGTGCTCAGGCAGATAAATTCCCTGCACAACTTTCCGGCGGACAGCAGCAACGTGTTGCCATTGCCCGTGCCTTGAGTATGGATCCAATTGCCATGCTGTTTGATGAACCAACCTCCGCACTTGATCCTGAAATGATTACCGAAGTTTTAGATGTGATGGTGGGACTGGCCAAAGAAGGTATGACCATGATGTGTGTCACGCATGAAATGGGCTTTGCGCGTCAGGTGGCGAACCGTGTGATCTTTATGGATCAGGGCAAAATTGTAGAAGATTGTACTAAAGATGAATTCTTTAATACGAAGCGTGGCGAACGCGCTCAGCAGTTCCTGGATAAAATTTTGCATTAAAGCTGAAAGTATTTAAAAAGCAGATCATAAGATCTGCTTTTTTTTATGGGGAAAAAATTATTCAAGCACCAAGCGTGCATTGGTCGGTTGTACCGGCCGGTTATTCGGATGTTCCAGCAAACTTGAAAATGCCTGAATTTGTTGTTTCGAAGCTTGTTGAATATCTTTAAGTACAATCCAGCGTACACCTTCAGAACACGGTGGCGTGGTGAGCGAACCATTAAAACGATAATAATCTAATTTTTCAGGTAAGAAGGCAGCAGCTAAATCTTGATGTTTCAACTGTACGGCATTGCCTGCTTTTTTCGGCAATTCTTTCCAGAGTTTTTTCAGTTTTTTATTTTCCTGACCTTCGTCAAACATCACAGCAATAACGGCTAACTCGCCTTGTTCAGTGGCATGCACCAAATGCATTTCCATGGCAAAGCTTTTGCCCTTAATGGTATTTTCGCTTGGACTATGTAAATGAAATTGTTTGAGATGAAAGCGTTTATGATCTAATTCTAGGGTATTGCCCTCGGCAAAATTAATTTGCACGGTCCGATGATTATTAATAATCGTATCCGCTTTTGAACTGTAATTTAATTTTAAAGCCGGTAGTTTTGCCGATATGGTTTGATCAATATTAATCGGTGCTTGATTGACTCCTTCGCAGGCTTGATATTCAGGTTTAATCTTGCCCCATTGTGCCGGTGCAGTCTGTTTTGCATAACCCCAATCAAACTGTGTACCTTCTGCTGCAAATGAATAATTAAACCCAACCAATGCCATTAACGCAAGCATACTCCGCTTCATTATTAAATCCTAAAATATAATATAAAATGAAGACTTATCTTCTAGAGTTAACACTTTGAACGCAAAACCAAAACTACCATTTCGTTATAGGTTTTGTATCCCATATTGATTAATTATTCATCTTGTTTGCTTTAAAGAAATTCAGTTGCTCCTACTTTATTTTTATTTTGCTCATCTTTCATTTAGATTTCGCAGATTTCAAATAAGAGTAATTTTTTCAAAGAGCACCATAATTGCTAATAAAAGCAGCTAAAATTGCTTCATCAAAATGCATTGCTTACTTTATCTTTAAATTATTTTTAATATTTTAGATCAATAACATTGCCACTATTCAGTGCTCGGAGAAAAAGCCGAAAAAATAGACAAAACCACAAGTCCTAAATTTAATTTACTAATCATATATTTATATATACTTTAATTTAAATCTCTTGCCTTAAATTGGTGCATGAAATGCATCTAAAAATCATGCTTTGCTTTATATCGAGTCTTGAGCATTTTTTTGCATGAATTATCAATATTTCCCTTTTTCAAAGCTCTTCCTCAAATCCTAAGCCTCGATATACTGATCTTCTTTTTGTGAAAAACAGCACTAAAATGGGGCTAAAATATGCAAAATATAGATTTACTCTTTCTCCTTCTTGGTGCAGTTTTAGTTTTAGCCATGCATGCAGGTTTTGCATTTTTGGAGCTGGGCACAGTACGACATAAAAACCAGGTCAATGCACTGAGCAAAATTCTGACTGATTTTTCCATTTCAGCCATCGCCTACTTTTTTGTGGGCTATTACATTGCTTATGGACAACATTTTTTCCATATTGGCGCAACCTTAGCTGCGGATCATGGCTATAACCTGATGCGCTGTTTCTTCCTGCTGACTTTTGCTGCGGCCATTCCTGCCATTATTTCTGGCGGTATTGCCGAACGTGCCAAAATGCGTTCACAAGCGATTGCCACCTTATTATTGGTCGCCTTAATCTATCCTTTTTTTGAAGGCATTGCCTGGAATGGCAATTTGGGATTGCAAAAATGGTTAGCAAGTACATTTGGTGCAAGTTTCCATGACTTTGCCGGTTCTGTGGTGGTGCATGCCATGGGCGGATGGATGGCTTTAGTGGCGGTGCTTTTACTTGGTGCGCGTTATGGCCGTTATAAAAAAGATGGCCGAGTAAGTGCACATCCACCCTCTTCCATTCCTTTTCTGGCTTTGGGTTCATGGATCTTAATCGTGGGCTGGTTTGGTTTTAATGTGATGAGCGCGCAACGTTTAGACGCTATTTCAGGTCTGGTTGCGATTAACTCACTCATGGCGATGGTCGGTGGAACCATTGCTGCCAACTTCATGGGCAAAAATGACCCCGGCTTTTTACACAATGGTCCTTTGGCAGGTTTGGTGGCGATTTGTGCAGGTTCTGATGTGGTGCATCCGGTTGGAGCGCTTATAATTGGAGCAGTTGCAGGCGTGATCTTCGTGAAACTCTTTACCTATACCCAAAATAAACTTAAAGTCGATGACGTCTTGGGCGTTTGGCCATTGCATGGCGTATGTGGAACATTTGGTGGCTTGGCCGTGGGTGTTTTCGGACAACAATGGTTAGGTGGCCTGGGCAATGTTTCCATGATTTCGCAAATCATTGGTACACTCCTCGCAATCTCGATTGCACTTACTGGCGGCTTTCTGGTTTACGGTGCACTCAAAATCACCATGGGCATCCGCTTATCCCAAGAAGATGAATTTCGTGGTGCGGATTTGTCTATTCATAAAATTTCTGCTAATTCAGAAGACACCATGTTTTAAAGCTTAAATTTTAAACCTGATTCTTAAACCTGATCTTTAAACTTAATTACGATTTTCAGCGCGACTCGAAAGAGTCGCTTTTTTTATCTATATAGATGTCACTTCTATTTCTAAGAATAGATAAGTAATAATCAACCTTATAAATATTGCTTAATTTCAGCTAAATTTTGAATCGTATTCATCGGCTGATGATCTTCAACCTCATGAAAACCTTGCAGCCACAGAGCATTCATACCCGCTTGGGTTGCGCCTTGTATATCATTCACTGGATGATCACCAATAAAAAGACAATGTTGCGACTCAACAGCCAATTGACGGCTGGTATGAAGAAAAATTTCAGGATTCGGTTTACTCATCCCGACCAATTCAGAACTGACAATTTCGTCAAAATAATGGCTAAAACCCAAGCCTTGCAAAATGGTTAAACGCGTGGCATGTCCACCATTGGAAACTACTGCCAGTTTATAACCCTGCTGTTTTAGATCGGACAACAGATGATTCGCACCTGGCATGGCAACAGCAGACAATCCAAATTGCTGAAACCAGAATTGTGATAACTCTTCCAAGTCAGGTAAGTTTTTCCACGTCAGTTCTTGCTGTAAAGCATAAGCTACGGAAGCCGCAATACTCGGATGGGTTAACAGCTCTTTTTTAGGGTAGCCACCATTATCAATACGGCGGATAATCAACTGAATCTGGCTTATTTCAGCATGCAGTAAGTGATACTGATATGTACGAGCCAGATGTTGGCTATATGCCAAAATACTTTGATCACGATGGGTTAAGGTATTATCCAGATCAAATAAAACCGCACGAATCGTCATATTAATACCTCACAGATCTTGTGGGCTAATGTAGCATTGAAGACCTGAATGATTATGCTGTTTCTTGCATATGCTTATCACGATACAGCACAAAATTATTTTGCACCCTCACTCAATTTTCTAGGGATTTAGCCCCCTATTCAGCCATAGCTTAAGTCTAAATTAAGTTTTGCTTGGTGTAATCGCTGAAATAAAATCAATCGATCTTTTTTATGCACGACAAGCAACGCTTCCTCCTCTACCAAGGCTGCTTCTTGGTCATCAGTTTTTGCATGCTCTGGATATTCTTTCCTATCGGTGGATCACTGGATCTTGCCCTGATTCATCCGTGGGTGAGTGAATCGGGGAAATTTTTATTGCGTGATAACTGGTATCTAGCCGAGCTGAATCACCGTTATGTGAAAGATCTGATCATTTTGGTCTATATCAGTTTTTTTATTATCTGGCTGGCTTCGTTTAAAGTTGAAAAATTAAAACCGTTACGCTGGACCTATGGCTATTTCTTTTGCATGGTCATTCTCTCGACCTCGATCATTGGATTGTTAAAATCTCAATCTGCCCACGCCTGCCCCTGGAATATCACGATTCCCACCTCTCAAGGCTTCTTTTGGGATTTTTCCGCCAGCAAAGGACATTGTTTCCCGGGTGGTCATGCCTCAACCGGCTTTGCGCTCATGGCAGGCTATGCTGTGTTTCGCCAATCTGATAAAAAGCGCGCCTACTTTTTTCTAATCTCGGGCTGTATTTTAGGGTTTGCCATGGGTTGGGCACAGATGATGCGTGGAGCGCATTTTCTCAGTCATAACCTGTGGACAGCATGGATTATCTGGCTGGTCAATGTGGTTTTTTATTTATTTAACTACAAGCGTTTTCCTATTACTCCATCTTCTCCAGAATGATGGAGTTTTAAATTTGCTTAACCAATGGCAATTGCACATTCACCTGTAAACCGCCCAGACTTTCACTCCTTGAAAAAGAGATGCTGCCACCCAATCGTTCCGTGGCTTTATCAACAATAGAAAGTCCCAAACCGCTGCCTATTTCTAAATGATGATGAATACGATAAAAACGTTTCAAAATCTGCTGGTGTAACTCGGGGGCAATCCCCGGTCCACTATCTTCAACTTGAACCATGGCAAAACCATTTTGTTCAAATACAGAAACATTAATCACCCCCTGATTCGGTGTGTATTTAATCGCGTTATCAATCAGATTAAAAATAATGGAATGAACGGCTGATTCTTGGCTATTCAGCAGTACATCTTCTTGTCGCTCCATGCCCAAATCAATTTCTTTTTGCATAGCTAAATGAATCAACTGTTCAACGCAATTGGCTGCCACCTGATTGAGTAAAAACTGCTGTTTAGTTTCCACATTCAAAATTGAAGCATCTTGTTTAGCCAGATTGAGTAACTGGCTGACCAGATGTTGAATCCGGATTAATCCCTTACTCAAATTCTGTAAATTGTGATCTTCTGGAAATTGTTTTAACAGAATTTGCATTTGTAAATTTAATGCAGTGATGGGCGTGCGTAATTCATGTGCGGCATCGGCAATAAATTGTCGCTGTTCCTGTTGCGAATGTGAAATACGCTCAAACAAATGATTCATTTCAGTAATGGTTGGAACAATTTCTACAGGATAATCACTGAGTTGGATGGCACTTAATTCATCTGAATCGCGTTGCGCCAATTCAGCTTTAAAATCATCCAGTGGCTGTAAACTGCGGCTAATAATCCAGCTTAACCCCCAAATCACAACAGGCATAAACAGCAGATAAGGAATAAACATACTACCAGCAAGCTCTAATGCCAAACGCTGCCGAGTCGATTGCTGCTGGCTAACCTGAACCTGATAATGCTCTAAAGGTAAAACATAAGTATGCCAAATGTCCTGTGCGGTTTTGTGGGTATAAAATCCTGCTTTATGAACAGGATGGATCAACAAATCTAAATCATGCGTTTTATGATCTTGATTGGCATAAGCCCAGACATCAACAAATAAATCTTGTTCATGATAATGCTTGGATGGATCAAACTGGCTTTTAACCGGTTCAGGATCATGCATAGCGACGCGTTCTGCCAAATTTTGCATCTGCGCATCTAAAACTTCATTAATTTCTTCCAGTGCAATCCGATAAGCAGAAAAAATCAGCAAGCAGCCCAAGGCAATACTAAAAACAGAAATATAAATGATCAGGCGTTTTTTTAATGAATACTGTGATTGCACCAGTTGCTGACCTTATAGTTATCCGAGTCGATAGCCTAACCCGCGAATGGTGCGAATGAAATCTTTACCCAGTTTGGCACGTAAATGATGCACATAGACCTCAATGGTATTACTGCTCACTTCGCTATCCAGATCATACAATTTATCTTCTAAATTGGCTTTAGAAAAAATCTTGTTCGGATGACTGACTAAAGGAATCAAAATAGCCCATTCACGATTAGAAATGTCGATATATTGTCCCTTAAACTTGGCAATATGCTGCTCCACATCCAGAACCAAATCGCCATAACGAAGGATTTCTGGGCTGTCTTGAAGGGCTAATTCTGCACCGCTACGGCGTAACAAAGCATGAATGCGCGCCACCAATTCATCAAACTCATAGGGCTTGATCAAATAGTCATCGGCCCCACTGTTCAAGCCATCGACACGGTTTTGTAATTGATCACGTGCGGAAATAATCAGAACAGGTAAATTTGACCATTGCTGACGAATTTGTTTCAACACCTGCATGCCATCCATCATCGGTAAACCAAGGTCGAGCAAGACAATATCAAATTTTTCTTGGGTCAGTTTTTTTAAACCATCAATCCCATTATTGACCCACTCCACATCAAATTGCTGATATTTCAACAAAGTCATGCTTGATTCAGCAATCATAAAATCATCTTCAATCATTAATATTTTAGTCATGCTTTAAACTCACGCTTTCTTTTTTGATTCACACTGCTGCAACATATTTTTTTGTTCATCAATAACTTGGGTTTTAACATCTAGCAGACTTAATAGACTTGGGAACAAGTTATCTTGGCTTAATTCTTTGCTTTTTTGCTTTGCTAAGCAAGTGATTTGTGCAGAATTGTGTTGAGTCCATTCCGGTGAAAACCACATCAACATTGGAATATGAGTTTGTTGGCTTGGCGCAATCGCATACGGTGAACCATGTAAATATAAACCATGTTCCCCTGTCGATTCACCATGATCGGATAAATACCAGAATCCAGTTTGATAGCTGGTATTGCCTTTTAATACCTGAATAAGCGAGCTTAAAACATGGTCGGTATATACAATCGAATTATCATAACTATTCAATAATTCTGTGCTGCTACAGCCTTGAATCGCATTGCTATCACAGCTGGGTTTAAACGGTTGGAATGCAGTAGTTGCACGCTGATAATAAGCCGGTCCATGACTGCCCATTTGATGGAGCACAATTAAACGCGGGGTTTTGTCATTTTCAGGAATAGCCGCAAGATAGGTTTTTAAACTATCCACCAAAATTTCATCGTAACAATCACCATCTTTCGCACACCATTTATCTTTTAACTGTTGTGGAATTTGATACTGCTCCACCCGGTTACAGGTGCCTTTACAGCCAGAATTATTGTCAATCCAGGTCACTTTATAACCTGCTCGCTGTGCAATATCGAGCATTCCCTCACGGTGACTGGCCAACTGTTCATCATAATCTGAACGTGGCATTCCAGAGAACATACACGGTACTGAAACGGCTGTTGCCGTACCACATGAACTCACCTGATTAAAATTAATAATATCCAGTTTAGAGAGTTCAGGATTGGTATTTTTGGCATAGCCATTTAAAGAAAAACTTTCTGCCCGAGCTGTTTCACCCACCACCAATACCATCAATTTTGGTTTATTTTGCTTAGCCGCGGGCTGAAGCAAATGGGCATCTTCACCATAAGTGACTAAAGGCAAATTCTGTGCGGGTTTAGATTTATGATAATAAGAGAGTGTCGATGCGATGGTATTTTGTGGAGAAATCATGCCTTTTAAATAACGATGTTCACGAAAGATCGCGGCATAATCCACATAAAAGAGAAATAACAATCCCCCCACCAATAACAATGAAATGCTGCTATTAATGAATTTTTTAGTGACTTTCGATAAGAAAAATTCAGGCTTGATACGAACCAAAGCAACCAAAATGAGCGGGCAAATCACAAAGGCCAATGTCCATAAAACAAAGCGTAAAGACAATAAGCCCCGGACTTCACGCGTATCAGTTTGCATCATATTCTGAACTTGTTCAGGTGAAATCACCACTCCCAGACTATTCACAAAATATGCAGTAAAACCGCCAATGAAAATTAATACATAGGCAAAAATTTTTGCATTCCATTTCCATTGGATCAGTTGAAAAATGAAGTTATAAGCTGCAACAATCACCAATACAGTGGCGATTAAAAACAAGTAGACTTTAGGACCTTGATACGGGGTCAAGCTTTGTATTTTTTGAAAAAAAGCAAAGTTTAGAACCACTCCCAACCAAATCGCCAGCAATAAATTAAACTGGCTTAATGAAATCGGCTTTATCTTATTGCGTATTAGACTGATTATATTTGACATGCTTACTGACTAATCTTTTTACTGATATCTTAATCTAAAATACAAAACTTAAAACTCACTTAATAAAAGAAAATAATAAAAAAGGCGATGTAACCATCGCCTTTTGATTAACTAAAAGTAACCGTTGATTAGAACTTATATTCCAAACCTGTACCTACAACGGGTTGTTTGGTTTCATTAGAACCTTGTTCAAGGGTCAAATAACCTGCATAACCATAAGCTTTCACTTGTTTGTTAAATGCATAGTCTGCACCAACAAAAATTTGCTTCGCTTCTAAATCTGCTGTTGCATTTTTAAAACTGGTTGTATTTTGGCTATATTGTGCTTTTACAGTCCAGGCTTTCGCAGTAGGAAGATTATATTCAGCACCCAACAACCAGCCTTGAGCATCATCAATATTTCTAATTGCTGCTAGCCAATTTGCCTGAGCCACTAAATCAGTAGGAGAAATATCAGCATTTTTCGTTTCTTCTACTTCAGAAGTTTGATATAGCGCTTTAAGCGCTAAACCACCATCAAGGTTCACACGACCAATTGCACGAATGGTATTTGCAGCGGCAAGTAAACTACCCCCTGCAACTTCTGGTGCAGTAGCATTAACAAAGCCACGACCTAAGAAGTTGCTTGTAATCGCTTTGTCATAAGCAATACCTGCTACAATCACTGGGCTGTCATAAACAACAGATGCAGACCATGCATCACCTAAGCCACGACCTGCAGTCTTAGATGAGCCATTACCTTTCGCAATACCTGAATCTTCACCAGAAGCCAATAAAGCGTTCACTTTAATTGTACCTGTAGGCAAGGCAATTGCTGGAGATTCATAAATGACTGCATTAGAAATACGATTTTCACCGGTCATAATGCCAGTAACATCGGCTTTATTGGCTACGTAGTTGTTAAAGGTATCAACTGAGCTTGAAAGTTGTTTCAATGGAGTATCATGTGCACCCACTTTTAAAATACCGAGCTGGGCATCTTTTAAACCAACAAAACGGTTACGTACACCTAAATCGGTAGAATCACCATCTGCGCTAATACTCCATTCAATCGCATACACGGCGCTTAAGCGATCAGTCAGCTTCTCATCACCTTTTAAACCAATGAATGAGCTGTTTGAACTTACTTCAACGACATCTTTATCAGAAAAACCTGATCTATTGTCTTCAGGTAAATAATCGATAGAAGCATCGATTTCCCCATAGAAGGTTGGTGCTGCAAATGTAGAGCCTGCAAGTAGAGTTAAAGCAATTGATGCTGCAATTTTGGTTTTCATTTTTAAATACCCCTAAGTTATTTTGTAACAGATGTTACTGTTTAGAAATATTTAAAAAAATGATTTAGATTTTATTTAGTTATCTTTTTTATTCCTTAGATTTTAAATAGATATTCAATTGAATTAAAAAAGCTTTTATTGCATTATTACTGGTTGGCTTTCCATTTAAGAACAGGCAATAAACAGACCACTGCAAGCAAGGTGATGAAGGCTAAATAATCTGCATAACCTAAAAGATCTCCCAATATTCCACTTAGGCTATATAGCCCGCCACTGACCGTCGCCATCAGCGCCACCTGAAAAGTAAAATCTGTCCCTGCCAAATGTTTGCGACTGTATTGCATTACCAATGTCAGCATCACCACCAATAACATGGCTGAAATCATATCTTCAGCGGCATTAATCAAATAAATAACCCACGGCGTGACTAGCTGATGTGCCTCATATTGAAATGCTAACCATGTGTATGCACCTAAGCTGAAAATTTTCAATACAGAAAAACTCAATAGCGCATTGGCACGAGAAATGTACTTCAGACTCAGTCCAGCAAATCCTGCCCCCATAAGTGCAGCCAATGCTCCCAGCATGGTCACATAAATGCCAATTTGGGAAAATGTCAGTCCCATATCCACCATTAACGGTTTCAGTAAAGGACCTGCTAAACCATCTGCAATTTTAAAAATGATCAGCACGCCTAACCATAAAGCCAGACTGCTGGTTTGATAAAAATAAGCCAGATAACTTTTTACTTTGCTCCAGCTAAATGATTCTTTATCAGTAGCTTGCTGAATATGCTGGAATCGCGCAGGTTCTTTAAAAAACAGAATTGGTAATGTATTTAGAAGAACCAGCCCTGCCAAAACTAAAAAAGTGATTTGCCAATCTAGCCAGTCCAGTGCCCATAAAATCGCGCCACCACCGACAATAAACCCCAGCCGTGAACCGATTACCTGAAAAGTATTGCCCCAATGCTGCTGTTCATTTTTCAGAATATTGACTGCTAAGCCATCGGTGGCAATATCTTGGGTCGCACCGACCAGATTCATGCTCAGTAAAGCCACAAAAAAAGCCAGTAAATATTCGGGCTGATTTAAGGCCTGAATCGGCAGGAATGATAAACCAATGAGTACGACCACACTGAGTAACTGAGTCGGAATAATCCAGCTCCGGTAATGTCCAAACGCTGAATAGCCAAAACGATCGACCCACGGCGCCCAAAAAACCTTAATCGACCATGGCAACATCAATAATCCAAAGCCACCAATCTGTGCCAGTGACACCCCTTGGGCACGTAAAATCACCGGTAAAGCATGGGTCATAAAACCAACAGGTAAACCTTGTGCCCAATATAAAGAGAACAACAAGATATAGATGTTACGTGTACTCGGCATAGTGTGCCCTTATGATCAAAACCGGATTGATTATTTTTATCAAGCAAGCTGAATTGGAGTTTACATTTTGCCAATGAATCTTATTTAACAAAAGCTTAACATCATTAAAATGCAATAAACTTTTGTCAGGGAGGCCGATAAGACTATGTCAGCACATTTCCCAACATTGCCCGATCAAGTGCCTGCTCGTAGTAGCAGCTTGAGCCGAAATATTTTCAAAAAATTATTTCTTGCCCAAGGCTGGAGTTTTGAAGGTGACTTTCCCAACCTGCCTAAAGCCGTCGCTATTATTTCCCCCCATACATCCAATATAGATGCCTGGCATGGTTTTACAGCCCTGATCGGACTGGGCATTAAAATTACCATTTTTGGCAAACATACGTTATTCAACACCCCGCTGAAACCCTTACTGGAATGGATTGGCGTGATTCCGGTCAATCGCAGTATTCAACAAGGTACCACTCAGCAAATTATCAACTTCATTGATACTCAAGAGCAGATCTGGGTAGGTATGGCGCCTGAAGGAACGCGTAAACAGGCAGAATCGTTTAGAAGCGGTTTTTATCGTATTGCAGTGGGTGCCAAGCTCCCGATTGTGATGTTTTCTTTTGATTACGACCATAAAACCCTTTATTGCCTCGGCGTATTTCAACCGACTGGCAATTATGAACAAGATTTAGAACAGATACTGAACCGGTACGTGGGAAAATTTTCTCCGAAAAATCCACAGTGGTTGGCCAAACCGTTACAAAATCGTATAAAAAATAGCTAGCCAAATTAAGCATTATCTGCTGTCATGTGCACACTTTTGTCTATTTAACGTCCAACTTCAACTATGAATCTTGTGCAATACTCTTTCATTGGTCTGCTTGCGTTTAGTCTGGTTGGCTGTGATAAAACCACCAAAACCTCCCCACAAACAACAACCATAAAAGCACGTGAACCAGTAGTTG
The DNA here is from genome assembly GCF_004336635.1 of Acinetobacter sp. ANC 4862. Lineage (GTDB taxonomy): Bacteria > Pseudomonadota > Gammaproteobacteria > Pseudomonadales > Moraxellaceae > Acinetobacter. The sequence goes on from NZ_SJXH01000024.1 coordinate 17,422, forward strand.
CGATTGCTCTAGGGGGTGGTGGAGCCAAAGGTTTTGCCCATATCGGGGTATTGAAAGTTTTAGAATCACATGGCATTAAACCGAAAATTGTCACAGGCACCAGTGCCGGGAGCTTTGTTGGCAGTATTTATGCCAGTGGTAAAACCCCTTACCAACTTCAGCAAATTGCACTGACCCTTAAAGAATCTGACATTCGTGATTTAACCTTAAACAGTCAAGGCGTGGTGCAAGGTCAAAAATTGCAGAACTATGTCAACAAGCACATTGCCAACAAACCGATTGAACAATTTCCGATTCGTTTCGCTGCTGTTGCAACACGCCTCGACACCGGTCGTAAAGCTGAGTTTATTAAAGGCAATGCAGGTCAGGCGGTTCGTGCCTCATGCAGTATTCCGAATGTCTTTGTACCTGCAACGATTGGTGGGAAACAATATGTCGATGGCGGTTTAGTCAGTCCGATTCCAGTGAAAACAGCCAAGGATATGGGCGCAGATATTGTTATTGCAGTGGATATTTCTGCACGCCCAGTCGGCGGTAAACCCCTGAACATGTGGGGCTTGCTCGATCAAACCATTAATATTATGGGACAGCAAAGTATTAATGAAGAACTCAGTCAAGCCACTGTAGTAATTCAGCCTAAAGTGGGACATTTAGGCACGCTGGATTTAAAAGCCAGTAATCAGTCGATTCTGGAAGGTGAAAAAGCCACCCAACTGAAAATCATCGCGATTGACAAAGCCATTACCGATTTTAAAAAGTCTCCAGCCGCGTTCAAAGCTGCACCAAAAGCCAAAATTTAAAAAAGATGCTTTTTTAATATTCAAAGACTTACTCATCTGCTAAATTGATATAGACACTTGGTGATCTATATCAATTTTAACAATACACGAGTAGATGTATGGAATTTGCTTTCGAACCTTGGCATTGGTTTGTATTGGGTATTTTGCTCATTCTTTCTGAATTGGTAATCCCCGCTTTTGCTGCACTATGGTTTGGTCTCGCAGCCATCATGGTGGGGGTTTTACTGTGGATGTTCCCGATGATGGGCTTCACCACTCAAATCGTCACCTGGATTATTTTATCCATACTGTGCACATTACTTTGGTTTAAATTTATTAAACCGCTTTCAATCGATAAAACTAAAGCCGGTTTATCTCGTGAGGCGACTATTGGTCAGGTCGGTATGGTCATTCAAACCCATATGCAACATGACCTGATTACAGTCCGTTTCCCCATGCCGGTTTTGGGCTCTGATGAATGGAACTGCCGTACCTTAGCACCAGTTCAGGTGGGCGATCGGGTTCGCGTGGTCGATATTCTAGGCAATGATCTCGTGGTCAAGCCACACCATTCACATCATGAAAATATATAAAGTGAGGAAATAACATGTCTGGTGGATCTATTATTGTTTTAGCCCTCCTGGTTTTTGCAGGTGTCACCATTTTTAAAGGGGTGCGCATTGTTCCCCAAGGGTATAAATGGATTGTACAACGTCTGGGTAAATACCATACCACGCTAACACCGGGTCTGAATTTTGTGATTCCTTATGTCGATGAAGTTGCGTATAAAGTCACCACCAAAGACATCGTGATGGATATTCCTTCTCAGGAAGTGATTACCCGTGATAATGCGGTTTTACTGATGAATGCCATGGCGTATATCAATATCACCACCCCGGAAAAAGCGGTGTATGGTATTGAAAACTATACTTGGGCGATTCAAAACCTGGTACAGACTTCACTGCGTTCAATTGTCGGCGAAATGGATCTGGATGATGCTTTGTCTTCACGGGATCACATTAAGGCCAAACTTAAAGCGGCCATTTCTGATGATATTTCTGATTGGGGTATTACCCTAAAGACTGTTGAAATTCAAGATATTCAACCTTCAGCCACCATGCAATCCGCAATGGAAGCGCAAGCAGCGGCTGAACGTCAGCGCCGTGCCACCGTAACCAAGGCCGATGGTGAAAAACAGGCCGCTATTTTAGAAGCAGATGGCCGCCTGGAAGCTTCGCGTCGTGATGCTGAAGCGCAAGTGGTCTTGGCTGAATCATCACAACGTGCTATTGAAATGATTACTTCTGCGGTCGGTGATAAAGAAATTCCTGTCGCCTACTTGCTCGGTGAACAGTATGTTAAAGCCATGCAAGATATGGCGAAATCGAATAATGCCAAAACAGTTGTGTTACCTGCAGATATCATGAATACCATTCGTGGCGTGATGGGTCGTAATCCATAAACGACCGCATTTTTTCTATAAAATAGACAGCATTCGCTGTCTATTTTTATTTCGGTTGCGAAAAACTCTGCAATCATTGTGAAATTATGATTAAATTTCGCGTTATTTTTTGAAATTATTTGTGCTTCTTTTTATAAGCCTTTGTTTCGATCTACTGTCCACCTTGTAAATGGATACCGTATGAGCTCCCTGAATCCGACCTTAATTACCTTTCTTTTTTATATTGTCGCCATGATCGTGATTGGCCTCATGGCTTATCGCGCGACAGCCAACTTCTCTGATTATATTTTGGGGGGTCGTCGTTTAGGTAGTTTCGTAACGGCGCTCTCTGCGGGTGCTTCAGATATGAGTGGTTGGTTGCTGATGGGACTTCCAGGCGCAATTTATCTTTCAGGTTTGTCTGAAATGTGGATTGCGATTGGCCTGATTATTGGCGCATGGCTGAACTGGCGACTGGTTGCCGGACGTCTTCGTGTTCACACCGAAGTGCAACATAATGCCCTAACCTTGCCAGACTACTTCTCCAACCGTTTTAACGATCAAAAGAAAATTCTGCGTATTGCTTCTGCTTTCATCATTTTGATTTTCTTTGCTATTTACTGTGCTTCAGGCATGGTGGCTGGCGCACGTCTGTTTGAAAGCATGTTTGACATGTCCTATAGCACAGCGCTTTGGGTCAGTGCGATTGCCACCATCAGTTATGTATTTATTGGTGGTTTCTTGGCGGTCAGCTGGACTGATACCATTCAGGCCGGCCTGATGATTTTTGCCTTGTTGCTGACTCCTGTGGTTGCCATATTAAGCTTTGCCGATATGAATCAAGTGACTTTGGCGCTTGAAGCTGCTCGCCCACAGGCAACTGATGTGATTGGCAATTTAAGCTTTGTCGCGATTATTTCATTACTGGCTTGGGGCTTGGGTTACTTTGGTCAGCCGCATATTCTTGTGCGTTTTATGGCTGCCGATTCAGTCACCTCCATTCCCAATGCACGTCGTATTGGCATGACCTGGATGATCCTGTGCTTAGGCGGTGCAGTTGCTGCCGGTTTCTTTGGTATTGCCTACTTCCAGCAACACCCTGAACTTGCTGGTGCAGTGAACGCCAATCCAGAAACCGTGTTTATGGAACTGACCAAAATTCTGTTTAATCCATGGATTGCAGGGATTGTGTTGGCTGCCATTTTAGCCGCGGTGATGAGTACCTTAAGCTGCCAGTTACTGGTTTGCTCAAGTACCTTAACCGAAGACTTTTACAAATCATTCTTGCGCAAAAATGCAACGCAAACAGAACTGGTGTGGATTGGCCGTTTAATGGTACTCCTGATTGCCCTGCTTGCAATCTGGATGGCTGGAAATCCTGAATCTAAAGTCCTCGGCTTGGTGGCGTATGCTTGGGCTGGCTTCGGTGCGGCTTTTGGTCCACTGATCATTCTTTCATTGTTCTGGCGTCGTATGACGCTAAATGGCGCACTTGCTGGCATGTTGATTGGTGCGGTTGTGGTGATTCTCTGGAAAAACATGTTCAGTGCTACCGGGCTTTATGAAATTATTCCAGGCTTTATTTGCTCACTGATTGCGATTGTTGTGGTCAGCTTAATGGGTAAAGCACCAACGGAAGAAATCACTACACGTTTCGATGAAGGTGATCGTTTATATCAAGACTCTAAATAATCTTTAGCGCATAAAAAAGAGGACATCATGTCCACTGCTGTCCCATAGTTTGATTTAAATAAAAAACCTGAGTCCAAATCGTTAAAATATGAGTGCAAACAAACACTTTAACGACCAGGATTCAGGTTTTGTCACATCAGAATACCGTATTTCATCAGCTTATTAAACCCGTCGTGCGACAGGATTTTGAGCAACTTGCTAAAGTACACCATGTTGGACAGAAATTTAGAGCGGCTTCAAGATGGGATCAGTTTATTGCCATCTTGATGTCTCAACTTTCCTGCAGGCAAAGTCTGAGAGATATTCAATCCAATCTGGAGTGCCAACAGGAAAAACTGAGTCATTTCGGAGCAAAGTCTATTCCCCGAAGTACACTGGCACGAATCAATGAGCAGCAGCCCGCTGCCTTGTACCAACAGCTCTTTCACAAGTTGCTTAAATACTATGAACACTCAAAAGTAGCCCATAAATTTCGCTTTAAGAATCCATTATATTCCCTGGATGCCAGTCATATTGACCTGTCGCTTTCCTTATGTGAATGGGCCAAAGTTCACGACTCAAAAGCCAGCATGAAACTCAGCATAGGATTGAATCACAGCAATGATATTCCTGAGTTTATTGCAGTTGAAAATGGTAAAGAAAATGACATGTTACAAGGCCGAAAATTCCAGTTTCCCGCTGGCAGCATTGTGGTCTTTGATAAAGGCTATGTCGATTATCAATGGTATGCGAATCTAAGCGCTCAAAACGTTAGCTTTGTGACACGTTTTAGACCTAAATCGGTGTATCAGGTGATCCAGCAACATCCCGTGCTTGAATCCAAAGGCATTCTAAAAGATGAAACCATTCAGCTAAATAGCGCACATGCCCTAAAAAGAAAAGCCCCCGTATTAAGAAGAATTGAATATAGAGATCAGCAAAGTGGCAAGCACTTTAGCTTTCTCAGCAATAACTTTCATCTAGCTGCCTCTACCATTGCAGCGATTTACAAAGACCGCTGGAAAGTTGAATTGTTCTTTAAAGCGATTAAACAGAACCTGAAATTAAAAGCCTTTTTAGGCCGAAGCAAGAACGCCATTCAGACGCAAATCTGGATTGCGATGATCGCCTATTTACTGGTAAGTTTCGCTCAACATTTAGGGAAAAAAGGCTGGACAGTTCAGCGCTTACTCAGAATAATTCAAGTGAATTTATTTGAAATAAAAACCTTAAAAGCGTTATTTTCACCCGATAAAGTCCCCATCAAACAAGAGGAAGCTTAAATGAGCTTCCTCTTGTAAAAATTGTGGGACAGCAGTGGTCTAAGACTCCTTTTTTTATTGCTTGGATTAGGGGTTAAAGTGAACGTGAAATTAGCTCTTTCATAATTTCATTGGTGCCTGCATAGATCCGATTGGCACGGTTATCGATATAGGCACGTGCAATTGGGTATTCCATCATGTAGCCATAACCACCATGCAGTTGCAGGCATTCATCGACCACTTTAGAGAACATCTCTGAAATTTTGTACTTCGCGGCAGCTGCTGCATCAATTCCAAGTTTTTCTTCAAGCTGTAATTGCATGCAGCGGTCTAGATAAGCACGACAAAAATCTATTTCGGTACGCAATTCAGCCAGTTTGAAACGGGTATTTTGAAAAGCGCTGATCGGTTTGCCAAAGGCTTGGCGCTGTTTGGTATATTGTACAGTATGGGCGAATGCAGCTTCTGCACCGGCTTGGCAGATAATGGCAACCAGCATGCGTTCCCAAGCCAGCTCTTTCATCAGCATCATAAAACCCATGCCTTGCATACCAAGCAAATTTTCTTTAGGTACCCGCACGTTATCGAAGAACAATTCACAGGTATCTTGTCCTTTCATTCCAATCTTGTTGAGAGGTTTTCCTTTGCTAAAACCTGCCCGATCTGCTTCAACAATGAGTAAGGATAAATTGGCTGAGCCTTTATCGCCACTACCAGTTTTGCAGACCACAATGACCATATCGCATAAGTAGCCATTGGTGATAAAGATTTTTGAACCATTAATCACGTAATCGTCACCATCCAAAACTGCCGTGGTACGTACAGCTTGCAGGTCAGATCCTGTTCCAGGTTCGGTCATGGCAATGGCTGTAACGACTTCCCCGGTAGCCATTTTCGGTAACCATGTTAATTTCTGGTTTTCATTACCGAAATTATTGAGGTAGTTGGCAACAATATCCGAGTGAAGAGAAAAGCCTGTGGATGAATCCATGGCGTAGGCCTGTTCCTCAATCAGAATCATGCTGTAAAGGCGATCTACCCCTGAACCGCCATATTGTTCAGGCATGGTGGCGCAGAGCAGTCCCATTGCACCGGCTTTATTCCATAAATCACGGTCGACATGCTGTTGCTGTTCATATCTTTCAATATTGGGAACCACTTCTTTTTCATAAAACTTGCGCACGGTTTCACGAAAGGCTTCATGCTCTGCTGTAAATAAATTGCGCGCTAACATATTGGCTATGGGGCGGATCGCAGCTGATTGCATTTTTATTGTGTCCATTTTCAGAGTCATTATGGTATAGAAAGTAAAAGATCCATCAGCAAGCGACAATGTGCTGAATGCTCAAATATTTCGAGGAAATGATGAATTTGGTCAATTGCAGGAAATGGCTCGAAACATGCAGTACTGATAGGGTAAACTAGCAAAAATTTGTACACTATTGGGGAAGACTATGAGTGAAGAAATGAGCTTGGAAGAACGCAAAGTAATTTACCGTGCCCGTCGTGGTTTAAAAGAAATTGATGTGTACTTTGATCCCTATGTAAAGAATCATTATTTACAGGCCGATGCCGCTGAGAAAGAAACTTTTGCGGAATTGGTGGCGCAAGAAGATCCAGATTTGCTGGATTGGTTTATGGAAGTGTCTGAACCGCCACGTCCTGAAATGAAAGATCTGATTGTTAAGCTGAAACACTACGTACATGGTTAATCGATCTTTTCAACTGAAACGCAGCCGCTTGGCCTTTGTGTTTCAGTTGATCATTTTTACACTGGTGATTGTACTTTTACAGCAACTCTTAGCGCCATGGCTATGGCTGTTGTGTGTTCTGCTGGGTGTGATGGCTTATGCCTATGGTTTAAAAGTACCGCAACCCATTTACTTTGAACATTTAGAAGCGCGAGAGTGGTCACTTTCAAGTGTCAAATCTGAACAGATTAAACGCGTTTCGATTAGTCATATTATTGATCATCAGCTTTATATTGTGGTTTATTTCCAGCATTTTCAGGAAAAACCGTTACTGATTTGGATTGATCAACTGCCACTACAGCAGTGGAAGGCATTGAAGAAATTGGCGAAATTGATCTAATTGTTAGACAGTTGTATATTTTAATTTCTTATTAAAATTTTAATAATCAATAATATAGATATTTAGAACTCATCTTTGTAAGACAGCTTTAATATAAAGTTGCGAAATATTCCAATTGTCAGACAATTTTTCCTGTTAATTATTTACGCTAAATGTACATTAAATTTACCAACAGCAAATGAGGATATCATGATGGTGATTCCAACTTGGATGTTTCTGGTGGTAGCGATTGTTTTGGCAATTGTTATTGGACGACTAGGAACTGTGCTGAAGGATCGATTTGCACAACATGAAAGCCCTTAGGCTTCGACCCCTTGATAAGTAGCATGTGCCGAACCGTCGCAATGCTACTTTTTTTTGCCCAAAAATTATAACTTCATTCAATCCAGTCAATTTTCCAAACTTTATTTCATGGCAAAGTAGCTGATCTGATTAGAGTAAATACTCTTTTATTCAGATTTCGCATCTGATATGTTTAGTTGCTATGGACATAAACACAATTATAGAGGACAGGAAAATGTCGAGAGTCCAAAAAATATGCCAAGGTATGGCAGTTGTTGCAATTGCAAGTTCTTTATTATCAGGTTGTTCTCAAGTGGTTAAAACAGGGGCAAATGTCGCACTGGGTTTTAGTGAGAAACACATTGTACCGCCTATTTTAGCGATGGATGATGCTGATATGGCGTGTAATTCGGGGAATGCGTTAACTCCAGCCATTATGTCAACCAAGGATATGGGGGCAGATCCAACCCGTATTGCTGTTCTGTTATATGCTTCATCTGGAATTTGTGCTGAAAATCAGGCGCTTGAATCGGAATTGCGTTATTTACGTGCCTCGAAAGCGGGTCAAGTTTCAGAAGCGCAAGATGCCCGTATAGAACAAAAACGCTGGGCGGCGATTGCAGCACAGCGTCAATATGCAGGTTACCAGCTGCTTGAAAATCGTTGGGCAGCAAAATATAACAAGAAACTGGGCGAAGGCTGCCCGAAAATGAAGAATGATCTGGATCAAACCGTTTATTTGATGGGGATGATTAGTGGTTTGCAAGCCATGACCAATGACATTAATTCTGGCGGTGCAATCAATGTGCCAAAAGATATTGCGGCAGTGGTCGAACGTGGCATGACATGTTTGGACAATGCCAAATTCTGGGGTGCACCCAATGCAGCCCGTGCTGTGATTTGGACACTATTGCCGGGTGCAGGTGATGGTAAACCTGATCCTTATCAAACCTTAAAAGAATCCGTGCAATTGGGTGAGCAAAAAGGGGTGCGTCTGTCACATGCCTTATATGCCGTTGCTGCGCAAGCCAGTGGTGATGATGCCAAAATTCGTGAGGCACTCAAAACCTTTGCCGCGTCACGTACAGAAGAAAAACCTGTGAATCCGCAGTTTAAGCTGGTCGATAGCATGTCGAAAAATATGGTACAGAGTATTTCAGACCGTTATTGGACAGAACATACCGGTATTCGTACCAGCGATGAGGGGATGCAGCGCTTTTGGGATGATGAAGACAACACTGCAGAATTAGATGATTTATTTAGCGAAGAGGTCACCGCTCAATCCTAAGTTGAGTTAAAAGAGGATTTTAATTGGCCTGAATGGATGATTTTAATCTTTGATAAGTCATTTTTAAACAGAGGGCATGTCAATGAAAGACCAATTTCTCACGCGGAAAATTGTTTTTATTGCAATAGTGGTGTCATTTTCGGCATGCCTTCAAGTTTTTGCAGATTCATTTATTTATTGGCAAGCAGGCTTTTTTAAAGAATTTTGGCGGATATGGACCGGGCATTGGGTACATGTGGGATGGATCCATTATGCGCTGAACATGTTGGCTTTTGCCTGTTTACCTTTCATTTTTCCCCGGGTAAAAGTTTGGCATTTTGTTGCTTTGCTGCTGTTACTTCCATTATTTATTAGTCTGTGTTTCTACTATTTCTTTCCTGATATTGAAGCCTATGCAGGGTTGTCTGGGGTCTTGCATGGCGCTTATGTCACGGTTGCCTGCGTACATTTGCTGTATAAAAAAGAGCGAAATTTCGCAGCGTTTGTCCTGTTTCTTATTCTGGCCAAATTGATTTGGGAAAATACCATCGGCAGTGTAGGAACGGCTGAACTGATTGGCAGTCCGGTATTGGTTGAGTCACATTTATTGGGGGTAATTGGCGGAGTCATTATCGCAATGTTTTATATTTTATGGGATTATTTCTTTGAATAGTGATGAGATTGACATTTAAAACATAAAAGAAAATGCATATTGTCATTTTTATTCATACATAATTGATGCAAATTTATTCATAACAATAAAGAGATTGAATAGAGAAAGGGTATTTTCTATTCAAAAAAGGAAAGTTGGTATTGCTGAACCCGTTGCAATGACCAAGATAAAAAATAGGAATGCACATGCAAAATGATGAAAATAACAGATCAGGATTAGGTCTGTTACGTTATATATGGACGGAGTGGATTTCGACTTTTGTCATTCTATTACTACTTTTGCTAACGCTCATCATCGGTACCGGTGAGATGATTCATGGTCAGTTGTTACGTGTGGGAGAGCGTTTGTATGGCAATGAAGAAATTGGCATGCAATATTCCTTTTTACGTGCAGAGCCAACAACGCCCACATGTGACCGTCATCCAGATGTAGATGCGCAAGTACAGAAGCAAATGAAATCCAATGCCAATGATGAATTTGCCGATATTTTTGGTACCACATCGGAAGCAGACGTACGTGCTTCAGTATTGGCGGGGCAACAACAGTGTGAAGAAAAGTATCAGTTCTATGACAAAGCCATGCAATATATGGATGAGCATTCAACAATCAGAGCCTATCGTACGCTTGAAACATCGTTCTTTGGTGTTTTTAAGTTTGGGACTGAAAATCGAGTCATCATTTTATTATTGATGGTTGTCGTTGCTGCGATTACTGCATCAGTGAAATTTCATCATATTGGTTTGCGTGCTCCAACCACCAAACTGGATTATCGAGTCTATGCACTGTTTATGATGCTCGGTAATGGTTTGCTGGCGTCATCTGTGCTCAGTCAATATCATTCAATCATCAATTCAGGTGTGACCTCTACTTATGAAACGCTGGTGGTTTACTGGCTGTGGATTTTCCTGTTTATTACCCTGACCTTGATCAGTTTACTCCAGCTTATTAAGCCACCCGCAGCTAAACAGGAAGGCAGAGGTAATTTCGGCTTAGCTTTACTGAGTGTGCCTTTATATGCCTACATGGCATTACTGACCGGGATTGTCTTTACCTTTGTCATGGATTATCCAATGGGGCAAGGGATTTACCTCGGAATTCTGGTTGAATTCTCAGGCATCTTCTTAAACCTCGCACTGTTTATCTGGGCAGGTATGTTGCTGACCCAAACCCGTGTTATGGATTTATTCCTCGGGATTTTACGTCCTTGGAACCTTGCACCTGAAACGCTGACCTGGCTAATTTTGATTGCTGCTGCGATTCCAACTGCATATACCGGTGCTTCAGGGATTTTCGTTGTTGCCGCAGGTGCGATTATTTATAAGGAAGTGTGGAACTCGGGTTCTCGTCGTCAATATGCCTTGGCGGTATCTGCGATGTCAGGCTCACTAGGTGTGGTGATTCGTCCATGTCTATTGGTAATCTTGATCTCGATGCTAGATAGTCGTCATGTGACTTCTGACGAACTGTTTAATCATGGTCTCTATGTTTTCTGGCTGACCGCGTTTATTTTCCTTGGGGTATCGTTATATCTGGCTGAAACGCGTTTCCGTGTCAATTCACCGAAAATTGCGGTTCCAGGCATGCTAAAAGCCATTGTTCCGGTGATTCCTTATATCGTGATTACCATTATTGTGATTGCTTTATATAAATATGGTCTAGACACCAAAATGGATGAATTCACAGCACCTGTGATTCTGCCAATTATTTTGATTGCTTATATTATGTTTGATAAATGGTGGGGCGATCGTTTTGCGACTCCACCAGATCGCCATGCTGCTTTGGCTTTGGAACATGAAAAGCAATCGACCTTTATGCGCGAACATACGCCGCATGTGGGAGAGAAATCGCGAGGTTTTGGTCATTCACTGTGGTTTGCTTCGGCAGAAACGGTTGGTCATATTGGTGCACTCATTATCTTGATGGCTTTGTCGGCAAGTGTAGGCGGCTTGATTGAACGTAGTGAAGTGGTTGAATTATTGCCGACGCATTTGGGTAATATCTATATTTCACTGGCATTTATCGCCTTGTTACTTGCCATTATTGGTATGACCACAGACCCATTTGGTGCGGTGATTCTGGTTGCTGCAACCATTGCGCCAGTGGCCTATGAAAATGGTATCCATCCAATTCATTTCTGGATGATTGTACTGGTTGCCTTTGAATTGGGTTATGTCACACCGCCAGTTGCCCTGAATCATTTGCTGACGCGAATGTCTGTAGGAGATGATGAGGTTCGGGCTGCCGATGCAGAAGCCAAAGTGAAATATAACAAGTTCTATTACCGTTATGAGCGCTGGCTATTGCCAATTATGGTGCTGTTCCCATCATTGCTGATCGTGACCTATGCGCCGTATATTTTTAGGTTGTTTGATTGGTATCAATAGTTTTAAGTGATAAGAAAAAAGCACCTTGGGGTGCTTTTTTTGATGGCAGGTTATTTTTGCTTATTGCACTGAGCGTTTTTGTACTAAAGGGCTACATAGCACAATTGCACTAAGAATCAGTGCAAAACCAATCAAACTGTAATGATCAGGTGTTTCTCTCCAAAATATGAACCCCCAGATGCCGGCAAAGATAATGGCAATATAATTCACGGGTCCAATCTGCCCTGCAGGTGCAAGTTTATAAGCATTTGACATCAAAATTTGACTGATATTCGCCAGTAAACCTGCACAAATCAGGAAACCGAGTTCAGTCCATCTATACTGACGCCACAGCCAAAACATCGGAATCATGGAAATAAGTGTGCCGATAAAGCAGAAATAAAACACGATTTTTTCAGGTGACTCGGTACTGGTCAGTGCTCGAACCGTGACAAATGCCATGGCAGCCAAGAAACTTGCGCCCAGTCCAATGATCGACATTTGATTAAACATACCTGTATCCGGTTTGGCGACAAAGATCACACCGATTAAGCCAATCGCTGCAGCAAGAAACATGGCGTTAGTGATTTTTTCTTTGAGGAATAGCCAGGCAATCAATGGAATAAAAATCGGGGACGAGTAGGTAAACACCATGGCATTGGACAGCTTTAAATGTGCAATGGCATAGAAAAAGCCATACATCGCAATCAGCCCAATGACTGCACGCCAGCTATGCATCCAGATTTTTTCAGTCTTAAAAAATTCCGTCCCTTGCTTAAAAATGAGTGGAAGGAAAATGAGTAAGCCGACAAAATTTCGGAAAAAGACAATAGTGGGATTATCGACCGTATGCGATGCATAACGAATACAGACACCCATCAGGGAAAAGAGAAAAGCAGAGCCGGTGAGTAAAGCAAGTGCTTTAAATAAATTGTGATTGCTTGTAGCTATAGGCATGAAAAGAATCAGCTAGAACATTTGCTGATATTTTAGCTGAATCGACAATTATAAAATTATTGTTTTTGAGCCAGTTGAGCTTCAAGTAATTTAATTTGCTCTTCTTTTAGTGCAACTAAGTCGTCGGCATCTGCATGTTGTGCTTTCAACATGGCTTCCTGATCCTTCAATTGGGCCTGAATATCTTCAAGTTTAGCGACTTCTTCTTTGGCTAATGATTCATTCTCTGGAACAGCTGCTTTCAGAATTTTTTCATCGACCAATTGAATGGTTTTTTCATCTGTCGCAACTTCGGGTTCAGTCGGTTTAGCTTCAGCAGAAGCCGTAGGCTTTGCCGGTGTATTTAAGCTGCTTCCTTCATGTTCAGGAAGTACTTCGTTTGATGTTGCAAGAAACCATTGATAGGCCAAAAAAAGCACAATGATTGCAACCAAGCCCCCAGTAATGCCCAATAAAAGTTTTGGGCTATTTCTTTGATCTAACGTCATGTATTGAACCTGTTTTTATTTTGGCTGACGAGGCTTGAATTGAATGACGCCAATTTCATCCGGTACTTCCGGTATTTGTGGTTCATCAATATGCGTCGGGCGGTTTTCCGTATAATCGCATTCGACACATTCAATCCATTCATCGTCGCCAGAGGTAAGCATGACCACTCTATCTAGCGCTTCACATTTAGGACATTTTGCACCTGCAATGAAACGACGTTTAATAGCCATCTTACTTACCTTCTGATCAATCTAAGACGCCTAGTTTAAGCGTTTTTACCGGGGTTCGTCCAACCTTGATGACGTAATAACGCATCTATTTTTGGCTCGCGTCCGCGGAAATTGATAAACGCATCAAGTGCTGTATCTTTTCCGCCAACTGCTAGAATAAATTGACGAAATTCTTTTCCGGTCTGAACATTAAAAATGCCTTCCTGTTCGAAACGATCAAAGGCATCACTGGCCAAAACTTCTGCCCATTTGTAAGAGTAATAACCTGCGGCATAGCCTCCAGCAAAAATATGGCTAAAACTATGCTGGAAACGGTTATAACTTACCGTTGGTGCTACTGCATATTTTTGACGAATATCATCCAAGGTGGCTTGGACCTGTTCTGCATTTAAAGCGGAACTGTGCTTGTGGATCGACAAGTCAAACAAGGCAAATTCGATCTGACGTAAAGTTTGCATACCGGACTGGAAGAAACGTGCATCGAGTAAAGATTTAAGTAAATCTTGCGGAAGATGCTGTTTGGTTTCGATGTGTTCACTGAGCAGGTCCAGGCTTTCATGATCCCAAGTCCAGAATTCCATAAATTGACTTGGCAGTTCGACAGCATCCCAATCGACGCCGTGTGTTCCTGCTACCGCAATATGGTCAACTTCGGTCAACATATGATGCAAGCCATGACCAAATTCATGGAATAAGGTATTCACTTCATCATGGGTGAGCAGTGCCGGTTGATCACCGACCGCAGGAGTGAAGTTACATACCATGTAGCAAATCGGTTTTTGTAAGCCATTTTTAGTTTGCATGCGGGAACGGAAGCCGCTCATCCATGCGCCACCACGTTTGCCACTGCGTGCGTACAGATCAAAGTAAAAACCGCCAACCACCGTGCCTTGATCTTCCAGTTCAAAATATCGTGCATCGGGATGCCAAACCGGAGCTTCCCGTTCCACAATGTTGATGCCGTAAAGACGGTTCACAATACTGAACAAGCCTTGCAAAATTTTCGGTGCAGGGAAGTAGGGTTTTAATGATTCTTGAGATAAATTGAATTGCTGGACTTTAAGCTTTTCAGAATAGTAGCCGGTATCCCAAGGCTGTAAATCCTGAATACCGTCTTGAGATGCGATGGCTTTGAGTTCGGCAATTTCTTGAGTTGCAGGCGCACGGGCATGTTCGGCCAAGTCGACCAGAAATTTATCGACAGTTTCGACATCAGGCGCCATTTTGCTGGCCAGTGAAAGCTCGGCATAGTTCTTAAAGCCTAACAGCTGTGCCATTTCATGACGCAAGCTTAAAATTTCTTCGATGATTTTGGTGTTATCAAATTCTGTATGTTCAGACTGATCTGAGGCACGTGTGGTATAGGCTTTATATAGCTCCTCACGTAAGGCACGATCATCTGCATAGGTCATGATTGCAAGATAAGAGGGAATATCTAAAGTGGCAACTGGCTGTTCAAGTTCACGTTGCTGACCATATTGTTTGAGTAGATCGATGCTGCTTTGCGGCAAGCCTTTGAGTTGCTCTTCAGTCAGTGGTTTGAAGTAGGCTTGGGTTGCATCAAGCACATGATTGGAGAAGTCGGATGAAAGCTGAGATAAACGTGCAGAAATTTCCGCATAACGTGTTTTGGCTTCGCCTTCTAAAGCCACACCTGAAAGTTTAAAGTCACGTAGTGCCAGTTTGATCGCACTTTGGTGTGCTGCAGGCAAGGTATTAAACTGGGGCGCATCATGTACATGTTGATAGGTTTGATACAACACCGTGTGTTGACCCAGTTGGGTATAGTATTCGCTTAAAGCAGGAAGCAGGGATTGATACAGCTCGCGGGTTTCTGCATTGTTCATCACTGCATTGAGATGTGACAGTACCCCCCAGGATTCACTCATATTATTTTCAAGGGTATCGACTTGGTCTAATACGGCCTGTTGTGCCTTAATATTGTCAGGGACTTCAGTTAAATGATTTAAAAAGTTTTGTCCTTGTTGAATGGCTTGTTCAATCTGTTGTTTTAAATCTGCAAGTTGAATTTGATCAAATTGTGGAACAGGCAAAGTCGCCTTTTCTAAAGTCATTTCTATACGCCATATCATTTATAAACTTAATAGTAGATGTAGGGCTTAGGCACGAGGAAATCAAGGTCTATGCCTGTTTTAGTCGGTAAATAGCTATGAATATCACTGAGCAATAAAAAAGCCCTACCCAAGTAGGGCTTAATTTTTGAAAATTACTCTATTTTAGGTTTCGCATTGGCCTTTTTCTTTTTCGGCTTAGACTTTTTCTTCACTTTGTCTTTATCTTTGGCTTTTAGGTCCGATTTAGCTACAGGCTTTTTATCTGACTTTCTAGCAAAAGCATCTGACTTGGTTTTTGGCTTTTTCTTGCGAATTGGCTGTTCACCATCTTCACTGACTACGACTTTGGCACGAGGGTTATAAACCTCTTCTTTCGCTGTAGTTTTGGCAACACGCGGTGCTCGGCTACGAATCGCACGACCGGCATGGGTCATTTGCTGCAACAGTTCAAAGTCAATCTTGCGATCTTCCAGATTCACAGCTGCAACTTTGATTTTGACTTCATCACCCAGACTAAAGGTTTGACCACGACTTTGACCGACCAAGCTTTGGCTGGCTTGATCATAAACAAAGAAGTCATCGCCCAATTGGCTAACGTGAATCATGCCATCGACATATAAGTCTTTAAGGGTGACGAATAAACCAAATTCAGCGACTGCACTGATGATGCCCACGAATTCTTCACCTAAATGCTGCTGCATATAGTGACATTTCAACCAGGTGGTCACAGAACGAGATGCTTCATCAGCACGGCGTTCAGTTTGCGAGAAATGCTCGCCGGCATTATCTAAAGCAGCACCTGAAAGCGCAAAAGGCTTTTGTTTTAAATGCGCTTTGATGGCACGGTGCAACAACAAGTCAGGATAACGACGAATTGGTGAAGTGAAGTGCGTATACGCATCATAAGCCAAACCAAAATGCCCGGCGTTGTTTGCGCCGTAATAAGCCTGCATCATTGAACGTAACAACACTGCATGAATACTTGGCGCATCAATACGGTCTTTAGTCGCATCAATCACCGCTTGGTAATCTTTTTGTGTTGGCTGTTCCGGGAATGGTAAGCCAAGTAATTTCACATACTCCCGAACTTTTTGGATACGTGAAAATTCAGGTGGCTCATGCACACGGTACAACATTGGAATGTCGTTTTCCAAGGCATATTCTGCTGCTGCAACATTGGCAAGCAACATACATTCTTCAATCAGTTTGTGTGCTTCATTGCGTGAACGCGGCAGAATTTCTTTAATCCCACCTAGCTCATCAAAAGTCATGGAGGTTTCGACAGTTTCGAATTCCATTGCATGACGTTCAGCACGTAAACCTTTGAGGGTCTGATAGAGCTGGAACAGGGTATTCAATGACTTGTGCACACTGCGGTCTTCAGGAATCGCATCGCTTTCGCCATCAAAATATTGCGCAACCTGAGTGTAGGTTAAGCGTGCTTTTGAATGCATGACTGATGGATAAAACTGGAAGCCGGTGACTTTACCTGCACGGGATAAAGTCAAATCACACACCATACATAGACGGTCGACGTGTGGATTGAGCGAGCACAAGCCATTGGACAAGGCTTCAGGCAACATCGGCAAGACAAAATGCGGGAAATACACCGAAGTACCCCGTTCTTTGGCTTCATCATCCAGTGGTCTGTCGTTACGCACATAATGACTGACGTCAGCAATCGCAACCACCACACGGTAACCGCCACCTGGACGTTTCTCTGCATACACGGCATCGTCAAAGTCGCGCGCATCTTCACCATCAATGGTGACTAAGGCTAAATCACGTAAATCGATACGACCTTGGCGATCCTGTTCATTCGGTTCTTTAAAGCTTTCTGCATCGCGAACCACTTCTTCCGGGAATTCATACGGCAAACCAAATTCCAGAATGGTTTGTGGAATAATGATTTCGGTGTCGGCTTTGTCCGCCATCGATTGCACGATGTGTCCTGTAGGTAATTCTTCACGGGTCGGGTAGTCATCAATGGCTACACGAACAGAATCACCGACTTTAACTTGGGCATGTTCAATCAGTTCTTTTTCTAAGGTAATCGGTTGGTGTGCATTTGGATTTGCAGGTTGAATAAAGTATTCACCATCGTAAACCGCAACTTTACCAATAATCTGTTTTACACGATGCTGCACGACTTCAGTAATAAAGCCCCAAGCTTTACCTTTACGGTCGACAGAAGTCTGACGCACTTTAACGCGGTCACCATTAAAGACTAAACGCAGTTCACGTTCAGGCAATAAAATATCATCATGACCGGAAATGTTCGCACTACCTAAACCTTTCGAGTTGATGTATACGGTTGCTTCATGAGTCGGCTGGCTGGTTGCGAGCAGGAACTTAAATCCATCTTTCATCAACTGGCCATCGCGTACCATGGCACTTAAACGATGGCTGAGTGCTTCTATACTTCTTTCATCTGCAATATTAAAGTATTCCACTAAATCTGCATGAGATTGTGGTGCTTGTAATTTTTCAATCGTTTCTGAAATGAGAATACGGCTTGGAATAGGATTGTCATAACGTTCGGCTTCAGCCTTAGCTTCAGGGTCGACCCAATTTTTCATAATGTCTTTGGCTTCATGTCAGAAGATAGGATTAGCATAAGTCATGCAGCATGATACTGCACGAAAATGATTGCAATATTGTGTTTTCAATTCCAATTTTACAGTGAAGCTGCACATTTCACACGAGCAACTGTCGAAAAAAGCGGGAAAGGGGCTCAATAAGGGTGGAAATCGTTTAAAAAATAGATGATTGATTAAAAATATCAGAATTTTTTGAAATGTGACTTGAAGAAGTGAAGTTTAGTTTGTATTATGGCGGCTCGTTACGGTGAGGTGGCCGAGTGGCTGAAGGTACTCCCCTGCTAAGGGAGCGTGGGTCTTAAAGCCCACCGAGGGTTCGAATCCCTCTCTCACCGCCACGAATAACTTGAAATGCGCTCATAGCTCAGCTGGATAGAGCACTTGGCTACGAACTAAGGGGTCGGGAGTTCGAATCTCTCTGAGCGCACCAATCAAGTTAAACGTAAATGTAACGAATGCTGAAAGGCAACTCAAGTACGCGCTCATAGCTCAGCTGGATAGAGCACTTGGCTACGAACTAAGGGGTCGGGAGTTCGAATCTCTCTGAGCGCACCAACTTGAACATCGACAGATGTAAAACTGGAAAAAACCGCACATGTTGCGGTTTTTTTGTGTCTGAAATTTATAGAATTGAAATAAGCTGAATAATAAAAACAAATACTGGGTCATAAAATAAACAAAATGAAGGGCTGATACGAGAAAAATAAGATGAGAAAAATCATTGTTCAGGAATTTATGACTTTAGATGGTGTTATTCAAGCACCCGGTGGACCAGAGGAAGATCGGTCAAGCGACTTTAAAGATGGTGGCTGGGTTGCCTCTTATTTTTATGATGCGGATGAAGTACTCGATACGATCATGCAAAAATGGATGCAGTCCACAGAGATTCTTTTGGGAAAAACACCTTTAAGATTTGGGAACCTTACTGGTCAAAGCATGCTGAGATGTGGGCGGGAATTAATGATGTCATTAAGTAGGTCATGTCTAATACTTTGGATTACTCGGACTGGCAAAATTCTGTCTTTTTGAAGAATCTTGATGATGTGAAAAAGCTCAAAGCTTCAGAAGGTGATGATGTCAAAGTTCATGGCAGTGCCAATATGGCATAGGCACTTTTCAAACATCATTTGGTTGACGAACTTTGTCTGATGACTTTGCCTATTCTCCTGGGTACAGGTAAACGCTTATTTGCTGAGGGTTTAATTCCCACGATTTTTGAATTAACGGATCACTTGGTCACATCAAATGGTGTGGTATTCACTTATTACCAGCGGGTAGGAGAAGTGAAAAAGGGTAAGGTGGGGTAATGATTAATGATTCAATTCTCTTTATCAGCATGATCATTTACAGGATATAGATGTAGTGTGGCAGGATTAAATTAACTTTTTCGTTTAAAAAATAGCTGAAAAATTCAATTTTGCCCAATAACTGTTCACTTGATTACGTATTTGTTAAAAAGCACTTAACAGAGCGTTAAAAACGCGTATAATGCACCACATCAAGACGTCGCGCTCATAGCTCAGCTGGATAGAGCACTTGGCTACGAACTAAGGGGTCGGGAGTTCGAATCTCTCTGAGCGCACCAACTTGATAACATCGACGGATGTAAAACTGGAAGAAACCGCTTAATTGCGGTTTTTTTGTGCCTAGAATAAATTAAATCTGTTAAACAATTATTTCATCTTCTGCTTAATCTTCAATGCCAATACGGTATTGCCACCAATCGCGGGCAACATGTCGTGATAAGGCATGCTGCGCATCGCCCGAAGTAGAAAAGGGGCTTTGTCATGGATTTTCATGGTGCTGGTGATATTTAATAATGTCCCGTTGCCTTGCGGAATCAGCTGCATTCCACCTCTGACAAACTGCAAATCTCCACTCACGGCATCAAACTGATTTTCTAAACTGTTGGGATAATCAAAGCGCAGCTTAAAATCGAAGGGAATATTGATCACGCCCAATCCGACTGAAATTTTATAGTCGGCATCAAAGGTATTGGGGGTAGTTTTTTTAATATCGATGTCTTTAATCTGGCGCGGAAAAAGTTCCTGATAGGCAGGAACACTCAGCCAATGCTGTAACTGTTGCGGGCTTTTGGCAAAATATTGATAGCTGCTAGTAAAACGTAGGCTTTCTAAATCGTGTGGATAGGGCACTTTATTTGAGGGCAAGATAAAAGAAACCGGTTCCTGAGACAGTTGGCTCAGTGTGGCAATTTTTTGAACCTGGATTGAGCTTAACGGGGTTTCAGGGAGTTCTCCCGCTTTTAAGGTTTGGTAACTCGGTGTTTTAAAGTATTTTTGCAAAGCTTCTAATAAAAAAGCATTGGTTCCTGATGGAATGCCAAGTTTGGCCTCTGGAATGGCATTCAAAATGGTACTGAATAAAAAGCCTTTGGGATGGTTTAAGTCGCCCCACTGGGTAATAGTAATTAAAGTTTTATTACTGCCTAAATCAAACCATTCAATTTTGCCCGCGCCGTAAGGAATGGGTGCATCCAGAACAAGGGTGGAAATACTGTTAGCCGTTAAATGATGCTGCATTACCACATTTTCTTTAAAGTTTAAGATCGGAATTGGGGTAGGGATATGCACCTGATATTTCATTTGGGTAATATTGCCTTGCTGCTCCAGTACTTTTGCAGATTTTAAGGTTGGAAATAGGCCGTTATAGTGGCTGTAATTCATTAAAAGCCGCGCTACATTTTGGCTATTGCTCGGTACAACCACTGCACCAGTATAAAACTTGCCTGTCATACTTTGCGGATTTTTAAAGGTCGGTAAAGTAATGGATTGCGCAGGATGAGCATAAATTAAAATACGATTTGCAGTTAAGTCTGCCAGTGGTTGAGCCTTGCCTTGAAATAGACTCAAACTACTGGGAATCTGTTCTTTCCATGGAATAATTTTAGCCGAAGTCTGCGTGCCAATCAGGCAGCACAGAATCAATAGGCTGTATTTGTTTTTATTGTTTTGCATATCACATCCTGTTTATGCTTTTTATCAGTGAATGCTGATGTTTTAATTAATTTCCCAGCAATTGTGAAGCGAACTTATGTAATTTAGGCCGGCAAAAACAATAAGGAAAAGGCTGAATCTGGTGTAATATCTGGCACAATTGTTGTAATAATTTGATGATGAAATATGTCAGAGACTAAGCCGGCTGTATCGCTACGTTATTCCTTAAACTTGGAAGAATCACAAGATGGTTTTGCCCTTGCTACTTTTGGTAAAAAGCAAATCACTCGCTTTATTACGCCACTGGTGAGTATTGGGATCATTGTCTGGGGTTTTTACCTCGGCTTTAATGGTGTAGGTCGCTATTACGTGGCGCTAGGTGCTTTCTTTTTAGTTTTACAATTGATTATGCGTTACTGGTTTTTACCGATGATGTTTAAACGTCAATTTGTGAAATACCAGTTTGGTAAAAGTGAACAGGGCATCGAATTATTTCAAGATTATGCAGAAATTTATGCCAATGGCCGTAAGCAGATATTCAACTATAGCGAAGTACAAAACTTTGCCATAGGTAAGCTGACTTATATGATTGAATTAAAAAATCGTACCGTGATTATTGTACCGAAACGTGCTTTTGAGCAGTCTGCGGATCAGACCGTATTTGAAAATACATTCAAAAAGTAAGTTTTAAAATATTTAAAAGTGAAATAAAAGGGAAGATCATGAATACACGTCCATCTAAAATTGTCTGTGTCGGTCGTAGCTATGCAGACCATGTCAAAGAATTAGGTAATGCCATTCCTGATCGTCCAGTTTTATTCATTAAGCCGCCAAGTAGCTTGATCAGTTTGGAACAAGGTATTTCATGGAACCCGACTTGGGGCAATTGCCACTATGAATGTGAGTTAAGCTTGCGTATCGACCGCACTTTAAAGGCGGAAGCTGATCCGGCTAAAGCTTTGGAAGCCGTGGGTGCGGTGACTTTAGGTTTGGACTTGACGCTACGTGATTTACAAGACGACTTGAAAAAGAAAGGTCAGCCTTGGGAACGTGCCAAGGCCTTTGATGGTTCATGTGTCTTGGCAGACTGGGTCGAGCTTTCTGAAATTAAAGACTGGAAAGATGTACATTACTCTTTTCATGTCAATGATGAGCTACGTCAAACCGGCGATACCTCGTTGCTGATTTTTGATATTGCCACTTTGCTTGCAGACATCAGCCAAGTCTTTACCTTAGAACCGGGTGATGTGGTGATGACCGGTACACCTGCAGGTGTAGCTGCATTAAAAGCAGGGGATCAACTGACTATGACATTACAAGGTCAAAGCCAGGAGTTTGTCTGGAAAACCTTTGTTCAGGCTTAAGTTTTGAATCAATAAAAAAGGACTGCCAAGGCAGTCCTTTTTTATTGAATATATATGGTGCTGAATACTTTTTTTAGATTCTCTGCAATTTCAAAGTTGAGGGGTTTAGCGTATCTTTGGATGCGTAAAAAAATACGGTAAGTTTCAAGGAACAATAGTGATAGAACGCAAGGCACTGGATGTACAAGCATCGATCATCATGTTTGGCTTGTGTATTCTTTGGGGCTTACAGCAAGTCGTCTTGAAAATGGCGGCTCCAGATATTTCTGCTTTAATGCAAGTTGCCTTGCGATCAGGGCTTTCTGCCTTAATGGTCTATCCACTGATCAAGCTTGCGGAAGGGAACTCACTGTGGAGCAAAGATTATTTGTATCCTGGTTTAGTCGTGGCTTTATTATTTGCAGCTGAGTTCTTTATGCTTGCTCAAGCCATTCGATTTACTTCTGCTTCGCATGCCGTTGTTCTGCTTTATACCGCACCTATTTTTGTGGCTTTAGGTCTGCATTGGAAATTACCTTCAGAACGATTATCCATTTTGCAGTGGAGCGGTATTTTTATTGCATTTTTAGGCATCGTAGTGACGTTTTTTGGGCGCGATGGCAGTTCAGGGCACAATCTATCGCAAATGCTGTTTGGGGATTTTTTGGCGTTATTGGCAGGCATACTCTGGGCAGCCACCACAATTGCTGTTCGCTTAAGCAAGCTTTCCGATGCACCAGCAACCCAGACTTTATTTTATCAATTGGCGGGTGGTTTTGTGTTCCTGTTGCCTTTAACTTTCGTGTTGGGGCAAGCAACTATTCATTGGACAACACTTGCCATGAGTAGTTTGATTTTTCATAGTATCGTTATTTCATTTGCCAGTTATCTGATTTGGTTCTGGCTGCTGAAAAGCTATTTGGCTTCACGTTTAGGCGTATTTTCATTTTTAACACCGTTGTTTGGCATGCTGTTTGGGGTGTGGTTGCTGAATGAAAGCATCGAAATGAATTTTATTATTGGCACAGTCATGGTGATGATGGGTGTGTTGATCGTAAGTTTACAGGGCTGGTTGAAGCCGAAAAATAGCAACGCATGAAAGCGTTCAATAAAGCCACCCTGATAGGCTTCTCATCCATCTTGATTTGGGCAAGTCTGGTTGCCGTGGTTAAACTGATTACTGAATCTTTAAGTCCTGTTTCAGCCATTGCACTGATTTATAGTTTTAGTGCAATGGTTATTTTAGGGTTGAATGGACTGCCACATTTTAAGCAAATGTCGAAAGCTTATTTGTGGGGTTGTGGCGCTTTATTTGTGGCTTATGAAATTCTATTTTTGGTTTCGATTGCCTTGTCACAAAATCATGATCAGGTGCTGATTATTGCGATGATCAATTATTTATGGCCGCCTCTCACCATTGTCTTTTCAATATTGGCAAAGCAGCTGAATTATCGTTGGCCGTTGATTTTAGGATTTATTGTTTCTGTACTTGGGTTATTGCTGGTGGTTAATCCAGATATTTTGAATCTGCAGCAATTTCTGCAAATACTGCAACAAAATCCAATGGCCTATTTATTTGCTTTTTTAGGGGCATTACTTTGGCCATGTTATAGCGTACTGACCAAAAAATATGCCCAAGGACAAAATGCTGTACCGTTATTTTTTATGGTGACGGCGATCGCCTTATGGTGCATTCATTTTATTCTGGATGAGGCTTTTATTTTTCCACAGCTGAATATGTGGCTATTGATTGCAGTGACCGGTGGTTTGGTGGGGATTGCCTATAGCAACTGGAATCAGAGTTTGCAGTTCGGCAATATCAAGCTGTTGATTCTCGCTACCTATTTTATGCCAATTTTATCTTCCTTTATGTCGATGCTGATTTTGGATGCAACACCTAATCTCACCTTTTGGATCGGGACATGCTTGGTCACTTTCGGGGCAATGATGTGCTGGAAGAACACTTCGGAAATTTAAGTCTGATCCATGTTCCTTCCTCTTTTACCGAGGAAGGCGAGCTATTTTTATCTTGGGGGAATTTTCTCAACACTCGGTGGCATGAGAGAAATAGCGTGCTATTTCTCTTCCAGAATTTTAGATAAGGGAATCGCCAATTTTGCTGCCAGATAGTCATCTGCTTCAATCAGTGCAGGCCCCAGTTTTTGCATCCATACATCTTCAGGATAAATATTGCCCATATCTTCACGGCGTGGAAGTGGATAAGGTAACTGGGTATAAAAACTCCAGAAATCGACTTGAGCCAAATTTCGCGCTAGAACAAACTCGTCATTGTCGGTACGTTTAACCAGGTTTTGTTTCTCAAGCATCAGCACATAAGAAGGCCAACGACCAATTTCGCCACGACCCAAGACCTCTAATGCTTCTTCATCAGAGACACTTTCGCCTTTCTGTTGCTTCTGATAAAACAATTCCAGCAAGTCTAAGAGCATGATCATAGGATGGCGTTTGCGATCCTTCCCTGAATGAAATGCAGTCAGGGCATAACTGATTTCAACCCCCAATAACACGATATTCCAGGACAGGAAAATCCATAACAGGAAAATCGGCACGGCAGCAAAAGCACCATAGACAATTTCATAACTGGTGAAATTGGACATGATCACGCCAAACAGATTTTTCAATAATTCAAATACCACCGTACTGAATGTCCCTGCAATCAAAGCCGCCTTGATGGGAACAGTCCGATTAGGAATAGTCCAATTTAAAATGAAAAAACCCAAAATGGTCAAGACAAAGGAAATGCACCAAAAGATAAACTCGCCATTTAATTCGTAGCCGGCAAAATTATTGCTCAGCACATTTAGCGATGCTACGGTAGATGAAATAGCGAATGCGCTACCTAAAAGAATTGG
Source organism: Acinetobacter sp. ANC 4862 (assembly GCF_004336635.1). Lineage (GTDB taxonomy): Bacteria > Pseudomonadota > Gammaproteobacteria > Pseudomonadales > Moraxellaceae > Acinetobacter. Next base: position 42,775 of record NZ_SJXH01000024.1, read on the forward strand.
ACCGAGTGAAATAATAGTCCAATAACGCATAAAACCAATAATGCCGCCACGGGTTTCCCGGACTCGCCAAATGCGATTAAAAACGGTTTCAATACTAGTCAGCATCATCACCGTGGTGATAAACAGAAATAAAATCCCAATAACGGTTAGATTGCTGGATTTATCGGTAAAGGCATTAAAGGCTTTGTCAAAAGCAATTGTGGATCTGGGTAAGAAATGACTATAAATCAGTTGTTGTAATTGTTGCCTGGCTGGCTCAAGCGCTTTAATGGAAGAAATGATGACCAGGAAAACGGTCAGCATGGGAACAACTGCAAATAGCGTGGTATAGGTCAGTGAACCTGCCTGTTCACGACAACGATCTGCTTCAAAACGTCTTATGACAAATAAAACAAACTGAAACCAAGTCTCATTATAAAAAGGAAGTTTTTTTAAATACTTTTCTAACATAGGTATAAAGTCTCAATTTTTTTAATCATCTTTATGAATTTTCATGACCAAGCTTAACCAAAAAATGGGAAAAATACCGTATAGTTTTCATTTTTAGCTTCGTTTATAAAAATTATGCAGTCTTATGTCCTTGTTTTATATTACAGCAAATATGGTTCGACTAAAGAAATGGCACATTTAATTGCCAATGGTATTGAATCTGCAGGTATGGCTGTAAAAATTCGCACTGTTGCAAATTTATCAACAGTGGTCAAAGAAGCTGAGCCAAGTATTCCTGCTGAAGGCGATATTTATTGTACTTTAGATGATTTGGCGAATTGTTCAGGCTTGGCTTTGGGTTCGCCAACACGTTTTGGCAATATGGCATCTGAGATGAAGTATTTTTGGGACCAGACCACAAGTCTCTGGTTGAATGGAGCTTTGCATCAAAAACCTGCCTGTGTATTTACCTCATCAGGTTCCATGCACGGCGGACAGGAAAGTACCTTGCTGACCATGCTTCCCCCTTTGTTCCATCATGGCATGATGATTATGGGACTACCAAATGCAAATCCAGCGTTATCCAATACTAAATCGGGTGGTACACCGTATGGTGCAAGCCATGTCAGTGGTCCACGCCACGATTTAGGCTTAAGCCAAGATGAAAAAGTGCTGTGTGAAGAGCAGGGTAAACGCTTGGGTGATGTGGTTAAAAAACTGCAGGCAAACACATAATTGTCTAAAGTGGAAATAGAACTTAAATAGGTGACTTTCTGAATAGAATTTTTATCGATATATAAAAAATAAAAAGACCATTCTAAAATGAATGGTCTTTTTTAATTACAGGATAAAATTTAAGAGTTGAATCGTTATACTTTTTCTTTGAAGCGATGATTGCACTTTAAACATTTATAATCTAAGAACACATTTTTATCGATAATTACACCGGCTTTTTTCCCGAAGATATTACCTAAAATACCCCCAGTGACACCTACGGCAATTGCTCCGACAAAAGTCCCGACGGTTCCACCAAAAATAACCCCTAATGGTCCAGCGACAGCGCCAATCGCTGCCCCAGCGGATGCGCCAGTTGCCGCCCCACCGACTGTTCCTGCGGTTGCCCCAGCAGAAGTAAGAAGGATTCCGCTTATTGTCTTGATGTTTTTCTCGTGATCACGTTTCTCAACTTCCGAAGATCCACATTTGGGACATTGCATAGATTTTTCCATCCGCTATTTATATTTACTTATCTTGAAATAAAGTTTAGATCTGACTTCATCAAGATACTGGTCAGTGCATCGAGGCACAGCAGTATCTATCTTCTCATTGGAGATGTCAGGAACATTTCATGCCAACTTGATTCTAGTTGAAATAAAGTCATAGAAGTTTATCTAAGTTGTAAATACGCTGCTTTAATAAGAGGAATCGAGATAAGGCATAATTATTTTTCCTTTGTTTTGTTGACTGTTTATGAATTGAGTGAGTAAGGAAAATATAAAAATCATGACTTATAAATAAAGGAATCTTTAGTAATATTTCTCACTGTATTTGTCGTATATAGAGTAAAAATCTGCTCCTGAGAGAAAATTATTTTCCAATCATTCTTAAAATTTACACTTTTTTAAAGTTACTTCATCATCTAACACCCACTCTCCCTGAATGTTCACAATTCAAAATATAGACATGCTCTATTGGTCACATCTTTATGCTTTTTAATTGTATTGGTGAAGCAAGCAGAGCCTTAAGCGGAGGTACCGTATAACTTCCTATCTGGCCTGTGATGCTCTGAAAAATCCATATTTATGTCAGAATTCCTAAATAAATAATCTAAAGTGTGATTGTTTTATTATATTTTTAATGAATCGCTATCTAGTTCACATTGAAATGGAAGTTCTAATAAAATCAAAGTTAATCGTTTCATAAAACTGAATCAATTTAATAATTTTAGTCTTTCTTATCGAACATTTCTATTGTTTTTAATATAAAAAATATATTAATAAAATTGATTTTTTCATGTGAATCATAAATTTTAAAAATTTTTATATAATAATTTCTTACAACTAAAAAACAAACAATAAATAACAATTTATTAATTAAAACAACATGATACTTTGTTTTTACAAACAAGAAACATATAAAACTCGATAAATTATGTCTTTGGTTTTTTTTATGTGATTTAATGTTTGTTATAGAAATTAAACATTACTAATTAACTATTACTAAATGATTAAAAATAAATAAACATCTTAGCTCTAAGGATGGTAAACATCATGAGAATATCAGTGATCAATGTGGGTTTATTTTGTTTATGTTTCCTGAGTAATACTCATGCAACCTCTGATGAGTGGAGTCAGCGTTGGAAATCATCAAGTACTCGTTCCAATGAGAATTTAGTCCAAGCAAATCTGATTGAGCTCATGGATTCAGATTATTATTCTGGGTTAGGAAAAACCACAATAAATAGCACATCGACAAGTTCTATAGGTACCGTTAATTCAGCTACCAGCAATGTGAATATAAATGGTTCAAATAACGGTGTGGATATTTCGAATGATACTGCCAATGACGGGTCTGTAAATTCGAATACCACTCAAAATAATCAGCAATGCCCTAACTTAAGCACTCAACCAGGGGGGGCATCATTATGCTGAATTTACCTGAGTTGAACAGAAGAAAAATATCTTCTGTGAGTATTACACTCTTTTTTGGCTATTTTCTGACAGGATGTACGGGCATGGCACTTTCCAACAAGGAGCCTGTTAGCTTGGTGCAAGGACCACCGATTACCGATATTTTTACTCCTTTTGATATGGCTTTATCCTGCCTGAAAGGACAATTGCGGAATGATGTCAGTTTCTCTGTTGGAGCGATTCTAGACCAAACAGGCAAAGATGTTGTGACCAATGGTGGTAGTGGAAAAATGGTGACCCAAGGTGCTGGAGATATGGTGCAATCGGCGTTATTTCAGGCTGGTGTCAGCTTATTAAACCGACGTGATCCTCGGATTATAGAAAGTGAAGCCAAGTGGGGAATTCGTGATCCAAGGCAAATCCAGGCTTCTGATTATTATGTGACAGGCAGCATTAACAGTCTGGATTTTATTCCTGGTGGCGGTTTGGACATGCAGATTGGCGGGGTTGGCCCTAATTACAGTCAAACCCGGATTATGGTGGGTTTGGATTTATCTCTGACCGATACACGCAGCAGTAAAGTCGTCGCCAATGTTTCACTGCAGAAGCAAATTGCCGCACAGGATTACGGCATAAGTGCAGGCAGGTTTGCTGGCCATACTTTATTGAACATTCAGGTCGGTAAGGGAGAGAGGGAGGCAACAAACTTTGCCTTACGCCAAATGTTGAATCTGGCAACCTTTGAATTGCTCAGTCAGGTCATTCCACCAGCAACATTTGAAAGCTGCCGTGCTGAAATACCGGCTGAATTTGGCCAATTAAGTTTAACGCGAAGTTCGGTTGCTCTGTATAAATTTAAGGAAAGTCAGAAACAAAATACCGTGGATTCCAGCAGATCTTTGTTGGAGGAATCGTCCTCGCATAACATGAGTTCACCTGATGAGAAGAATAAATCGACCAACTCACCAAGCAAGGATACCAAGCCGCTTAAGAATAAAGAATCTGAGGTAATTAAAAATCCTGAAGAAGAGCCTGAAATGAGCAAACAGGATCTAATTAAATACATCAGCATGAAAAAGTACTCATCTTCTTTAGGCAAAATGAATGAAGAAAAAGATAATAACCAAAAAGAAGAAGAGAAGACTCTGAAGCTGTGGGATGTAAACCCAGGTGTTATAGAAAATTACTGGTCAAGCACGCAGCGTGATTAAAAAATATATAAAAATGGGCTCGCTCCCATTATAAAAAGAAGTGCTTAGCGAGAAGTACTTCAGAATTAAAAAAGGAAAATAACCATGAATAAGATCATTAAAACAATCACCTTATCTGTTGCCTTCCTGTCTAGTGCAGCCATGGCAAATCCGCAAGGCAACCACGTCACTGTAAATACGGGTTTAGACGCTACCTTGGCCGCTGTATCTCAACATGCTAAAAATGGTACTGCGCTTAACCTTGCCATTAATACCGCTACTGTTGATGCAACAGTCAACGTACACGGGAAGTATAATTCACTGAATAATGTGGGAGACAAACTCGCAGTAGAAACTTCAGCAATTGGTGCAGTAAACACCGGTAGCATTAACTTACAACAAGGCAATCTGAGTGCTGTGAATACAGGTACAGTAGAGAAAACTTTTGATGCTGAAAAAAGTGCAGAGCGTTCTTTAGAACTATGGCGTTCTGAGGGTTCATCGGGGTTTGAAAGTTCTATCAGTGCTAGCCTGAATACCGACACTTATGATCAATTCTCTGAAACCTTGAGTAATTACACTGCAGCGAATTTAGCCTTTAATTCAGCAGCTATTGATGCATCTGTAAATATAGGCGGAAAAGTGAATCATATTGATGGCATCAAAACTTCAGCAATCGGTGCTGTGAACACCGGTAGCATTACAGTGACTGTAAAGTAAATCCACCTCTCAATATGATCCAGGGTCTAACTATTTTCGGATAGTTAGACCTTTTTATCTTACAATAATATGAATATAAATTGTTGATTTAATAATCGCATATAGTGTCATTCATCTATTCCATAGTAGCATTTATTCCGGAAGCTCATTTCAATCGGATCATTAGATAAAAAGTACAATGAATTTCAGATTTTCTTACATTTCATTTGAAGCGGATAATGTAGAACCGGATTCAGGTGGAATACATAAAATCCATTGAGGATTTGGTAAAAAAAAGTAGATGAAATATTTGCACATGTGTCTATGAGAACACGCATCATCACGCAAACAGATGTAGCTTTAGCAAATCAAAAATCAGCATTAAGTCAGTTTTAATTTAAAGATACTAGGGGATCTGTTCGTCCATGGGAAAGCTGGAAATAATGGGTTTAAGTCAGACTTAGCTATAGTTAATTACATAGATATTTTAACTAAGGAATAATCCCCTAAAGATTAATATAAAAAAAGAGCGCCTAAGCGCTCTTCTTAAAATTCAATTCGAAACTTAATCACGAACAAATTCAACCGTACCATTTTCCAAAGATTTAACGCGTGCTAAAGATTCAACACGGTAACCTTTATCCAGTAACAATTGGCGGCCTGGTTGGAAAGATTTCTCAATCACAATACCAATACCCACAACTTCAGCTTTTGCCTGATGAATTAAATCAGCAAGACCTAAAGCAGCTTGACCATTTGCCAAGAAGTCATCAATGACTAACGCTTTATCGCTAGAGTTGATGTGCTTGTTTGAAATCGCAATGGTGCTTTCGATCTGTTTAGTGAAAGAGAAAACTTTAGAGCGATATAAATCATCTTTTAAAGTTAAAGATTGATATTTACGTGCAAAGATCACAGGCACGCCAAGTTCTAAACCTGCCATTACTGCTGGAGCAATACCAGAAGCTTCGATGGTGATAATCTTCGTGATCCCTGCATCTTTAAAACGAGCAGCAAATTCCTTACCAATTTGCTGCATCAATACAGGGTCAATTTGATGATTCAAGAAAGCATCAACTTTCAGAACTTGATCAGATAGAACGATACCTTCACTTAAGATTTTCTGTTCTAGTGCGTGCACGGGAGAATTCCTCTAAGGGCAGATGCTTTTTCAAGCAAAAGCGTATTTTAAAAAGGCTCTCAAAAAATGCAAGCGAAATTGATCAAATCGATTAATTCGTTAAGCCTTTATAGCCTGTTAACAGCAAACCGTATGATGTTTTGCCATCTTGGTGAGAAACCTTCACTGGAACATAGTCAAGTTTAGGTGCTAACCAGAAAATCGTATCACGGTTTGGTTTATCATGTTTCATCACCACTTTGATGGTGTCAAAGGTACCGTAAGAGGTTTTAACTTTTTCAGTGCCTTGTTTTACAAAGCGACGTGATTCAACTTCTTTGGCATCGGCAATTGCATAGCTTGATTTTAAGCCTGAAGCTTTTAAGTCTTCACGGAGTTGCAATTCAGCATTTAGCTCATCCAGAACACCAGATTTCCAAGCAAAAGAACGTGCTTTGTCATCTTTTTTGGTGTTAATGGTTTTAGCATTTGGATTGAAATTAATGCTCATGGTGTTGTTGTGGATCAAAATTTTGCTGCTTCGGCTAAAGTTGTTTGAAATGATATTGTTACCATTGAAGCTAAAATGGCTGGTTTCCGTTGCAGAAGCAATAGCACCTGCTTTGGCAGCAAAAACATAAGTCCAGTTATTCCCCGACTTGCTTAAAGTGCGAGTTGCCGAGCCCATATTTTTGCCATTATAGCTAAATTGATAACTTGCCTGGAATGGACTCATGGCAAATGCTTGGCTTGAGAAACCAGCAAACAACAGTGTAGTGCTTACACCAGATGCTAACGCGATTGTTTTCAATACATTGTGAGCCATAAGTAGGGTGTTCCTATGAAGTTTGAATAAAGTGCATTTTTTTGCTTGGTTGCTATTATGCGCTTTGATTATGAAGATAAAATTCGAAATTTTGTCCAATCTGTATCTTTATGTAGTTTTTTTCCAGTTAAAAATACAGATTTTAATCATGAAAAAAAATCAGCTTATTTTTGTTTAAGCGGACTGACTTCAGTTTCAGGAAGATCTGCTATATCCCAATCATCTATCGGTTCTTCTGACATTTTTTTAAAGAGCGCGGTCAGATTCACATTGCCCATAACCACCAATTCAGCTTCACGTAAAACTGCATGGTTTACATGGACTTTGGCTAAAGTGTCGATGATGGAACGATTTTTACCTAGCCAGCGGTTTAGGTCTAAATGCAGTAAATCGTCTTTGACCTTAATGACATTGAGCTTTTCCAGAATCATGCCCAAAGGATCTTGATTTAAGACTTTTTGGTAGAAAAATAAAGCAAATTTTACAGCAAGCTTTTGGAATGTATTTTTGTATTTTGCTTCAATTACTTTGGTGTCACTGATTTGTTCAAACACAATAAGCTGAGTGTCTTTATTCAGCTCCATCTGCACCAGTTTTAAATCGACTGAAAGGGTGATGTATAAACCTTTGACATTCATTGTGGCATATAAACGTAGCCAGTCATCATGCAGATCGGCATGTAAATCTTTCAACATAGACACATTGTCGGTGACAAAGCGCTGGAACGTTGCATTCAAAAAAACTTGAGATAATGGAAATTCACGCTCATCTTCAATAAATCCCTCGGCTTTTTGGTACACTTGACGTATACGTTTCGAGATATTGGATATTAGCGTTTGCATATGGCGCATCCTAGCAAGTGAATCTTCTTAGGCTTCGAGAGATGATAGATTTTGTCGAAAAGTATTAAAAATACAAGTATTCAATCTTGCAGTTTAGCAAAATTAATTGCACCATTTTCATGATTTTAATTGTCTACAGTTCACTTGTTGATTGAGTTCTCGTTTTTTATTAAAAAGTGAAGACTGTGTTTATTTTATACTGTTTTATGCAGTTTGGGGACCAGACATTTTGTCGGTTTAATGTGATGCTTAAGAAAATCAGTTTTGCACCTTTCATGAATACATGGTGGAAAGATCCTATTTTCAGAAGCGCAGTGATTTTGGCTGCTGTTCTACATTTAATGATTTTGACCTTGCAATTTGCCATGCCGGAAGAAAGTGATGCGGCAGTGAAAGAAATTGCAGTGACTTTACGCCCGAGTAAAGACAAAGTTGAAAATGCTGATTTTCTTGCACAGGCAGATCAACAAGGTTCAGGAACCTTTCGTGAAGCACATCGCATGTCGAGTGATATGCCAGCACCAATGCTTGAGCAAAGTGCAGGTGAGCAACAACAAGAAAGTTTAGAGCGATTACAGCAAAAACGTGAACTCAGCTTTGAAGAAAAAGTCTTAATGACGACTTTAAGCTGGAAGAAGGAAGCCGAACAGAATCAGCGTAAAAAAGCCATGGAAGCGCTGAATAGCCAGTTCCAAGCCAAAGCAGCGATGGTGGCAAGTTTAGAAGCACAATATTTACAACGTCAGCAAAATTTCAGCCGTCAGCAAAAAATTAAAACTGTAGATGGCATTCAAGCTAAGCAGGATATTTCAGCCGCTTATTTAGAAAAATTCCGTCAAAAAGTTGAATTTTACGGTAACCGTTATTATCCCGATGCTGCAAAAGTGCAACGCTTGGCAGGGGAAGTTCGTTTAATGGTGATTCTGAACAGAAATGGCGGGATTCGTGCCATTCGCCTGATTGACAGTTCTGGTCATGCTTTATTGGATGAGGCTGCAAAAACTTCAGTGCGTAAAGCGGCACCCTTTGGTGGTTTTGATCAAGGCATGAAAGATATTTCAGAACTGCGTATTGTCCGGACCTGGCGTTTTGATCCTGCTGAAGCAGAGTTTGAGGTGCGTTGATTTTTTTAATTTCTTCTCATTTAATCAAGAGAAAATCATTGTTTAGCTTCTAGATTTTGAATCGTTAGATCTCTCCCTTGTAGAATAGTGTTCCTCATCTCAAAAGGAGAAGGAACATTTTAAAGAAATAAAAAGCGAGCCTCAGCCCACTGCTGTCCCACAATTTTTCATAAAAGGAAGCTCAATTGAGCTTCCTTTTGTTTTATCGGTATTTTATCGGGCATGAATAAAGCTTTTAAGGTTTTTCTCTCAAACAGATTTACTTGGATCATTCTTAGTAACCGTTGAACCGTCCAGCCTTC
>NZ_SJXH01000025.1 GCF_004336635.1 Acinetobacter sp. ANC 4862
TTTAATTAACTGATGAAATACGGTATTCTGATGTGACAAAACCTGAATCCTGGTCGTTAAAGTGTTTGTTTGCACTCATATTTTAACTGTTCGGACTCAGGTTTTTTTATTTAAATCAAACTATGGGACAGCAGTGGTTGAAACCCCCTTTTATTGTAATGAATCGTTAATTAAAGCTGAGTGAAAATCTGTTCTTTGTCTAGACGGGATTTTGGCAGTTTGGCATTGAAATCATTTTCACTACGATAACCCAGTGTCAGTAATACCGAAGGGATCAAGCCTTTCTCAGTTAACTGCAATTCATCATTGATGATTTGTTCATCAAATCCACCAATGGGCGTTGCATCAATGCCTTCAATTCCAGCAGCTAATAGAATTTGACCTAAGGCAATAAAGGTTTGATTTTCCGCCCAGCGCTGGATATCACCTTTTTCATTGCGATAATAATTGACATAACCGGAGCGGCTGTCTTTTTGTCCCTGTTTGGCTTGTTCATCTTTAAAGCGACCACTGATGTCATCTTGAGTGAGCAAGTTATCTAAATGCTGTTCGCTGATATCGGCTTTAGTACAGAACAAAATGGTATGCGATGAATCTAGAACTTTAGGTGCGTTATAAGCATATTTCCCAACCAATGCTTTGGCGATCCGTTCTTTAGCCGCTTGATGGTCAGCAATAAAAAAATGCCAAGGTTGAATGTTGATAGAAGATGGAGTCAAACGTAAGATTTCTAATAAACGTGCAACCTGTTCCTTAGGAATTTTTCGAATAGGATCATAGGCTTTGGTGGTATAACGGGTTTTCGAGACGTTTAAAAGATCCATGAATGATTACTCCACTTATAAATTATGTCTGTCATTTTACCTGAAGTGCTATCCAAATGGTTTATAACACATGGATCTCGTTTTAGACTTTGGCATGATAAAAAAGTATGTATAGTAAATACCATGCTTCACTTAATTTATTACACTTTATATAAGGCAGTATTGGTATCTTGTTTAGCTTAAGTTTCAACTGTCATCCATGATTTTATAAAATGAAGGATGGGCATTTTCAATAAATTAAGAGTTTTAGCAGATCAAGAAATATGTTTTCGATATTGGTACTTTTAGAAAAATGGCGTTTAATCAATATTAAGTAAAATGTATGACCATTCCGAGAGCAGACGTATGGACTTTAGCAATCACTTTAAAAGAAAACTAAAAACCCAACAGCAAATTGGGTTATGGGTCGGTTTGGCAGATGCCTACGCTACTGAAATTGCAGCCAATGCCGGATACGACTGGTTATTGATTGATGGTGAACATGCACCCAGTGATTTAAGAACCACGCTTTCGCAACTGCAAAGTATTGCAGCTTATCCTTCGCAAGCCGTGGTGCGCCCACCGATTGGCAGTGTGCAACTGATTAAACAATTGTTGGATATTGGCGCACAAACCTTATTGATTCCGATGGTGGAAACTGTCGAGCAAGCAGAATTGATGGTCAAAGCAGTGCGTTATCCACCTGAAGGCATCCGTGGCGTAGGTGCAGCTCTGGCACGTGCCACACGTTGGAACAGTATTCCGGATTATTATCAAACAGCGCATGAAAATATTTGTTTGCTGATACAAATCGAATCGGTCACTGGTTTGGAAAACCTGGATGAAATTTTAAAAGTTGATGGTATTGATGGGGTCTTTATTGGGGCTGTCGATTTGTCTGCCACCATGGGTTATCAGGGCAATCCAAACCATCCTGAAGTGCAAAAAGCCGTGGTTGATGCCATTACCCGTATTCGTGCAGCGGGTAAGGCAGCCGGAATTTTATCGACCCAACATGAAGCCACGCAGCAATATTTGGAACTCGGAACCGAGTTTGTGGCAGTGGGCGTAGATACCAGTGTATTGATGCAGTCGCTGCGTGAATTATTGGCCAAATATAAAACTGGGGCAGATATCCCTCAAGTTTCGGATGGATATTAATTTTAAATAATTGTTCCACATTATTTAAACTGACAAAAAGCCCCTACTTTTCATCGAGCAGGGGCTTTTTTATTAATAGGCGTATTTTAAATCGGTATAGTCATTCAATGACATTGCAACATGCTTGTTAATGAATTCACGGATGTCTTCTGGAGTCATGGGCTGACCTTGCTTGGTAATCACGTGTTCCATAGGGGGTTGGTCGGCAGCAGTAATTCTATAAACAAAGTTACACACTACTTTGTAATTAGAGTCAGCTTTAACCATACACGTTACGTAGCTATAAGCATGTTCAAAATTTAAATCGGCATGTGAGAAGATAAACTGGTCAAATAATTTAAGTGCTTTACCATCTTCCAGTGCTTTTAATTCATCCACAATATTACTTTCAAATTGCACGCCATAACGCTCGGAAACAGGCTTTCCATCGATTAAAAGTGAAACTTTGCCGTCGTCATGATGGGTCACGGTGATATTGCTAAAATCAGACATGGAGATCTCTAAAATTAAATGATAGATGCTGATTATGTTTGAATTGTTTCACAAATCAAGAAACGATTGGATCAGTTGATTATATTCAGTATAAATAAACAACAATTGTGATGCTCTTGATGCGCTGTAAATGAATTCGCTTTTATTCGATCAAAATGGCTGGAGTCGCTAAAATTAATAAGTCCAAGTTTTTAATTCTAATGTTTGATTAAGCTGTTCGGGATCAATTTCTAAAATTTGTGCTTCATGTTCACGCCAGTCGCCTAAAACAATACGTGATTTACCATTTTCATTATGGATATTAGGGCGGTGGGTATGTCCATGAATCAGTAAATCCACCGATTGCAATGATTGTTCAACGGCTTGTTGATTCACATCCATAATCTTATAAGATTTTACTTGCTTGGTTTCTGCACTTTTTTTACGGAAACCATTGGCCAGTTTTTGTCTAAAACTTAATGGCGTGCTTTTAAGAAAACCTAAAAGGAACGGATTACGAATAATTTTACGGAATTTCTGGTAGGACACATCATCGGTGCAAAGCAGGTCGCCATGTTCAAGACGAATATTAAGCTTACCAATCTTTAACTGATCTATATCCGCTAAGAGTGAGCCATTAAACTGCTTTAAAAAACGTTGACCGAGTGCAAAGTCACGGTTGCCGACTTGAAAGTAAACCTGATTACCGGCTTGGGTAAAGTCTTGCAGAGCGCTGACAATTTCATCTAACCATGGGGCAGAGTAGTCATCACCAATCCATGCGTTAAACCAGTCTCCTAAAATATAAAGCTGGGTGTCTTGATTTTTATAGTGTGCCAATAAATCCAAAAACCCCCGAACGAGTCGAGGGTGTTCAGGTGACAAATGTAAATCAGCGATAAACAGATAGGTCACTTATTTTCCTTTTTATAGAATCCCTCCCAGCCTCCCTTTTTCAAAGGGAGGAGTACCCATTTCAAAAGTTAGGTTTTATTCCAACTTTTTAGGGTGGAAAGTCCCTCTTTTATAAAGAGGGATTTAGGGAGATTTTATTCAGAAATAATTTTAGCAGATTCGATTACAACATTTTCTAGCGGAACGTCAGCGTGGTAACCACGGTTACCTGTACGAACGCCTTTAATTGCGTCAACAACATCCATGCCTTCAACGACTTTACCAAATACTGCATAACCCCAACCTTGTGCTGTTTTACCAGAGTGGTTAAGGAAAGAGTTGTTTTTTACGTTAATGAAGAACTGAGCAGAAGCAGAATGAGGCGCTTGAGTACGCGCCATAGCGATCGTACCTTCGTCATTGCTTAAACCGTTGTCAGCTTCATTTTCAATAGAATCGCGAGTTGCTTTTTCTTTGAAGTTTTCATCCATGCCGCCGCCCTGGATCATGAAGTTTTCAATTACACGGTGAAAAATCACGCCATCATAAAAACCGTCACGAACATATTCTAAAAAGTTAGCAACAGTCTTAGGTGCTTTTTCAGAGTTTAATTCAAGAACAATACGTCCTTTATTGGTGTTTAATTCGACTTGAGGAAAACTCATTCTATAATCTCCTAATCATGGACAAAAAAAGCCATGGGTTTTTGGTTGAGAGAAGCATAAGCAAACTGTAAACTACAAGGCAAGCAAAAACGTTATTTTCTTTGTTAAAAACTGAGAAAAGCGTTTTAATTATCCTATTTTATCTTATAGAAGTGATTTATCAACTATGAAGCCGAATGATGTTGTTTCATCCCTGCCAAATAACCCGACAACTCAAAATCAATCTGTCGATGCTGCGCAGCAAGAACAACAGCCTGGCTTAGACTTTGTACGCCAAGTGATTACTGATGATCTAGCAGCAGGCCGTACACAACAAGTGGTGACACGTTTCCCGCCAGAACCAAATGGTTATTTGCATATTGGCCACGTAAAAGCCATTTGTCTGAATTTTGGTATTGCCCAAGAATTTGATGGCGTATGTAACCTGCGTTTTGACGATACCAATCCAGATGCAGAAGAACAAGAATATGTAGATGGTATTGCCAACGACGTAAAATGGTTAGGTTTTAACTGGAATGGTGAACCTCGCTATGCATCAAGCTATTTTGATCAACTGTACACTTGGGCAGTACAATTGATTGAACAAGGCGATGCTTATGTTGATTTGCAAACGCCTGAAGAAATTAAACTCAACCGCGGTAATTTCGTAGAACCGGGTAAAAACTCACCCTATCGTGATGCTTCAGTAGAAGAAAATCTGGCGCGTTTTGAACAAATGCGTAATGGTGAGCTTGGCGAAGGGCAAGCGGTACTGCGTGCCAAAATTGATATGGCATCTCCAAACGTGCATATGCGTGATCCTATTTTGTACCGTGTACTGCATTCTGAACATCACCAAACAGGTGATAAATGGAAAATGTACCCAATGTACGACTATGCGCATCCATTATCAGATGCGATTGAAGGCATTACGCACTCACTGTGTACTCTGGAATTCCAGGATCACCGTCCGTTCTATGACTGGGTGGTTGAGAAAGTTAAATCGCCAGCTGTTCCGCATCAGTACGAATCAAGCCGTTTAAACATCGATTACACCATTACCTCTAAACGTAAATTGCGTAAATTGGTTGAAGGCAATCATGTCAATGGTTGGGACGATCCACGTATGCCAACTGTAGTCGGTATGCGCCGTCGTGGTTTTACTGCTGAAGGTTTACGTGAATTTTGTAAGCGCGTTGGTGTGTCTAAAACCGATGGTATTGTGGATGTCGCAATGCTTGAGTTCTGTATTCGTCAATCGCTTGAAAATACCGCTGCTCGTGGTATGGCAGTGTTAAATCCACTGAAAGTAACGTTAACTAACTTGCCTGAGGATATGGACTTAAGCCATGCACGTCATCCGAACGTAGACATGGGCGATCGTATTATTCCTTTATCTAAAGAAATTTATATCGATCGTAAAGACTTTGAAGAAGTACCGCCTAAAGGCTTTAAGCGTTTAATTCCACAAGGTGAAGTGCGTTTACGTCATGCCTATGTGATTAAATGCGACGAAGTGATTAAAGATGCCAATGGTGAAGTGGTTGAACTGAAATGTTCAATTGACCCTGAAACTTTAGGTAAAAATCCTGAAGGTCGTAAAGTGAAAGGCGTGGTTCATTGGGTATCTGCAATCAAAGGTGTGCCTGCTGAAGTCCGTGTTTATGATCGTTTGTTTACTGAAGCTGCTCCAGATGCAGATGATGATTTCCTTGCGAACTTAAACTCAGAGTCTTTAACTGTACTTCAAGCAATGATTGAACCTGCTTTGGCAGAGGCTCAACCTGAAGATCGTTTCCAGTTTGAACGTGAAGGTTATTTCGTGGCAGATCAATATGATCACACCAGCGATAAACCGGTGTTTAATCGTATTTTGGACTTAAAAGATAGCTTTAAGCCAGGTAAATAATTTACTTGCGGTTTAATTTAAAAAAGCTCAACTTCGGTTGGGCTTTTTTGTTTGATAAAGCTAGTTTTGAACAAGTCATGTTTATTGTGTGATTTTATTTATAATTGTTGATTGGCTACATCTATTAGCATAAAGATAATATTCAATCAGAAAGCAATTATGCTATCACTATAAGAAAAAGCTGAGGGTAATAAAAATGAGCGTCGTTATAGAAACCCAGATGTTAATTCGAAAACCGGTTGCTGAGGTGTTCAATGCCTTTATCGATCCTGAAATCACCAGCAAGTTTTGGTTTACTTCCTCTACGGGACATTTAATGGAAAATAAAAACGTAGATTGGTATTGGGAAAAATATGAGGTGACGATCAGTGTTTTTGTGGAACAGTTGATTAATAATCAATTAATCCAGATCAAGTGGGGCGAGCCAACGTCTACAGTAGATTTTATTTTTGAGAAAATATCCGAGAACGAAACCTATCTTAGAATCCGTAACTACGAAATTCCTTTAGAGGGTTCAGAGTTAATTGCTTTTGTCATTAAACATACCAATGATTTCACCATGCTTTTAGATGGTGCTAAAGCCTACTTGGAGTATGGTGCACAACTGAACTTGGTCAATGATAGACTTCCACCATTTGATTAAAGGTTTTGAGAAATTTTTTGAAGATAAGCATTTTATCAACTGAGCAAAATTAAAATTATTATTATGCTTATTTTTATACATTTTACGGTTGAATAACACGAGTTGAGCAGCACATCTTTTCAGTTCTTTTCATACCCCATTCAAATGGGGCTTTTTTATCTTTAAAATTATCAATTGGCTGAACTCAAAATTAGGGATTTTTCTGTTCAGGTTCTTTTAATAATAAAGAGGGCGGCAGACGTTTTTTTGCTTTATCACGTAATTTTTTCTTGATGTACAACACCAGAGCAAAACAGGTGGTGGTGATGGTCAGCAACATGCTGTTCATATAACTCATGATGGAACTGACGTAACCAATCGTGGTCAGACGGTTCATCATGCGAATGACTTGTGGGCTACTTTCAACACCGGTAATTGCCCAAGTGCACAGATGTTCACAGTTATTAATAATCAGATGATAGTTGTTTTCGTTCATACGTGAACGCATACGCCGTATGACTTTACGCCCCCTAAATTTTGGATTGTTGTAGTGTTGAACAATAATGGTTTTGCCGAAACTGAATTTTTCCAGTGAGGTGATCTCAATTGGGCGTTTTTTAAATAAATGGGCAAAACCCGAGTAATGAATCACCCGGCCACGCCCTGCATATATGCCATGATGGGAATAGCCTAAGTGTTTAACGATAAGATGTGTCCCTAAAGGAAATCGGATTTTCTGCTGTCGCATCGCAAACTTAATCAATAAAGTTATACATGTATTTGTTGACGTAGTTTACTGCTTCTTTATGAAAGAATCGACTATTTCACTAAGCTTAATGACTATCTTTATAAAAACTACATCATTGTATAAAATTTTCAGCTTATGCCTAAGTCATTGGGGGAAGATAAAAAATGAAGCATCTATTTTTCTTAAAATATAGCGTAATTTTCGCTTTAAATTTGACCTCATTAACTTATGCGGAAGTTTACTCGGAACATTGGCAAGAGGATGTTTTTAAGGTAGATGTGGTAAAGATCACACAGCCTCAAAACTTACGTTTATTTTTAAATGATGCTAAAACCAATCAACCACTGCATAAATTTGATGCCGTTCAGAAGCAATTAAACTCTTGTGAAAAATTATTATTTGCAATGAATGCCGGGATGTATCACCCAGATTATTCTGCAGTCGGTTTATACATAGAAGCATCACAACAAAAGCAGAAATTAAACAGGGTAAAACAAGGCTTCGGTAATTTTCATATTCAGCCGAATGGTGTGTTGGCTTGGAATCAAAATAAAAGCCTGATTACAACCACAGATGACTACTCAAAGCTAAAGTTTAATGCGGATTATGCGACGCAATCTGGACCAATGCTGGTGATTAATGGAAAAATAAACCCGCAATTTTTAGAGCATTCGGACTCATTGGAAATTCGTAATGGGGTGGGGATTAAAGATCAAACCCTGTATTTTGTAATTAGTCATACTGCTGTGAATTTTTATCAATTTGCACAATTTTTCAAACAAGAATTAAACGTACAGAATGCGTTGTACCTGGATGGCTCAATATCAAGTGCATATATCCCACAGTTAAAACGTGCAGATTCAGATTTTAATCTTGGTCCTATGATTGCTTATGTCGATGAACACCACTGTCAAAAAAACTAAGCTGTTAAGTCTTAAAATTATCTGTTTATGTACGTTGTTATTTTAACTCTTTTTATTATGACTCCATTAATTCGGAATAATTTTAAGCACGATTTTTATTTTGTAAATCTTTTACCTAGAACGAAGTATAAACCCATATTTCACTTTTAACTGAATGAGATCATTGACAAGTTAAAAATGATATCCAATTTTTAAACCATAGCCTATGGCATGATTGTTATCGAATTCCCCCACTTTTGACGCTTCTGAAACGCCTGGAAGGGGTAAATAATAGGTTCCATCCTGTGCCGTTACATCTCCCAACCAAAAGTATTTAACTTCGCCTGAAATAAAGTAATTGGGTTCGGGATTGTACTGCATTGCTAAACCAACTCCCCAATAGCCTTTGGTTGGATTTAGGATTGATGCAGGATCGCCTGTGCCGGAATCCCAGCCGATATCAAAAGCGCTAGACCATTGCTGAGTCCATTTTTTTGAGACACCGACAGTCGCACTCCACTGATTCTTTTGATAATCATCCAGATTGAATCCAGAGGTATAAGTTCCACTACTCATTGTCGTCGTTGCTAGTTGAGATAATGCACCGAATTGGGTTGGGCGGATCACAAAATCTTTCCAGTCGACCCAACGAAGATTGAAGTAAAGCAAAGTACTGAGGGTAATCGCCGTTTGAAAATCGAGGTTGACAGACTGAGGTGTGGAAATTTTAGTTTTAGTTTCATCAACCAAAAGCAGCGGTGTTCCTAACACATTTTCGGTGACATTGATTTTGTGATCAATTTTGGAGTGATAGGTCAATGCAGCTTTTAATGCAATGTCAGGCCGCTGGTAAGCAAAACCCGCCAGCCAGCCGATGGCAGCATCTTCCTTGAAAATAGCGTTATAGCCATTAAATTCCTCATAAACCAATCCGCGAAGTGAAACATGACCTTTAATGGTTTGAAAGGCGGGTCCGGCATAAAGATTGAAGTTTTTAAGGGGTTGATAGCCTAAAATTAGACTGAGATTTTGGGTATCCACATTGATTTGTGTACCTTGTTTACTGAGAGTCGGATCAGAAAAACTGCCATTGTCCTGGAGTGGATATTGAAGGTCTGAGCCAAATGGCTGATCGTAAAGGATACCGAAAGAGAGTTCTGGTTTTAATTGAAGTTTAAGTGCGGCACCGTAGTATTGGAAATTCTGGCTAATCTTATCTGTTGAATAGTCATCAACCCCTGAATTGATCAGATCTGAACGTGTACCTAAAGTGTGCCCTGACACTTCAGGATCTGCAGCGGTAATGGAGGCTTCAAAATAATGCCCGGCTTCGAGAAAAGGCAACAGGGATTGTCCGGATTGATCCATTGCTGCGGCCAGGCTATGACTTGATATAAGGCTGCATAATATTGCCAGTCTAGGATAATACCATTCCATATATTTTCCTTTTGATTAGACTAATTTTTATTCTTAAGTCAGGCTTATTTTATTTGTTAAAATACTTCAGCTATGAGTAAAGCACTTTTAAATAGAGGGGAACAGAGATTTCTGGATTAATGAACAGAAGTGTGTTTCGAAGTATTAAAATCTAAAAATAAACAGTTTTGACAGGCACATAAAAAAGGCATTTAGTGAACCAAATGCCTTTTTGTCAGACTCTACTATTGGAGTGGTAGGTGCTGTAATTCGTTTAACTCTTTACGGCTATAACCTCGGGAAGCTAGAACCTTTTTAATTCCAATGATGACATCTTCATCTGTCGCTTTTGCTAAAGCTTGGATCAATTGTTCATTCGATTTACAAGAGCAATCATTTTCGACACACGAGATTTGATTCTTGTGTTCGTTTTGCTGTTGATTAGCAGAAAACAGCTTTTGCCAAAAACTCATAGAGCCTTCTTACGCAACTTAACATAGATCGAAATATATCCAATTTCCTAAATAATACAAGCCTATGTCAGTGATAAAAGCAGCATTTGAACTTTAAATTTTCCGATGATAGGTAGCAAGTTTAACGATATTATGAGATTTACTATTCAGAATTGTTTATAAATGATTAATTCCCAATGAAATAAAAATGAAGCTCATCGGAGCTTCATTTAGGCAACAACCTATACAAAATTAACAATGAAATAAATTGTTTAAATCTTTTCCAGTAACACACCTGACTCTACATGATGGGTATACGGGAACTGGTCAAACATCGCAAATTTGGTAATTTTATGCGTGGTTGATAAGGTCTTCAAGTTGTCTTCTAGGGTGTCAGGATTACATGAAATATAAATGATACGTTTAAAGCGTTGGATCAGTTTTAAAGTTTCATCATCAATACCCGCACGCGGTGGATCAACAAATACCGTATCGAAGTCATAGCTTGAGATATCAATCTCAGCTTCCTGCAAGCGGCGGAATTCACGTTCACCATTATAGGCTTGAGTGAAATCTTCAGCAGATAAACGTGCCACCTGAATATTATCAATCTGGTTTTGCTCAATATTCCACTGCGCCGCATAAACAGATGATTTAGCCAGTTCAGTTGCCAGTACGCGGTTGAACTTGGTTGATAGCGGCAGGGTGAAGTTACCATTACCACAGTACAATTCAAGTAAATCTTTATCTGACTGTTCAGCCGCATTGCATGCCCATTCCAGCATCTTTTGGCAGACTTGTGCATTCGGCTGGGTAAAGCTGCTTTCGATTTGCTTGTATTTGTAAGTACGATCAAATACTTGCAGTTCTTCAACCACAAATTCATCGCTTAATACCACTTTCTGACCGCGGCTACGACCAATCAATTTGATATTCAGTTTTTCAGCCAATTGTTTGGCCAAGCTTTCCCATTCGGCATCCAGCGGGCAACGATAAATCATGGACACCAGCATTTCGCCTTTTAAAGTCGCCAGAAAGTGAACTTCAAATAAGCGTTTAGACAATACCGGATTGCTTTTCAGTTCTTGCAGCAAAACAGGCATCAGTTGATTAATGCTTTTATCTGCAATCGGGAATTCGTCAATGCGAATCACTTGTTTCTGGTTATCTTCGCTGCGTTCAAACATCGCATAAAACATATCGTCGTCAGTATGCCAAATACGGAATTCTGCGCGCATACGGAAGTTTTGTTCAGGCGAAGGAAATACTTCTAAAGAAGGGGGATTAAACTCGGCAAATTGAGCAGAAATACGTGCAATCTTGGCATCAAGTTGTAACTGATAAGCTGAAGTCATATGCAGTAAAAATCACAAACACATTGAAAACAGGGATGGTAACAAAGTTTGAATCAGATGACTAAACTTATTGCCCATATCAGCGGCAGAAATATCATTTGTGCTGAAATTTTAGGTCGATCTTTAGATTACTTATTTCTAGCCATTTAAAGCTTGCCCCATCAATTTACTAAAGCATCGCTGAGTTTGGGGATTAAATATAAAAAAAACCAAGCCAACCTGACCAGGGAGCGGTTGACTTGGTAAAGAGGAAAAACATTGATTTATAGAATGAAATGCAGAAATTCAGCTTTTAAATTTAACCTTAAGTTAAGGTCATCAGGCTGGCATTTCCTCCTGCTGCTGCGGTATTGATGCTGATCGCGCGCTCAATCACCAATCGTTCTAATGGAATATCGTAGTCAAGCGGCTGCAAATGGGTGATGACAATAATCGCACCGGAACGTGCAGCAATCTGATGTTGCAACTTTTGCAGTTGGGCTTTGGTACCGTGATGTAGTACGGCATCAAAATCATCTGTTTCAATGTTCTGGATCACGGCAAAACGCTGTGCAACTTCTTTTGGCATTTTAGAAAGATATTTGAGCACAAAAGTATTTTCAGCCAGAACCACAGGCTGACTGCCGACCGCAAAAATTGCAGCCAATTGCTGAATCTGATCCTGTTCCTGATCCGCTAAAGAAAGCACACGTTTTCTTGGTAATACCACATATTGATTGCTTTCACCGGTCGGCCCTTGCAATTCATAATGATGGCCAGAGCAAAAAGCAGGGCAAGGCTTCAGAGGATAGTAAGGAAAAGTTTTTTCAGCCCAAGTGTAAAATATCTCGTATAAAGGCTGATGCGCTGGCTGTGTTTTTATTGATTGAGTTGCAAAAGGAGTTGCCAGTTTTTTAGCAGAGCAGTGCTGCATTAAACGGTACAGATAAATCGGACCGCCCGCTTTAGGACCGGTACCAGATAATCCTTCACCGCCAAAGGGCTGAACGCCGACCACAGCCCCGACAATATTACGGTTGATATATAAGTTACCGACTTCAGCATGTGCAATCACGGTTTGAATGGTTTCATCAATACGGGTGTGTAGTCCCATGGTGAGTCCATAACCTTTGGCATTGATCTGTTCAAGCAAGTTTTCTAATTGACCATATTTATAACGAATCACATGCAGGACTGGACCAAACACTTCACGTTGCAAATCATCCAGATTTGGTAATTCAATCAGAGTCGGCGGAATGAAAGTGCCTTCGTTTAAAGCTTGATCCTGTTTAGTATTCAACATGAACTGATGGACGGGATGGCCTTTGCCGCGCATCTGATCAATATGCTTTTGAATATTGCTTTGTGCTTCCACATCAATCACAGGGCCGATATCGGTTTTTAACAGGAACGGATTGCCGACACGCAGTTGTTGCATGGCGCCTTTCAGCATATTGAGGACACTATCGGCATTATCTTCCTGAACGCAGAGCACACGTAAGGCAGAGCAACGTTGCCCTGCGCTGTCATAAGCCGAACTCACCACATCCAGAATCACTTGTTCAGTCAATGCAGATGAATCCACAATCATGGCGTTTTGACCGCCTGTTTCGGCAATTAAAGGAATTGGACGACCTGATGGACTCAGTCTATGCGCAAGGGTCTTTTGCAAAATTTTAGCCACATCAGTTGAACCGGTAAACATGATGCCTTGAATACGCGCATCTCCACTTAATTGCGCACCGACGGTTTCACCTTGTCCGGGAAGCAGTTGCAAAACATCTTGAGGAATACCGGCTTGCCATAATATTTGAATCGCTTGCGCGGCAATTAGCGGTGTCTGCTCAGCCGGTTTGGCAAGTACGGTATTTCCGGCAACCAGCGCCGCTGCAATCTGTCCGGTGAAAATAGCCAATGGGAAATTCCATGGACTGATACATAAAACGGGACCGAGTGGTTGAATCAATACATTTTCATCCAGATCGATCATTTGCGCAGCGTAATAACGCAGGAAATCGACAGCTTCACGAACTTCTGCAATGGCATTGGCATAGGTTTTACCGCTTTCGCGACACAGTAGAATCATCAATTCTCGTAAACGCGATTGCATGATGTCCGCAGCGCGTTGCAAGTACGTGGCACGTATATCTTTAGGAGTATTTGCCCATTCAGCTTGTGCATTAACGGCATGATCCAATGCCAAATTCACTTGTACAGAACTCGTTTCTTGCACATGGCCGACGACATCGGAGTGATTTGCAGGATTTAAAATGGTGATGAGTGCTGAATGTTCATCAGTCAGATGATCTTCGCTACCAAGGTTTTTACCCAAAGCCTGAGCTTGCCATTGCTGCTGACTTAAATCTTGTGCAGTTTGATTCAGCAACATTAACTCGTGATCATTGGCTAGGTCTAGACCGGCCGAGTTTGGACGAGTATCGCCGTATAAATCCGGTGCGAGGGGAATAGCCGGATGCTTTTGACCAAGCTGTGACTCTTTGGCGGCATTTTTCAAAATTTCAGCACGTGGATTTTCAATCAGATCTTCAATTTTTAAGGATTTATCTGCAATGCGATTGACGAAAGAGGTATTGGCTCCGTTTTCCAGTAAACGTCTTACCAGATAGGCCAGTAGTGTTTCATGATTGCCGACTGGTGCATAAATACGGCAAGGCACGCCCAGTTTGTTATCCATTTTATCGCCCACCACTTGCTCATATAGCGGTTCGCCCATGCCATGCAGACACTGGAACTCATATTGACCGCTGTAATATTGGTTCGGATCGGCCAGATGGTAAATCGTGGCAAGAGTTTGGGCATTGTGCGTCGCAAACTGAGGATAAATCTGCTCTGGGGCAGCCAGGAGCTTTTTGGCACAGGCAATATACGATAAATCAGTATGTACTTTACGGGTAAATACCGGATAGTCAGTCATGCCATCAATCTGGGCTTTCTTGATCTCGCTATCCCAGTAAGCACCTTTAACCAGACGGATCATCAAACGTTTTTGACTGCGTTTTGCTAAATCCACCACGTAATCAACCACGTTGAAACAACGTTTTTGATAGGCCTGAATCACAAAACCAATCCCTTTCCAGTCGGCAAGGCTAGGCTCAAAACACAGACGCTCTAATAATTCTAGAGAAATTTCCAGACGTTCAGATTCTTCTGCATCAATGTTTAAACCAATATTGTAGCGTTTTGCCAGTTCTGCCAATTGCAGCACTTTAGGATACAGCTCGTCATGCACGCGGCTGATTTGTGCACGCTGATAGCGCGGATGTAGGGCAGACAGCTTGATCGAAATGCCAGGGCCGTCATAAACATCTTTGTCTTGTGACGCTTGACCGATGGCATGAATCGCATTGCTATAATCTTGATAATAACGTTCAGCATCATGTTCAGTCAGCGCAGCTTCACCGAGCATGTCATAGGAATATCGGAAGCCCTTATCTTCTAAAGGTTCCGCATGTTCTAGCGCTTCTTGAATGGTTTCACCAGTAACGAACTGTTCACCCATCATCCGCATTGCCACATCTACCGCTTTACGGATAATACCGCGACCACTACGTGCTAACAGCCCGGTCAGTACACTGGATAGACTCTTTTGTTTTGGCGTTTCCATCAGTTTGCCGGTCAGCATGAGACCCCAAGCCGCAGCATTGACAAACATCAGGTTACTTTGTCCAACATGTTCTTTCCAGTTACCCTGATTGATTTTGTCGCGAATCAGCAGGTCACGTGTCGCACTGTCCGGAATACGAAGCAAGGCTTCTGCCAGACACATCAATGCGATGCCTTCTTGAGAGGACAATGAAAATTCTTGCAATAAACCCTGTACGATCCCGGCTTTGCCATTCGTGCTTTTACGTTCACGCAATGTGTGAGCCAAGTTGAAGGCAAGATCATAAATACGCTGACTCAGTTGTTCAGAAATCTGGCTATATTCAAGCAGGTTTTCAACACACTCGGGTTCAGCACGGCGCCAGGCAGTATTAACCTCAACTTCATAATCATTCTTTTCTTTGAATTCAGTAATATATTCAAAGTGAGGTTTAGCTTCGTCGAAGCGAGTTTCTGTATCCATCATATTCATGCCAACATCCTGTGACTGCCAATTTTTTGTTGAGTCAAATACCTTATATAATTTATGATTACAGAAAGGATGCCGAATAACTCACTATAATTTTTATTCATTTTAGAGAATAATTCAGATGACGAGCCCAATTTTTAGTTTGGATAGAACGGATATCAAAATTTTAGATATTCTGCAAAATGATGGACGAATTTCAAATATCAAATTGGCTGAAGCAGTCAATCTGTCAGCCACTGCAGCACTGGCGCGGGTGCAAAAATTAGCCAAAGACGGTTTTATTTTAGGCTATGAAGCGAAACTCAATCCTGACATGCTAAATGCCAGTTTTGTGGTGTTTGTGGAAATCTTACTGGATAAAACCACGCCTAATGTGTTGGAAGAGTTTTCCGATGCGATCATGCAATATCCTGAAATTGTGGAATGCCATATGATCAGTGGCGGTTTTGATTTTGTGGTGAAAATCCGCTGCGCCAGCATGGAAGAATTCCGAAAAATTTCAGGACAGGTGCTCTGGCAATTGCCTGGGATCAAAGAAACACGCAGTTATCCGGTAATGGAAGTGATTAAAGAAAGCTCCAAGATTCATCTGAAAACCAAAATGCAAAAATAGAATTAATAAAAGGGGCTTACGCCCCTTATCTTTCAATAAAACTCAAGTGAAAATCATCTGAGTTCTATTAGGAATTTTCAGCTTGAGCCGGTATTCCACTTTTTAATTCATCCATTTCTTTTTTATACAATTCATCTGCCTGTTCAAAACGTTGAATCACTTCTTGAGACGGTGCTTTTTCCAGTAAACTCACCACGACAATGCTGACAAATGACAGAATGAAACCGGGAATAATTTCATATAATCCAGTATCAGCCATCATGTTTTTCCACAGAATGACCGTGCTTGCACCCACCAGAATACCCATAATGGCGCCGTTTAAGGTCATGCGTTTCCAGAACAAGGACAAAATAACTAATGGTCCAAATGCCGCGCCAAAACCTGCCCAGGCATAGGCAACCAGACCTAGTACTTTACTGCTTGGGTTGCTTGCCAGCACAATGGCAAGAACAGCAATAGCTAACACCATAAAGCGTCCTACCCAGACCAGTTCCTTTTGTGATGCATTCTTGCGTAGAAATGATTTGTACAAATCTTCAGTCAAGGTACTTGAACAGACCAAAAGCTGACAACTGAGCGTACTCATCACTGCGGCTAAAATCGCGGCTAGAATAATACCGGCAATCCATGGGTTAAACAGGATTTTGGTCAGTTCCATGAAAATGGTTTCAGGGTTCTGGGAAACCGCGCCGGCAAGTTCTGCATGCTGCTGGAAATAGGCAATCCCGATGAAACCAGCACCGACTGCGCCGCCCAAACATAAAATCATCCAGCTCATGCCAATACGGCGTGCCGCAGGAATGGTTTTCACCGAATCTGCCGCCATAAAACGCACCAGAATGTGCGGCTGACCAAAATAGCCTAAGCCCCAAGCCAGGGAAGATAAAATGGCGACCGTACTTAAACCTGAAAGCATATTACTGGCATGCGGGCGGGCTGTTTCAATTACCGTTGCCAACTGCTGACTATGATCACCGATGGCCATATAAGCCATAATCGGGGTGAGAATTAAGGCGAAAATCATCAATCCAGCTTGGAAAGTATCGGTCCAGCTAATCGCGAGAAAACCGCCAATACAGACATAGCTAATGGTGGCAATTGCACTAATCCATAATGCAGTGGTATATGACCAGCCAAAAATGCTTTCAAACAGTCGCGCGCCTGCAACCATGCCGGAAGCACAATAAATCGAGAAAAATACCAGAATCACTAAGGCTGAAATCACTCGTAAAACACGTTTGCGGTCAGCAAAACGACTGGTGAAATAATCCGGCAGGGTCAAGGCATTATTTTGAACTTCGGTATGCACGCGCAAGCGACCTGCAACCAGTAGCCAATTCAGCCATGCACCAATAATCAGGCCAATGGCAATCCACGCTTCGGATAAGCCAGAGAGATAAATGGCTCCAGGTAAGCCCATGAGCAACCAGCCACTCATATCCGATGCACCTGCAGACAGGGCAGTAACCACACTGCCCAGACTCCGTCCACCCAGAATATAATCTGAAAAGTCGGTGGTGGCTTTATAGGCATATAGCCCAATACCCACCATGGCGACAATATAAAAAATAAATGTGATTAATGTCGGGTTCAGTTGACTCATGTACTCATCCTTATGTCCTTATAAATACATCTGTCCAAGATGAATTTTTATCCATATTCGCTAAGGAGTTGATTCAAACACAAAATCAAAATTACCTTCTGTTACATTTCTAAGGGAATTAATCGCATGTTCTGTTGCAGAATGTATTTTTAGATACAATTGATGAAAAGTTAATAAAATCAAATAAATATAAATATGATGCTAAATGTCATTTATAAGGTGGGGAATGTGGCATAGGGTTAATTGAATATTCAGGCGACAAGCTTTACAAACTCTGTTTTTAGAGCGGGTAAATTGAATCGCAAAAGTTAAATTACAAATACTTACATTAGCTACAAAGCTGCTGTAATTGGTTATAGAGCATTGCCAAATAAATATCTTTTTACAATATTTAAAATAGCGCAAAGGTTTAATATTTTTTTAATTGCACAATTCTGGTGCATAAATGTGAGTATATTTAAAGTGTCTACGGTTCAACTCGATAATACAAGAATAGAGCGTGATTTGTTGGGAGCGAAGGAAGTTCCGGCAGCATGTTATTACGGCATTCATACTGTACGTGCTTTAGAGAATTTTCAAATCTCTAATCAGAAAGTCGGAAATCATCATCATTTTATTCGTGCTTTGGCGCAGGTCAAAAAAGCTTCAGCACAGACCAATTTAAAATTTAGCAAAATTTCTGAACAAGTCAGTCAGGTGATTCAGCGGGCGTGTAATGAATTAATCGAATCTCCGGAAAAATGGAGTCATGCTTTTCCTTTAGATGTTTATCAAGGGGGAGCAGGTACGTCTATTAATATGAATACCAATGAGGTATTGGCCAATATTGCATTAGAGCATTTAGGTTTTCATAAGGGGCAATATGAACATATTCACCCGAATGATCATGTCAATAAATCCCAATCGACCAACGATGTCTATCCCACGGCTTTGCGCTTGGCAACATATTATAGTCTGGATGATTTATTGCTTCAGATTCAAAAACTAGTTGATACATTGCATATAAAGGTTGCAGAGTTTCAGTTTGTTTTAAAAATGGGGCGTACCCAATTACAAGATGCAGTTCCGATGACCTTGGGACAAGAGTTTCGTGCTTTTGCAACCTTATTAAAAGAAGATATAAAACTTATTCAACGGACACGTGAACTTTTACTGGAAGTGAATTTGGGTGCCACTGCCATTGGAACCGGGGTAAATACACCAGCGGGCTATGCACATGAAGCGATTCAATCTTTAAATAAAATTACCGGATTGAATTTAATTGGTGCGGAAGACTATGTGGAAGCCACCAGTGATTGTGGTGTATTTATTATTTTATCCAGTACGCTGAAACGTCTTGCGGTGAAGCTTTCAAAAATTTGTAATGACTTACGATTATTGAGTTCGGGGCCACGTACCGGTTTGGGTGAAATTCGCTTACCTGAATTGCAAGCCGGCTCATCAATTATGCCGGCCAAAATCAATCCGGTGATTCCTGAAGTGGTGAATCAGATTGCCTATAAAGTGATTGGTAATGATCTAACCGTTACCATGGCTGCGGAAGCGGGACAATTACAGTTAAATGTGATGGAACCTGTCATAGCGATTTCCATTAATGAATCGATTGAATTACTGACAAAAGCCATTTCGAGTTTGGATAATAAATGTATTCAGGGCATTCAAGCCAATGAGCAGGTGTGTTATGATGCTGTGATGCGTAGTGTCGGCATTGTCACTTTACTCGATCCGATTTTGGGTCATGCCAAATGTGATGAAATTGGCAAGCAATGTATTGCTGAAAATAAAACCATTCAACAGATTGTTTTGGAACAGGAATTACTGACCCAAGAACAGTTAGATGAAATCTTTGCCTTT
Organism: Acinetobacter sp. ANC 4862; assembly: GCF_004336635.1. Classification (GTDB taxonomy): domain Bacteria; phylum Pseudomonadota; class Gammaproteobacteria; order Pseudomonadales; family Moraxellaceae; genus Acinetobacter. Next base: position 19,520 of record NZ_SJXH01000025.1, read on the forward strand.
AACAATTTGGTTTCAGAAGTGACAGCAGCACATGAATTGTTGGCACAAGTGAGCTAATTCGCTAAGGCTAAATTTAATTTTCGTTATAATGAAAGGTAGCCGTTTAAACGGCTACCTTTTTTATGGAAAATAGTACTGAAGATAAAGCCGCTCAGGGTTAGAATAGGGAGGTTTTTTAATATTTGTAATGCGTATGTTGAATAAAATTGCTGGACTATTTACAAGTTCAAGACTGTTTAAAAGTTCCAAGCCATCTCCTGAACACGTGTTTCTAGAAGAAAATAATATCCAATTCAATCAAGAACAGGGCTATATCGTCGATGGCATTATTCTTAATGAATGGTCAGAACGGTTATCTTATTTTTCCAATCGCAAATTAAACACGTTTGATGATTTAAAAGCATTGTATTTCACTGCCATGATTATCAATGAAAAAATTGATCTTGAAATTGCCAGTCAACGCTTTGTGGTGCGTTTAGGTAATACCGAAGAAAACCTGTTGCAGTTAAAGCAAATTATTCAAAAGCTGAATGACTATTACCGCAATTTCTTACGCGAAAAATAATTGTAAAACATAGGCTGAGTAGGTGACATCTAAAAGGATTTAGATAGATAAACGGGCTGCATATAAAAATAACTCAACCCACAAAAAACCCATGTTAAGATACAGCTCATGTCATTTAGACCAAAAGCTATATACATGTTCCAACAAGAAATTTCCCAATTAAATCTGCAGCAATTAAAAGCAGGCGAAAAACGCTGGGTCGGTAATTTACAAGGCTCATCAGCCGCTTTATTGTTTAAAGAAATTGCCACGCAAAATAAGCAATTGTTCATTATTGTTGCCAAAAATAATCAGCACTTGGGTCAGTTGGAAAGTGAACTGGAATTTTATGGCATAAAACCGACCATTTTCCCGGATTGGGAAATTTTACCTTATGACCGTTTATCTCCGCATCAGGATATCGTGTCAGAACGTCTTTCCATTTTATCAAATATGCCAAAGCAGGGCGTATTGTTGCTTTCTGCCTCGACTTTAGCACAACGTGTCGCACCCACCTCATGGGTATTGGGTGAACATTTCGATATTAAAGTGGGTCAAAAGTTTGAACTGGAACAGCAAAAACTGCGCTTGATTCAAGCAGGTTATCATCTGGTCGATACCGTTTATGATCATGGTGAATTTGCGGTACGCGGCAGCATTATGGATATTTATGCATCCGGGCAAAATTCACCGATCCGTATCGATTTGTTTGATGATGAAATTGAGAGCTTAAAATTCTTTGATCCTGAAACGCAAAGAACCACACAAACGCTACAACAGTTTTCGGTATTGCCTGCCAAAGAATTTCCGCTCAAAGAAGGACGTGCGACTTTCCGTGACCGATATGCAGAGAGTTTTCCGACTGCAAATCCCAAGAAAAATCCGGTGTATCAGGATGTTCTGGAAGGCATTGCTTCTCCGGGGCTAGAGTTTTATTTCCCTTTATTTTTCACTAAAGAGGCGATGCAAACTCAAAGTACCCTGATAGCGTACTTACCCAAGAATGGCATTGTCATTACAGATAAGCATCTGGATGATGGATTAACCAGTTTCTGGAAGGATGTGGTTCGACGCTATGAAGACCGTCGCCATAATGTTGATCACCCTATTCTATCGCCAGAAGAGATATTTCTGCAACCGAATCAGGTATTGGAACAGCTGAATCACTTCGCCAGAATCATTGCTTCAGCAGAAGAATTTGTAGATAAAACTGGGGTGCTTAATCTCAATACCGAATTGCCACCCCGTTTACCCGTTGATCCGAAACAAGAAAAACCGTTTTCAGCGGTTAAAAAGTATATTGATGCAGCCAATCATCCGGTACTGTTGGTGGCTGAAAGTGCAGGTCGCCGTGAAACCTTAAAAGATGCTTTGCGTCCGACTTTGGGTGATATTCCCAATGTTGAAAATTTTGCAGAATTTAGAAAATCATTACATGCCATCGCCATTACCAGTGCGCCACTTGATCGTGGCTTGGTGATTCCGAATCACCTGACAGTGATTTCTGAAAATCAGCTCTATGAACATCGCGTCGTCCAGCGCCGTCGTAAACGTCAGCAGGAAGTTTCAGAAGAATTCCTGATTCGGAGTTTAACCGAGCTGAGTATTGGTGCACCAGTGGTGCATATTGATTATGGCGTGGGGCGTTATGCGGGCTTGGTCACTTTAAGTATTGATGACCAAGATCATGAGTTTTTACAGCTGGATTATGCCGATGCAGCAAAGGTCTATGTTCCGGTCACCAACTTACATTTAATCAGCCGTTATAGTGGTGGCGATCCTGATTTAGCGCCCTTACATAAATTAGGTACCGATGCCTGGAACAAGGCAAAACGTAAAGCCTTGGAACAGATTCACGATGTCGCAGCTGAATTGTTACATATTCAGGCGCGTCGACAGGCTAAACCCGGCTTTAGCTTTGAGCTGGAACAAAGTCCATATATGCAGTTTGCCAGTGGCTTTGCCTATGAGGAAACTCTTGATCAAGCCAATGCGATTGAAGCGACCCTGCACGATATGCAACTGGCGAAACCGATGGATCGCCTGGTCTGTGGTGATGTCGGTTTTGGCAAGACTGAAGTGGCGATGCGAGCTGCATTTTTAGCAGTACAAAACAATAAACAAGTGGCGATTTTGGTTCCGACGACCTTGCTGGCACAGCAACATTATGAATCCTTTAAAGACCGTTTTGCCGATTGGCCGATTCGGATTGAAGTGCTTTCGCGTTTTGGTTCCAATAAAACCCATCTGAAAATTACTGAAGACTTGGCTGACGGTAAAGTCGATATTGTGATTGGAACGCACAAAATTCTGCAGGAAAGTATCCAGTTTAAAAACTTGGGTTTGATGATTGTCGATGAAGAACATCGCTTTGGGGTACGTGATAAAGAACGTATTAAAGCCATGCGTGCCGATGTTGACATGCTGACCTTGACCGCAACTCCCATCCCGCGCACATTAAATATGGCTTTTAGCGGTATGCGTGATTTGTCCATTATTGCCACACCGCCAGCACGTCGTTTGGCTGTCAAAACCTTCGTTCAAGAGCACACCAGTGACGCGATAAAAGAAGCCATTTTGCGTGAACTGTTGCGTGGTGGTCAGGTTTATTTCCTGCATAATGAAGTGGAGAGCATTGAACGTACAGCTGAAAGTATTCGGGAGCTGGTACCTGAAGCACGAGTAGCGGTAGCGCATGGACAAATGCGTGAACGTGAACTGGAGCAGGTGATGCAGCAGTTCTATCACAAGGAATACAATGTTCTGGTCTGTTCAACCATTATTGAAACCGGAATTGATGTTCCAAATGCCAACACCATTTTGATTGAACGTGCAGATAAGTTAGGTTTAGCGCAGTTACATCAATTACGAGGACGTGTTGGGCGTTCGCATCATCAAGCCTATGCCTATTTATTGGTACCTTCAATTAAAGGTTTAAAAGGTGATGCTGAAAAACGTCTGGATGCCATTCAGCGTGCATCTAACTTGGGTGCAGGTTTTATGCTGGCCACGGAGGATCTTGAAATTCGTGGTGCAGGTGAATTGCTGGGTGAGCAACAAAGTGGTTCGATGCATGCGATCGGTTATAGCTTGTATATGGAAATGCTTGAAAAGGCGACTAAAGCCATTCAGAAAGGTAAAACACCGAATTTCGATGCACCGTTATCTTTAACGGCAGAGATTAATTTACATATGCCGGCATTGATTCCAGATGAGTATTTAGGTGATGTACACCAACGTCTGATGTTCTATAAACGGATCAGTAATACCGATACTCAAGAAAAACTTGATAACATTCGGATGGAGTTGATTGACCGTTTTGGTGTGCCACCACAACCTGTGAAGCAATTATTTGCTGTGCATCAACTCCGCTTAAAAGCAGAGCAGTTGGGTATTACCAAGGTTGATATCAGTTCAAATGGTGGTCATATTGAATTTTCACCCGATACCCCGGTTCAAGCCATGAGCATTATTCAAATGATGCAAAAACATCCGACTTTTTTCCGTATGGATGGAGGGCAACGTTTAAAAATCATGGTGATGCTGGAAGATTATCAAAAAAGAATTCAATTTATTTCCGATTTACTCGCGAGTTTATTAAAAGAAATTCACTAATCAGAAAGTGGGTGTGTAAATATTATGCACTCACTTCTTAATCTGCCCATAATTTAGAGTTTATGGAAAAGAAATACTTGAATTTTTAAGGAAATTTATTAAATTTATCTGTGCTTGAGTGTTCAGGACAAATAGTGGTTTATTTGTAATGAAACACATTGCATAGAATATTCACGTCTCATTGGATGTGATAGTATTAGCCATCATTCTAATTTTGCATAATTTATAAAGATATGTTTAGTTTGCATCCACAACTTGCTCAAGATACTTTTTTTGTAGGCGACTTTCCACTGTCAACATGTCGTTTAATGAATGATATGCAATTTCCGTGGCTAATATTAATTCCGCGTGTACCCGGTATTAGCGAATTATATGAATTAAGTCAGGCTGACCAAGAACAATTCCTACGTGAATCTAGCTGGTTATCAAGCCAGTTGGCGCGTGTATTCCGTGCAGACAAAATGAATGTTGCTGCTTTAGGAAATATGGTTCCACAATTACATTTTCATCATGTGGTGCGTTACCAAAATGACGTCGCGTGGCCAAAACCAGTTTGGGGAACGCCAGCTGTTCCTTATAGTAATGAAGTCCTTGCACATATGCGTCAAACTTTAATGCTTGCGTTACGTGGTCAAGGTGATATGCCATTTGATTGGCGTATGGACTAATTCAAAGCGATTTAAAAAGCCAAACAGGGAATGTTTGGTTGTGAATACTGGGACCAGGAGTGATTGAGTGTTAGACGACTGGATTAGCAAAGAGCCGAGACAATTTGAATATTTTCATCGTTTGATGGGATATATCATGTTGTCTTTACTCGTCATCGTCTATCACTACACTTCTTCTGATACGCAATATCAGATCTATGTCCCTTTATTCTTATTGTTTGTCTTGCTGATTACCCCGAAGTTATCGACTGGGTTGCTGTACCGTTATAATCCAAAAATACAACGCAGTCTGTTATTTCTCATTGATGTTGTTGCCATTTCAGTTATTTTATCTGCCATTCATTTAAACCTGGTGCTGACTTTTATTTCACTTTTTGCACTTCTATATACTGCAATCAGTAATAAAATTTCATTTCTCATGGTGTCATTGGCGAGTTTGATTGGAATCGCAATTTTCTATCTGTGTAATATCTTTATTTTTGGTTTTGGCGAATATTTTGAACAAACCACAGGTGAATTAACCGTTCTGGGCTTTATTTGTCTCATCACTTATTTTGGTGTGGGAAGTTTTTACCAGCGTAGTCAAATCCAGCATGTTACCGATCGTAAAGCTTATTATTATGAGCAAATGAATCGTTATATGGAGTTTGCCAACCAGCTCAGCCGTTATGCACCGGTACAATTGTGGCAATCAATTATGAAGGGTGAGTCGGAAGCCAAAATTGAATATAAGCGTAAGAAAATGACCATTTTCTTTTCAGATATTCAAGGTTTTACCGAGCTCTCCGAAACCCTTATTCCCGATGACTTGGCATTCTTGCTCAATGACTATTTAAGTCATATGACAGAAATTGCGAAACAGTATGAAGCGACTGTCGATAAGTTTATGGGGGATGCGATTTTAATTTTCTTTGGTGATCCTATTTCTCAAGGTGTTGAACAAGATGCAAAAACTTGTTTAGACATGGCGATTGATATGCGTCAGCAAATGAAATTGTTAAGAGAGCGATGGATTAAAATGGGCTATCCGGCTTTACATATTCGTATGGGGATCAGTACGGGATATTGTCACGTTGGGAATTATGGTGCAGCGCATCGTATGGCCTATACCATTGTTGGACGTGATGCAAATTTGGCAGCGCGTTTACAAAGTGCGGCAGAAGTGGATGAAATTTTAATCTCAGATGATACCTATAATTTAATTAAAAATGATTATTTGTGTGCACCTAAAGCACCGATTAAGCTTAAAGGTATTCAGGATCCAGTGAAAACCTGGCAGGTGATGGAAAAATATACTTCACGTAAATCGGATTATCAGCGTTGGTTTGATTATGAGTATAAAGGCTTTCATCTATTGTTGAATCTGGATGAAGTTCAAAACTATGAATATCCAGAGTTGATCAATGTTTTGGAAAAAATGATTAAACGCATACAAAAACAGCAAAAAATGACCAATTCTCAAGGTGTGGTAAAACTGAATCTGGAAGATGAAGTGATAGAAGATCACAAAGATGAACAATATCATTAAGATGAATAGTCACTAAGCATCGTTGCTATTGAATTGAATATAAAAAAACCACGCTTGGCGTGGTTTTTTTAATCCTGAATCAATTAATGATTTTCAGATGCATGATTGATGGTGTATTTCGGAATTTCAACTTCCAAGTCTTCATCCACAATTTTAACCTGGCAGGAAAGACGTGAGTCAGGCTCAAGACCCCAAGCGCGATCAAGTAAATCGGCTTCGACATCATTCATTTCTTCAAGGCTGTCAAAACCTTTACGAACCACAACATGGCAAGTGGTACATGCACAAGACATGTCACATGCATGCTCAATCTTGATGCCATTTTTCAATAAGCTTTCGCAAAGATTTGCATTCTGTTCAACTTCAAACTCAGCACCATTTGGGCAAATTTGCGCATGTGGAAGAACTTTAATACGTGGCATAATTTTTACCTATTTATTCGGGTGAGTTTGACCAGTCATCAAGTTTAGTGCCTTTTAGGGCAGCATCAATGTGTTGATTCATGCGTGCAGCAGCAAAAGCATCACTGTGTATTTTAAGCTGTTCTACAGCCTGTTCAATAGCTTTGATATCTGTGGTTTTAAGTTGAGCTTCAAGTTGAACTTTGGCTTGATTTAAAGACTCTAGCTGTTCGGCAATTAATAGCTGAGCATCCACTTTAAGTGCCTGTTCCAATGCTTCAAGTTCACGTTGTGCTTCAACTTTGGTTTCTTGCAAATGACGAAGATTTTTATCTTCTTCAGCAAATTTAAAACCTTCAATCAATAAGCGTTCAGTATCAGAATCGGATAAACCATAAGAAGGCTTAATATCAATTTGCGCATGCACGCCTGAGGTGGTTTCTTTTGCCGAAACGGTCAGTAAGCCATCCGCATCGACCTGAAAGGTTACTTCAATACGTGCCTGACCAGCCGTCATCGGAGGAATGCCATGTAAAACAAAACGACCTAAACTGCGGCAGTGTTCAACCAGATCACGTTCACCTTGTACCACGTGAATCAACATGGCAGTTTGACCATCTTGATAAGTGGTAAACTCTTGGCGACGTGCCACAGGGATAGCGGTATTACGTGAAATGAGACGCTCAACCAAACCACCCATAGTTTCTAAACCTAAAGAGAGTGGGGTAACATCCAGCAGCAATGAGCCATCTTTGCTATTGCCAATCAGCTGGTCTGCAGTAATGGCTGCACCAATCGCAACGACTTCATCTGGATTGATAGTACATAGAGGTTCTTGATTGAACACATCGCGAACTGCTTTTTGTACTGCATATGAACGGGTTGACCCACCGACAAGAACCACGTTTTGAATATCGTCAAGTTCAAGTTTGGCATCACGCATCACACGTTTGCATACGCTAATGGTTTTATCTAAAGCAATTTTAATAATGTCTTCAAAGGTTGCGCGATCTAAAGTTAAAACTTGATTGAGAGCTTGAAGTTCAACAGATTCTAAATCTGTTAATGCTTCCTTGGCATGACGTGCAGCAACCATCAGATGTGCATGTTCTGCATCATCCAAGGTTTCAATATTAAGCTGTTTCTTCGCCCATTTCACAATGAGGCGGTCTAAGTCATCACCACCGAGTGCAGTATGGCCACCCGTCGCTAAAACTTCGAACACACCTTGGGTAAAACGCAAGATAGAAACGTCAAAAGTACCACCGCCTAGATCATAAATTACATAGTTGCGGTCAGAAGCTAAATTGCTTTGTTGATCTAGACCATAGGCAACAGCAGCAGCAGTCGGTTCATTCAACAAGCGTAGAACATTTAAACCGGCTAATTGGGCAGCATCACGGGTGGCTTGACGTTGAGCTTCATCAAAATAGGCTGGCACAGTGATTACCGCGCCATTAATTGGATTTTTTAAACTTGCTTCAGCACGTTCTTTCAGTTGTTTTAAAATTTCAGCAGAAATTTCAACAGGGGTTTTACGACCTTGACTGGTTTCAAAAGCGGGCATTTGGTGATCTTCACCCGCCAATGTATACGGGTGCTGGAATTTAATATCCGCTTTTGAACGACCCATAAAGCGCTTAACAGAAACAATGGTGTTTTTAGGATCGCTGGTCATGAAGGCTTTTGCTTCATCACCATATTGAGTTGCCTGATCTGCATAATGCACAATCGACGGGAGTAACACGCGACCTTGTTCATCGTTAAGAACTTTGGCTTTGCCTGATAAAACCGTAGCCACTAAAGAGTGTGTTGTACCTAAATCGATACCAATAGCAATACGGTGTTCGTGGGGCGCACTTGATTGACCAGGTTCTGCAATTTGCAAGAGAGCCATTGTGTTACATCCTTTGAACGTCTAAAAGTAAAAATAAATTAAAAATCATCATCAAGATCGAAAGAATCATCATCCAAAAAGCGATCTTCAGCTTTGTCGATATCCGCCATGACTTTTTGGAAGAAGCGTAACTTACGCACTGTGTCGCGCGCTTCCGCCCAATCTTCTTCAGTATAGTCAATTTTGAATTCACGAACCAAGCTGTCAATCCATTGTTGAACTTCTTGTTTAAGTGAAATCAGGTCTTCGGCAGCGTGAGCTTCATCCAGCTGTTCACGAATTTCTAGCGCAGATTGTAGAAATTCAAAATCGCTGATGGATTGATCTAGAAGGTGATCTTGTTTTTTTAACGAAAGCAAATATCCTGCACGACTATCAACTTGAGATAAAACTTTAAATGCCTGATTGATTTCACTTGACTTGATCAGTGCCTGATCTTTGTCTTCAGCTTTATCGGGATGATATTGTTGCTGCAGCTTTAAAAATTCATTTTTTAAAGCTGCTAAATCAATATCGAGTGCTGCAGGAAGATTGAACAACTCAAAATGATTCATGGGAGATTTGATCCGCGAAAGTTCTATGAAAATAACTGCAAATATAAATGTAATTAAAACAGTGTATTGTACACTGTTTTAATTTTTAAAAGAGGATGAAGGGGATTGATTAAACAGTGAAAGATTCACCGCAACCACATTCACCTTTTTTATTGGGGTTGTTAAATTCGAAGCCTTCGTTCAAGCCATTTTTCACATAGTCCATTTCTAAACCTTCTAAATAGACACTGCTTTTAGGGTCAACGAAAACCTTAACACCAAACTGTTCAAAAATTTGATCATGTGTATCAATTTCATCAACGAATTCGAGTACATAGGCCAAACCAGAACAGCCTGAAGTTTTCACGCCAACGCGAATGCCTTCACCCTTACCGCGATTTTTTAAGTAATTGCTGATATGAGTTGCAGCATTTTCAGTTAAATGAATCATGAAAACTCCGTTATTCCTTATTTAAAACTTAAAGCCATTAAGCTTTAGCTTTTTTGCTGCGGTAGTCTTCAACAGCAGCTTTAATTGCATCTTCAGCAAGTACAGAACAGTGTACTTTCACTGGAGGAAGCGCGAGTTCAGTTGCAATATCAATGTTTTTGATTGCTTGTGCTTCGTCTAAAGTTTTACCTTTAAGCCATTCAGTTACAAGCGAGCTTGAAGCAATAGCAGATCCACAACCATAAGTTTTGAAACGTGCCTGTTCAATCACACCATTGTCATCTACTTGGATCTGAAGGCGCATAACATCACCACAAGCGGGTGCACCGACCATACCTGTACCAACATTTTCAGCGTTTTTATCTAAAACACCAACATTACGGGGGTTTTCGTAATGATCAATTACTTTTTCACTATAAGCCATGATGCGTCTCCAAACCTCGGGGTCAGCCTTGATAAGATTTAATATGGGGGCATCTTAAGCAAATTCTATAAGATGCCAAGAATAAATTAGTGTTCAGCCCATTCGACTGTAGACAGATCAACACCATCTTTGTACATATCCCAAAGAGGAGAAAGATCACGTAGTTTTTGTACAGCCGCTTTGGTTATTTCAAGTACATGGTCAATATCTTCTTCAGTGGTATATTTACCGAAGCTGAAACGAATCGAACTGTGCGCAAGCTCATCAGACAAACCTAATGCACGAAGTACATAAGACGGCTCAAGGGTTGCAGATGTACATGCAGAACCAGAAGATACAGCAGCATCTTTCAATGCCATCATCAATGATTCGCCTTCTACAAAGTTGAAGCTTACATTTAAGTAGTTTGCAACATTGTATTCAGGGTGACCATTTAAGAACACTTGTTCTAAACCCTGTAAGCCGTTCCAGAGTTTGTCACGTAATACACGCAGACGTGTCTGTTCAGCTTCGAGGTTTTTGCCTGCAAGTTCAAATGCTTCACCCATACCCACGATTTGGTGAGTTGCAAGTGTACCAGAGCGCATACCACGTTCATGACCGCCACCATGCATTTGAGCTTTAAGACGAACACGTGGGCTACGACGTACGAACAGTGCACCAATACCTTTAGGGCCATAAATTTTATGAGCAGAGAAACTCATTAAATCGATTTTCATGGTTGAAAGATCAATTTCAACTTTACCTGCGGCCTGAGCAGCATCAACGTGGAAATAGGTTTTGTTTGCGCGAGTGATTTCACCAATGGCAGCAACATCAGTCACGGTACCAATTTCGTTGTTCACCATCATCAATGAAACAAGAATGGTATCTGGACGAATCGCAGCTTTAACCATTTCAGGCGTAATTAAACCTGTTTTTGGTTCTGGCTCAAGATAGGTAATTTCAAAACCTTCTTCTTCGAGTTCACGGCAAGAATCTAAAATTGCTTTATGTTCAATTTTACTGGTAATGATGTGTTTGCCTTTAGAGGCATAGAATTGCGCAACACCTTTTAGGGCAAGGTTATCTGATTCAGTCGCGCCAGACGTCCACACGATTTCACGTGGATCTGCTTTAACCAAGTTGGCAACTTGTTCACGTGCATATTCTACTTTTTCTTCCGCCTGCCACCCGTAAGCATGAGAACGAGATGCAGCATTACCGAAAGTACCATCGAATGTTAAGCACTCCATCATACGTTCTGCAACTTGAGGATCTACCGGAGTGGTTGCTGCATAATCAAGATAAATCGGACGTTTCATGTCAAATACCTGTAACCGATAAAAGGGCTGAATCAAAACTTGGTGAATTTTGGCGGATTGCAACGGTTTGTACGTTGTCACGTGCTACCAGATCAGCAAGCGTAATTTTTGCTAAATAATCGGCAATGTGGTGGGAGAGTTCTTGCCATAAATCATGAGTCAAGCACATTGCACCATTTTGGCAGTTGCCTTTATGATCACAACGCGTTGCGTCAACTGTTTCGTTTACAGCTTCAATAATTTCTAACACAGTGATTTCTTCAGCGCGACGAGCAAGATGGTAGCCACCGTTGGCACCACGTACACTAGACACTAAGCCGTGACGCTTTAATTTCGCAAATAACTGCTCAAGATAAGCCACAGAAATAGTTTGACGAGCTGCAATTTCAGCAAGCGTGATCGTTTGTTCAGTTGGCTGCAAAGCTAAATCAAGTAGAGCAGTCACTGCGTAGCGACCGCGAGTAGTAAGACGCATGATTCGATACACATGTTTAGACTAGATGTGTCGATTTTAAGAATCCTGACTAAAATAGTCAAGTTTTTTATGAGGCTTTAAATTGTTTTGTTTTATAGGAAAAATTGTATATTTATCCAAGCCATAAATTATACACTAATAACGCGATCAAAAGCACGGTGATTACAATAAACACGATATTAATTCTTTTCTGCTTTTGTTGAATGCGACGAATACGATTTTGGTATTGCTTCACTTCAACTTCCAGGCTATTTATTTTTGAGCGTTGCGAGTCGATTTTTTCTAAAAGAGGGACAATCCGTTTTTTAGAGGCAATAATATCTTGCTCATCAGTGGGTTCCGTTAACCACTGTTTCCAGTCTGACAAAACTTTTGGAAAGCTAAAAAGTAAAGCTAAATCGCGAAATTCATCTTTTAGCGTCAGGTCGCCATCGATACGCATTTTTTTGATACTGCGACGGTTAGCAAACACAAAGACTTTAATTAAATCCATGAGGGTGGTGCGGATATCCAGATCAACCGCTTGCTCTGGTGCTTTGGTGTCAAATAAAACCCCGTGTTCAGTAAATTGAACGTAAAAATCAAAATACGGCAAATAGCTATTAATTTTAATCGCAACATTTTGATCTATAAATTTTTTAGCCTGTAAACCAATGACGCGATCATGCTTCAAAATAAGGGTAAAAATTGTTTCAAGAACAATCATAGCCATTGTGAGCAACAAATGCGGTTGATTTGGACTTTGCTGCGATTCACTCATAAAACTTAATCCTTACCTGAAATAGAGCATCCTGGCTCGTAAAGTATGTTTCAGGACTTTAAACCAGATACATAATAATCTTGCTTTGTAGAACAGTTTAGCAAATCTATCAAGTATTTAATTTGCTATTATCAGTGTATTTTATGGATAAATATGTTTGGTCGTACATAAAACAATCAGGAGAAAGAATGAATGGATAAACAGATAAAAGATCAGGACAATGAACAAAAGCCAGCGGAAAATACTGATAAAAAAAAGAATAAATCGCGTGATGGGCGAAAATCAGGGCTAGATTTTCGTAAATATACCCAACAGATCTGGCTTGCCGGTTTAGGTGCTTTTTCACGTGCAGAAGAAGAAGGAAATAAGCTATTTGATTCTTTAGTTAAAGTGGGAGAAGAACTGGAGTCTAAAACCACGGAAATCGCTGACCAAACCGTAGAAAAGGTGTCAGAGAAGGCCAAAGAATCAGTGACCGATACCAAAGATAAAGTTGAGAAGCTAATCGACCATAGTGTGAACCATTCTTTAAACCGAATTGGTTTGGTCACGGTAAAAGATATTCAGCATTTAGAAAGTCTCATATTACAACTACATAGCAAGGTCGATTCTTTGGTTGAAGAAAATAAGTCATTAAAAGCGCAAATTGTAAAAAAATGAAACAATTTTGCTTTTTATGCATTTTTCAACAATTTTTTTCGCATTTATTTTGCAGAAATCGATATCCAGAGTATTGCGTTTTGCCCTAAAGCATTGCTATAAAGGTGTTATGGAATCCTTAGACCTTAAATAAACGATATTAAGAGGACGTAATCTTCATGAATAAATCAGAATTAATCGATGCAATTGCAGAGAAAGGGGGATTGTCTAAGACTGATGCAGGTAAAGCCTTAGATGCGACAATTGCTTCAATTACTGAAGCACTTAAATCTGGTGATACTGTAACACTTGTTGGTTTTGGTACATTCAACGTAAAAGAACGTGCAGCACGTACTGGTCGTAACCCACAGACTGGTGCAGCTTTAGAAATTAAAGCAAGCAAAGTTCCTAGCTTTAAAGCTGGTAAAGGTTTAAAAGATTCTGTTGCTTAATCTTTTTTAAAGCCAATAAACGCGCCGCTTAGGCGCGTTTTTTTATTAATATGCCGATTTTCGGTTTGAACTCATTCATTCATTGGGGGTTTTCGGGTAAAATCCCTCACAAATAAAATATTGGAATACTTATGGAATCTTTTCGTAAAGTTATTAAGGGTTGGTTGGGCAAAGCACTGCTCATTTTGTTTTTGACCCCTTTAGCGCTTGTAGGTATTGAAGGATATTTTAGTGGCGGGAAGTCAGAAGACACAGCAAAATTAGTCAATGGCCAAGAAATTTCTAAAAAAGAACTAGAAACACTGACCAAATCATTTAAAGAACAATACTTGGCTTATGCCAATGGTGATGAAACTTTATTGAATCAATCTTTTATTCAAAATAAAGCGATGGATACCCTGGTTGCTCGTACTTTGTTATTGCAGCAAGCTGAAGATTTGGGTATTTCATTAAGTGATGCACAGATTGAGCAAATGGTTGCCCAACAACCTAACTTTCAAGAAAACGGTAAATTTTCGGAAAGCTTGTATGCCAACTATTTGCGTTCAGTGGGCATGACCAGTCAAGCTTTAATTGCGAATTTGCGTCAAGACCATGCCTTAAAAATGTTGACCTCAACATTTATGGATTATGCTTTGGTCAGCAAACTGGATATTGAACAAATTGCGAACTTGCAAACTGAACAACGTACCTTGCATCTTGCAAGCATCAAACTTGATGATTATAAGAAAAATGTAAAAGTAACGGCTCAAGAAGTTGCTGCTTATTACAACAAACATCAAAATGCCTTTAAGCAGGTTGCAAGTGTTGATGTGGATTATGTGGTATTAACGCCTGCCAATGTTGCGCCGGCGAATACGCAAGTGACAGAAACAGAATTGCAGCAAGCCTATGCAACATATGTAGAGGCGCAAAAGAAAGATGCTAAACCATTAGTGAAGCATATTTTAATTGCAGCAGATACGCGTTCAGATGCGAAAGCGAAGAAATTAGCCAATGATGTGGCAGCGAAAATTAAAGCAGGCATGACCTTTGCTCAAGCTGCTGCACAATATTCAGATGATACCGAATCTAAAGCCAAAGGTGGTGTGATCGACGCATATGCCAAAGGTGTATTTGGTGATGCATTTGACCAGGCTGTGGATTCATTAAAGTCAGCGCAAGTATCTGCTCCAGTTAAAACCCAATATGGCTATCACTTAATTGAAACAGAAGCGGCTTCGGTTAAGCTTCCATCATTTGAAACTGAAAAACCACGTTTGCTGGCTGAATTGCAAAAGAATAAATCTGCCAATGCCTTTTCAGATACTGTGAATAGTTTAAATGAAATGGTTGTTGGTACTGATGCACTTGATGTTGTTGCACAAGAAGTGAAGGGTGTAACCGTTCAATCAATCAAGGGCATGACTTTAGCGACTCAACATCCTGTACTTAGCGATGCAAATGTAAAAGTTAAGCTATTTAATGATGATGTGAAAAATGGTGACCGTAATGCATCAAGCAGTATCCAGTTAGCAAATGGTGATACAGTTTGGGTGAAAGTGCGTAATTACCACGCGGCTGGTGCGCAAACTTTGGCAGAAGCAACACCTCGTGTAAAAGCTAAACTCATTGAGCAAAAAGCAATTGATGCTGCCAAAGCAAAAATTCAAACTGCATTAAATAGCTTTAAATCACAACCTGCTGCAACTGTTTTGGCGCAAAGCAACATCGCATTTGAAAGTGCAGGTGTATTTACCCGTTCACAAGGTCTGAAACGTGAGATTGAGCGTGCAGCATTTAGTGTTCCAGCACCGAAAGCGGGTATGTGGTCAGTGACTACAGCTTCATTGCCAAATGAGTTGGTGGTTGTGGCAGTGTCTAATGTAAATAAGACAACGTCTAATGCTTTAACTGATGAGCAGTTGAATGAATTGTCTAAGTTGTACCAACAGCTTCGTGGTCAACAAGAATTGGATGATTACACTCAATATCTTAAGTCGCATGCGAAAATTAAATAATTTCCTATGAAATAAAAAAACCTGCATTAATGCAGGTTTTTTTATGAGTTAAATAAAATTTTATTCAGTGCGTAGCTTAAGTTCATAGCCTGAGTATTTGCGAATATTAATCACCCCGGTATCCAGGATCAGGTATTGACCTTTAATCCCGAATAATTTGCCGCGAATAACGGGAGTCTTATCCAGATTATGCGATTTGATTTTCTCAGGATATTCATCGACTGGATAAACAAACTCACGTGGCAATTCGCTTTCCATGATTTCAACAGTTTCATTGAATTCAAGGTTTTGATTGAATTCCTCACGAATGGTTTGAATTTTCGGGGCAAATTCTTCAATCAGTTGCTCACGAACTTCAATCAAATCTAATGGCTCAGCTTCACCTTTCAGCAGTTTTCGCCAATCGGTTTTGTCTGCGACCTGTGTCCCAAACATGATTTCCAGTTGACCTGATAGACGGCGTGAACCCACTTTCATAATGGGTAGCGCTTGGGTTGCACCTTGATCGAGCCAGCGGGTAGGCATTTGTCCCTGACGGGTGATGCCCACTTTTAAAGCACTGGAATTGGCAAGGTATACAATATGCGGCTGGAAACAGACTTCATGCGCAAAACTATCTTCACGACACGTACCTAAGTGATAGTGACAAGTTTCTGGCTTCATGATGCACATGTCACATGAAGCTTTGGTTTTGAAGCATTTGTAGCAGTGACCTTGTGAGTATGATTTTGGAGTTTTACTTCCACAAGAAACACAATAAATATTGCCGGTCCACTCAATTTCGACTTCTTGTCCTAAACTAAATGGCAGATCAATTTCAGCGCGATCTAGCACAAATTTATATTCTACATTTGCCTTACGGGTCTGTTGATCAGTTACAATAGGGTCCTTTAGACCTGCATGCATTTTATGGCAAATGCCTTGTAGTTCCATGAAGAATACTCTCTCAAATAATAAGGATGCAGTTATGGCTGAACAAAATGTCATCGCTTCAATGCTAGACGATTTATCCAAAGAACAGCCTATTCAAACTGCATTATGTATTGGCCAAAATCTTGCACAATACGACAACAATCAATCAATTCAATGGCACTATTTTAACGTAATTGAGTTTTTAAATCTGCCTTTTACACAGCGATATGACTTGGGGCTGGTATTGCTTGATTCACCAGAGTTACTTGATATTTCCGATAATCAAAAATCACGATTGTTGGTCAAACTACGTGATTTGATGGCGAAGCGTATTGTGGTGGTGAGTCAGTTGCAAGATGAGAAATTATTACGTTCTTTAGGCTTTACCCAGCTGATTGATAAAACTCGGCATGATAGCGATTTTGCTTTATGGCAATTTAATATCCTGACCTATAAGCATGTGCCGGACTGGTTTAATTCCAAGTTTTGGGCAAATCCAGAAAACTGGAATAAATTTCGCTGGTAAGATTCAAGCATTTATTGCTTTTCCAAATCTTGCAAAACTTAACAATTTGTCCTCATTGCTGGTTTTGAAAGCATCGTATGCTTTTCCTAAGTGAATAAAAGGATAATACGATGACCAATCTTAGCAATATTGTAGAAATGTTGGCGAAACAGGCTTTGGGTGGCAATCAGAAAAATCAGTCACAGCATCAATCACAGCAGGGCGGTCTAGGTGGGATTTTAGGTTCCGTACTGGGACAAATGAGTGGTAACAATACGCAGCAACAATCTCAATCCAACCCGCAATCCCAACAGTCACAACAAGGTGGATTAGGCGGGATTTTGGGTTCGGTCCTGAGCCAGTTAGGTGGTAGAAACCAGCAAACTCAAAGAACACAACAAACGAGTAGTGTGGGTGGTGGTGCAAAAACATTATTGATTGCAGTTTTACCTTTGGTTTTGGCGTGGATTCAAAAGCAGGGGGGTATACAAGGTGCTTTGGATAAATTGAAAGGCCAAGGCTTAACCAGTCAAGTGGATGATTGGGTTTCGACTGGTCCGGGTGAAAATGCAGGTGTGGATCAACAGCAGGTTCAATGTTTATTTGATGAGCAGGATGTAGAAAAGGTGGCGGAAGAAGCGCACGTGCCTAAACAGGATATTTACAGTGCGATTTCAACGGTTTTACCACAAATTATTGATTCATTGACCCCACAAGGTGAGCAGACCAATAAACAGGAAGCCAATGCAGATATTCAACAAGTCATGAAATTGGTTTCTGGCTTTCTTAAACGTTAAGATTTTGCTTTTTTAAGACCCATTGGGTTTTTGACCTGACTGGTTTTTTTATACCTGAAATTAATTTTCAGGACTCACTATCTTAACGACTTAAATGTTACTGATGATTTTCCATGCTAAAGAGGGTATTGGATTTGGATATTTTTTTAGCAATATAGTGCGATTTTTTTAGACGAATTAAAATAATCTGTGACTGAAATTCGAGTTCACCAAATTCCGGTTCAACTTGAACATAATGCAGTTGACCAAAGCTGTCTCGCACCCGTGCCTGAGCGGAAAATCCTGGGCGGGCATTGCCACTGGATATCGTAGCTAAACGTCCAAGTAAACTGACTTGATGTCTGGTAAACGTGGGTTTGATGACTTGATCAAGACAATGAATCATAAACACAGTGAAGAAAATTGCAACGATGAGTGCAGGGATCACCAAGTAAAAAGCAGGCAGAAATTGCTGTTGCTGGGTATAAACACACAGTTGAAGAAAATAGCCTGCAAAACTGAAGTTCATCAGCAAAAACACCACAATCAGTGTTTTGGAAAATTTAACATTCAGCAAAGGTGATTCAGAAAGTTTCTTTGGAGAGAGTTTCTTTAGATATTGCGTCGGGCGAATATTAAAGTAATAGCCAAGGGTTTCTGCCATGCTGAGTAAAACTAAAGCCAGTAAACTTAAATGAAACGGGATTAAGTCATAGTTATGTAAAAACTCAAGCATGGCAAGATTCCATTAAATTATGTTCTATTTATTCTTCGTTGAGGTAAATTCCACCATCAGAATGCACGTTGATCGCTACTTTTTCAAGTGATTGCCCCTGACAAGGGCCAGAAATACATTCACCTGTTTCAACCAAAAACAGTGCTCCATGAGTAGAGCATTCGATGTATTCCTGATCGCGATCTAGGAACTGGTTTTCTAAAAATTCCAGTTCCACCTGTAAGTGCGGGCAGAGATTCTGATAGGCATAAAATGCACCATCACGCTGAGTAATAAAAATGGTATCACCATCCGGCGTTTCGTATGAACGCGCTTCACGTTCAGGAATTTCTTCCGTCATCGCAATTTTAATCATTATGCACATTCCTTTTGGAAGTTGTTTAATAATTCCGCGTAATTTTCTACACTCAGGCGTGGACCGAATTGTGAAACGACTTCACTTGAAATCAAAATTGCCAATTCAGCAGCAGCTTTAAGGCTTAAACCTGCATTTAATGCATAAAGGAAAGCACCTGCAAAGGCATCACCGGCACCATTGGCATCTACCGCTGTGACCTTGCGACCTGGAACTTTAAGGGTTTGCTCGGAATCGGAAATTAAAGCGCCTTCTGCAGATAATGTAATGACAGTGTATTTGCTTTTTAATTGCAATTTAGCCAATGCAGCTTCAATGGAATCGGTTTCTGTATACATTAATGCTTCATGATAATTACAAAGCAATACATCTACGCCATCATCAAGCAATTCATCCAAACCTTGACGGGCATATTGCACCATTGCCGGATCAGATAAAGTTAATGCAATTTTTACACCATTAGCTTTGGCAATTTCACGTGCGTGTTTAACCGCTTTGCGTGCAGTATCGCTGGTCGATAAATAACCTTCAATATACAGCCATTTTGCCGTTTTTAAGGGTTCAAAATTGATTTGTGCTTCACTGAGTTCCGCAGTAATGCCCAGAAAAGTTTGCATGGTACGTTCAGAGTCAGGGCTGACAAGAACCATACAGGTACCAGTCACACCTTCACTGACAGATTTTTCAGTAGTTTGAATACCGGCTTCGTTTAAACCTTGTAGGTAAATACGACCGAGTTTATCATTGCCGACACGGCATCCGTAAAATGCCTTACTGCCTAAAGCACTAAAAGCAACGGTGGTATTTGCAGCAGATCCACCAGATGCTTGACCTTTGTATACTTGCGTTTCTTTTAAATTATTATATAAATTTGCTTGTGTTTCACCATCAGTCAACTGCATAGTGCCTTTTTGCAAATTTTGTTGAATAAGGAAATCATCAGAGACTTTAAATTCTTGGTCGATTAATGCATTACCAATTGCAAAAAGATCAACAGTTGCCATGTCTTTCGTTCACATTTCAAAATAAAACGCTAAGTTTACACCAATGCTCATGATTGCTGTAGATTGATGAATAAAATTCAATATATGGCTGATTTATTCGTACAAAATGCACGATAGGAAACGATTAGGAAGGTTAGATGAATATCACGATTGCTAAAGCTGAACAATTACCTGCACAAATCACAGAATTAGCCAAGCAAGCTCAGAAAGAAGGATTTCAGTTGGTTGGTCAATTGATTGAAGAATATGAAAGTGGCAAAAACAGGTTTGATCAGCCGGGGGAATTGCTGCTTTTTGTTTATGATGATGAGAAACTGATCGCCTGTGGAGGCTTAAATCAGCAGTGGAATGAAAACGAAATTGATGCTCGTATTGGTCGGGTACGTCGTTTTTATGTCTTGCCGAAATACCGCAAGCATGGGGTAGGCAAACAGCTTTTACAACATCTGGAAAAAAATGCCCGGGCAAATTTTTCCGCACTTTGTCTGAATACGGATACTAAATCTGCAGCAAATTTCTATCAGAAACAAAATTATGTTTTTGTTGAAAATCATCCGAATTATAGCTATTTCAAATATCTGCTCTAGTTTAATCACCCCTGGTCATGATGCTGTGGAGCTTGAGTGGTCACATCAGCATCATGATTACGCTCACTTTTAAATTCCACGGATGAATTTTAATGACTCAAGTAGATTCTATAGAATTAAAAAACAGCTTTAAATTTTAATCTTGAGTTAAGTGCATCGGTTGAAATGTTAGCAAAGACCTTTAATAAGTCAGTCTGGTGAATCAACCACAAGATAGTGCAGATCACTGTTTATTTGAGCAATACCGTCACTTCAAAACATGTTTTAAAGACATAAAATGTTTTTGGATCTGATTTAAAAAAATAGCAATCGGTTGCTATTTTTCTGCATTGAAAATAGTGCTGATTTTGATTAAAAAAGAACACAGTTCAAACTGGACTGAAATGCTAGGAAATTCGTAACTGTACGAATCCATATAGTTCAAGATTCAGGTATAATCACAACATCTTATAAATATGTATACATGAGGAGATCACATGACTGTAGATGTCACTGAAACCATTACTCAAACTGTTCATCCTGCGTTTCAGTTGATACGTCAACACCATGTTGAGGCCTTAGACGTTTTTGTGTCTGAATATAAACATAA
This sequence comes from Acinetobacter sp. ANC 4862, assembly GCF_004336635.1. Taxonomy (GTDB): domain Bacteria; phylum Pseudomonadota; class Gammaproteobacteria; order Pseudomonadales; family Moraxellaceae; genus Acinetobacter. The sequence continues at coordinate 40,675 of NZ_SJXH01000025.1, forward strand.
AGTGACCGGTGCGACGCATTATCACCTTGCCAGTGATCTGGATGAAAATGTCTTTCTGGTGGCGTTCCGTACTCAACCGATGGATTCAAAGGGTGAAGCGCACATTTTAGAACATACTGCATTATGCGGTTCTGAAAAATTCCCTGTTCGTGACCCATTCTTTCTGATGATTCGTCGTTCACTGAATACCTTTATGAATGCGTTTACTTCAGCAGACTGGACGGCCTATCCATTTGCAACGCAAAACAAAAAAGACTTTCAAAACTTGCTGGAAGTCTATTTGGATGCCGCTTTTGCTGCGAATTTAAACGAACTTGATTTTGCTCAAGAAGGGATTCGTATTGAGCTGGAAGATGGTCAACCTGTGTATAAAGGCGTGGTGTTTAATGAAATGAAAGGGGCGATGAGTTCTCCTTCAGATCAGTTGTATCATCAACTGGCGCATCATTTATTCCCGAAAACTACCTATCATTACAATTCAGGTGGTGATCCGAAAGATATTCCTGATTTAACTTACCCAGAGTTAGTCGATTTCTATAAGTCACATTACCATCCAAGTAATGCGGTGTTTATGACTTTTGGCAATGAATCTGCCTATCATTTGCAAGAACAATTTGAAACTTTAGCCTTATCTAAATTCGAGAAAGGTCAAACGCTGCATTCAACGCCTGAAACACGTTTAACTGCACCGATTGAAGTCACAGAAACTTATGCTGTAGATGCAGAAGATTTAAAAGATAAAACCTATCACATTATTTCATGGTTATTGCCTGAAGCGAGCGATATTAAATTGCGCTTGGGCATGCGTCTGGTTGAAGGGATTTTACTGGAAGATTCTGCTTCGCCATTACGTCATTATCTGGAAACCTGTGATTATGCACAATCTACCGGCCCAATTATGGGCGTAGATGATTCTAACTTTGAAATGACCTTCTTCTGTGGCGTGCAAGGTTCAAATCCTGAACATGCGAAAGAATTTAAAGAAGGCGTATTTAAAATTCTGCAAGAGGTTGCCTCTAAACCGGTTGACTCTGCAATGGTCGATGCTATTTTACATCAGATTGAATTGCATCAACGTGAAATCAATGGCGACGGTATGCCATATGGTTTAAGCCTGATTTTAAATGGTTTAGGCAGTGTGATTCATCACAGTGACCCAATTCATGTTTGGGACGTGGATACTGCGATTGAGCAAGTCAAAGAAGAGCTCAAAGACCCAATGTGGTTATCGAATCTGATTAAAGAACATTTGCTTGATAATACCCATCGTGTGCAAATGACTTTGGTACCCGATGCAACTAAATCTGCGAAGGAAGCTGAAGCTGAAAAAGCACGTTTGGCTGAAATTGGTGCCAAACTGACTGATGAGCAAAAAGCTGAAATCATCAAGCAAACTGAAGCATTGAAAGTTCGTCAAGATACGCCAGATGATATGAACTTGTTGCCGAAAGTAGGGCTGGAAGATGTGCCTGCGGATCTGCATATTGTGCAGGGTCAATTGCGCGAAATTATCAGTAATAATTACGATACGCCTTTGAATTTGTACCATGCGGGCACCAATGGTCTTTATTATCAACAAGTGACGGTTAAAATTCCAGATGAAGTGGTGCAATCGCCATATTTCACCTTGCTGTCTGTATTGTTGGGTGAAGTCGGTGCTGGCGAGTACGATTATCTTGAGCTTCAGCAACTGCAAACCGCAGTCAGCGGTGGCGTTGGGATGGGTGCATCATTACGTTCAAAAGTGGATGATAAAAACAAAATCAGCGCTTGGCTCACGTTGACCACCAAATCGTTGGTGAATAATTTTGAAGCCATTCGTATATTGAAGTTGGCATTTGAACAACTACGTTTTGATGAAAAAGACCGTATTATTGAATTGTTGCAACAACGTAAAACCCGTTGGCAATCACGTATTTCAGGTTCAGGTCATAGTTATGCGATGCAAATTGCATCACGTAATTGCAGTGCTTTGGCACAACGCGATTACCAAAATACCGGTCTGGGTGCGTTGAACTGGTTAACTGAGCTGGTTGCTAAAATTGAAAATGACGAAGCTGCATATGATGCTTTAATTGCGGAATTAAAAGCCATTCATCGTTTACTTTTACAAGCGCCGAAACAGTTCTTACTGGTCTGTGAAGAACATCAATCTGATCGTTTGATTGAAGAAATTCAAGATGTTTGGGACAAGTTGGCCGTTGATAAAACACCGGTAGAATTAACGACAATTTTCACAGAAAATAGTAATAAAGACGAAGCCTGGTTAATTCAAGCCAATGTTCAATTCTGTGCTTCCGCTTATCCTGCAGTTGAAGTTTCTCATCCTGATGCAGCGCCGTTAATGGTGTTGGCTGCATATTTACGTAATGGCTTCTTGCATAGTGCGATTCGTGAAAAAGGTGGGGCTTATGGTGGTGGCGCGAGTTATGACGGCAATGCATGTTCATTCCGTTTTTATAGCTACCGTGATCCACGCTTGGCAGAAACATTTAAAGACTTTGACGCAAGTATTGACTGGTTGTTGAATACCGAGCATCTGGAGCATCAACTTGAAGAAGCAATTTTAGGCTTGGTTGCGAGCATGGATAAACCGGGTTCTCCTGCGGGTGAAGCGATTAGTGCTTGCTATGCTTTATTGCATGCACGTACACCGGCAGTTCGAAAACAATTACGTGCACGTTTACTTGCAGTCACTCTGGATGATTTAAAACGCGTTGCAGAACAATATCTGGTTCAGCAAAAACCAGTGAAAGCTGTGGTTGCACCCGTTGCGAAACGTGACACTTTGGTTGAACTTGGCTTTGATATCAAACAGGTAAACTAAAAGAATCAACTGAGGTCAGACCCTATGGCGTTCAAAACAATTGAACGCACTACTTTGCAACTGAGCATGATCATGCTCAGTTCATTGTATGTGACGAATGTAAATGCAGTAAGTCCCGGATCTTCAATTACACCGGCAAGTCCTGAAGCCTGTGTGGCATTGGAATCAAATGCGGATCGTTTGGCTTGTTATGATACTTTGTTTAAAGTACCCGAGGCTGAGAAAACACCGCTGCTTTCTGAACGTCAGGCAGCAAATGAAATTGCACCTAAACCGACTGAACCTGAAACGATTAAGGATAAAATCAGTCAGGGGGTCAGTAATTTGTTTGCTGTTGAAGGTCCTAAAATTGACCCAAATCGATCTTTGCTGGATAAGCGTTGGGAATTGTCTGCCGACAGCAAACTTGGCACCTGGAATATTCGTGCGCATCAGCCCGTTTATCTCATGCCTGGATTTTGGACTTCGGATAAAAATGAACGTCCTTCCAGTCCGAATGAAAATAATACGGTTCAAGTAGGTGATGAGCAAAATCTGAAATCGATGGAAGCAAAATTTCAACTCTCATTAAAAACCAAAGCGGTTGAAAACCTGTTTGGTGACAACGGTGATATCTGGTTCGGTTATACGCAATCATCACGTTGGCAGGTCTATAACGCAGATGCATCACGTCCTTTTCGTGAAACCAATTATGAACCGGAAGCCAGCCTGATTTTTCGGACCAATTATGAAATATTGGGTTTAAACGCACGTTTACTGGGGTTGACGTTAAACCATCAGTCCAATGGTCGTGCGGATCCTTTATCACGTAGCTGGAATCGTATTATTTTTAATGTTGGTTTGGAACGCGACAACTTCGCGTTGATGTTACGACCTTGGTATCGCATTGAAGAAACTGCTAAAGACGATAACAATCCCGACATTAAAAATTATATTGGTCGTGGGGATTTAACCGCATTCTACCGCAAGAATGATCATGAATTTTCACTCATGCTGCGTCATTCGCTTAAAGGCGGTGATGATGCACATGGTGCTGCTCAGTTTGATTGGGCATTCCCGATTAGTGGGAAATTACGTGGGCACTTCCAGTTATTTGATGGTTATGGTGAAAGCCTGATTGATTATAACCACCACGCCACTTATATCGGTCTAGGTGTATCGTTGATGAATTGGTATTAAAATTTATCAATGCTTCATAAAAAAACCACTCCACGGAGTGGTTTTTTTATATCGAAAATTAATAACAGCTAACCAATTTGAATATCTGCCGGTGGGTGTTTTAAGCGACTCTTTTTAGGTGTGGCAATCAGATAAGCCAAAGTCAGTGGTCCCAAACGACCAGCAAACATCAGTAAGATTAAAGCAATCAAGCTTGCAGGTTGAAGTTCACTGGTCACCCCACGGGACAAGCCTACGGTACAGGCGGCTGAAACCGCTTCAAACAGTAAATCCAGAAAGTCTTTTTCTGGTTCTAAAATGAGCAGGCTAAAAAATCCAAAAAAGATTAATATGGCTGTGATTGAAACAACGGCTAAAGCTTTAAATGAGGTGGCCTTGGAAACGGAATGATTAAATACGCGCAATTCTTCAGAACGGCGTAAAAAAGTGATCACACTTAAAACCACAATAATAAAGGTACCAACTTTAATGCCACCCGCAGTACTTAATGAACCACCGCCAATAAACATCAGGATCATGGTGACTAGGGTTGAAGCATCGGTCATGTTGGACATATCCAAGCTGTTAAAACCTGATGAACGTGGAACGGTGGCATGGAACCAGGAATTTAGAGCTTGATCACCCAGACTCATGCTGGAAAGTGTTAGCGGATTGTTTGCTTCTAATGCCCAAATGACGATAAAGGCAACCAGGTTTAACCCTGCAATGGTGGAGAGTATTAATTTGCTATTGGTGCTTAATTTTTTCCAGCGATGGGCACGTTTAATATCCATGAGTACCACAAAGCCGATTCCACCAATAATGTAAAGCATGCTAATGGTAAAGGTAATCAGGTAATGGTCTGCAAAACTCATCAGACTATTGGGAAAAAGTGAAAAACCACCGTTATTAAAAGCAGAAACACTGTAAAAAGCGGCATAGAAAAATGCACGGGTAAAATCATATTCCTGCATCCAGGCAATGGTGAGAATAACTGTACCGACTGCTTCAAAAAATAAGGAATATAAAAGCACGCCTTTAATGGTGAAAGATACTCGGGCTAGACTGGTTTGACCAATGGTTTCCTGCGCCATGACCTGTTGTTTTAATTTGAGGTTGGAAGACAGGCTTAATGCAGCAAGGATGGCAAAAGTCATAAAACCTAAGCCACCAATCTGCAGCAAAAGCATAATCACGATTTGACCAAAAGTGGTATAGGCTTCCCCGACATTGACCACGGAAAGACCGGTAATGGTCACGGCAGAGGTGGAGGTAAACAGGGCATTGAGCCAGCTTAATTCTCCATGATGTGAAATGGGAAGTTTAAGTAATAAGGTGCCTGCAAAAATAAAACTTAAGAACCCCAAGGCAAGTAAGCTGGGAGGGCTCAGATTGACGGTATGATGCTTTTTATTTTGCGCTTGATTCATATTTTATTTAAACCTGGCAGACAGTTTTCGTAAGGGTTCAAGTTCACCTTCAACCACTAAGATATCACCTTCTTGCAGGATTAAATTGGGATCAATGCTATATGAAATTTCCTTGCCGCGTTTATGCAGAATCGTTTTAATTCCTGAGCCATGATCCATAAGGTGATTGAAGCGCTCACCCTTTTGATTTGCCTTGATTTCAATTTTAACGATGAAATGATTGTCTTCTATACCCATATAACGACTAACCATCGGGTAGCTTAAAGACTGGGCCACGCGGGTACCCATATCCTCTTCGGGATGGATGATTTTATTCACGCCGAGATGGGTCAAAATCATGTGATGGGCTTGGGATTTAGCCTTGGCCCAAATCTTGTTTATCCCCATGTTTTTCAGATGCAGGACACATAAAATACTGGATTCAATGTCCTCACCAATCGCCACCACAACGGCTTCACAGTTTTGAATATTGAGTTCTTTGAGTACATGTTCATCGGTGGCATCTGCAATCACGGCATGGGTGATTTGATCTGAAATGCTTTCAACATTTTTTTTGTTGTTGTCGATCCCAATCACATCGTGATTTAAGTTCACCAGTTGGGTGGCAACAGTGGCACCAAAACTACCTAAACCAATGACTGTAAATAGTGCCATTCAGCGTATTCCTTATCCATTTTTATGTGGTTTTGATTCATGAAATGTATGTAAATATAAACTCATTTTATAATTTTATTATTCATTCAGCTATCAGGCTTACAAAATTATATATAACAAAGGCTTATTTCTAAGACGAGATAATGAGATGCAGACAGCATTAATATGCAAAATTTTATAAATGATTGAATTTTTACTGCTTAATCATTTGAGGAGATTTTGAGGCTATAAAAGAATGATTGTGCTCATTGCATAACGTCACAAAACCTTCAAAAAAACTGTATATCATTCTTCATATAATTTTCTATTTATATAGTGAATTAAAATGGATGATAAAAAGATCTTTAAGATATTGCAGGGATGGTTTCCGCTGCTGGAACAACGAGAAATCCCAAAGAAGAAACACAGGCATTTCTTTCAGCAATTTCTGGAGTGGATGGCAGCTGAAAAAGTAGCTAACCATTTCCAGGCTTATTTAATGTCTATTGATTCTGAAAACCCTCATGAGAATGGGCTGGAGCGATGTGCTATTTTGCAGCACATGAATATTGATATGGGTTTAACCCAGCAGAAAATTCGTAAAAGAACCATGCCTTTATATGAGCATTATAAGAAGCATAAAGAGACCATTGGGAAATACTACAATGTGAATGCGCAAGCTTTTGATATTGTTTTTGAAGAAATTTATGCTCTGCTAAAGTCGCAAAATTTAGAATTATTAATCATTTATGCAGAGGCGGCTTATTGGATGGCAGTTCCTAAAGAGGATGTTGAAATCCATAAATTCTGTAAGTCTTTCTCGAAGCAATTTAAGGATGACGCGATCTGTATAGAACACTATATAAAACTGGACTGTTTAAGATCAACCTAAAACAAAAAAGAGCCATTTGCAGGCTCTTTTTTGATGTCTGAGTGTTATTTTAGGAAACGTTGATACCCTAGATTATTGGTGATTTCAGCATATGGATAAGTAATACTTTCCAATGTTTCGATTAAACCATCTGGATTCTGTTTCGCGTCGCTTGCTTCTAAGCCAACCAGTACACGACCTTCCGCTGCACCGTGGTTGCGGTAGTGGAATAGGGTAATGTTATGCGTTGGACCTAGGCGTTCCAAGAAAGTCAGTAATGCGCCTGGACGTTCCGGGAACTCGACACGGAATAGGCGTTCATTTTCGATATCCGCATGACCACCAACTAGATAACGGATATGCAGTTTTGCCACTTCATCATCAGACAAGTCATCAACATCATATTGCGTTGTCAAGGTGTCATAAATGTCGTGACGTTCTTTTTCGCCACCTTTCAAGCTAATGCCGACAAACACTTGAGCAGCACTAGAAGAGCTGGCACGGTAGTTGAATTCAGTGATGTTGCGACCTTGCAAGGCGCGGCAGAAGTTCAGGAATGAACCTTTTTCTTCTGGAATGGTGACTGCAAAAATGGCTTCTTTACGTTCACCCAGTTCGGTACGTTCAGCAATATAACGTAGACGATCAAAGTTCATGTTGGCACCACAAACAATCGACACCATGTTTTTATTTTCTAAACCATGTTCAGCGACATATTTTTTGATCCCTGCAAGTGCCATTGCACCAGAAGGTTCAACAATGCTTCTGCATTCGTCATAGGTATCTTTAATGGCTGCACAGATTTCATCGGTGTTGACCAAGACGACGTCACGCTCAACAATTGGACCTGAGTTGTCTGATTTTTGCAGGCGAATCACGTCAAATGGTTTTGCACCAATTTGTGCAACAGCAGTACCATCAGCAAATAAACCTACAGAGGGCAAAATCACGCGTTCATTGGCTTCAAAGGCTGCTTTTAAACATGCTGACTCATCATATTCCACAGGAATGACTTTTACATGTGGAGCGACATCACCTAAGTAAGCAGCAACACCGGCAATTAAACCGCCACCGCCGACAGCAACAAATACATATTCCACATCACGCCATTGACGCAAGATTTCATTGGCAATAGTACCTTGACCCGCCATCACCAGTTCATCGTCATAAGGCGGAATGAAAGTCATGCCTTCTTCGGTTGCACGTTGAATAGCATATTTGTTGGCAACATCGAAAGAATCGCCATGCAAAACCACTTCACCACCCAAACGTTTTACCGCCTGGACTTTAATGTCGGGTGTGGTTTTTGGCATCACAATAATGGCGCGAATTCCCAGTTTTTGACCAGATAGCGCCACACCTTGTGCATGGTTACCTGCTGAAGCCGTAATAACGCCACGTTCCAACTGAGATTTCGGTAGTTGACTAATACGGTTATAAGCACCGCGTAGTTTAAAGGAAAAGACAGGTTGTAAATCTTCGCGTTTAAAGCGAATGTTGTTGTTTAGCTTTTCACTAATTCGTGGCGCTGCTTCGAGTGGAGTTTCGATTGCAACGTCATACACCGTTGCTTGTAATATTTGTCGAACCAAACGAGACAGCATGTTAATTTTCCATCTAACAGTTTAAAATAGGCCTTTATTGTAACAAACCCCTGTACATTTGGGCTGAATAATCAGCAACAAATGTCAAAAAATAGTTGAGCCAAGTTATGAGTCTGTATGCGACCCAAGATGAAAAGAAACAAGCTGCTGCGAAAGCGGCTTTAAAGCACTTGCCTAAAGGCGGGATTTTGGGTGTAGGTACAGGAAGTACTGTGAACTTCCTCATTGAATTATTACCAGAATTGCAATTGGAAGCTGCTGTGGCAAGTTCTGAAGCAACAGCACAGCGTCTTAAAAAATTAGGCATTGAAGTGGTCGACATGAACTCTGTAGGCGGTTTGGACGCTTATGTAGATGGTGCAGATGAAATTGACCGTCATATGCATATGATTAAAGGTGGCGGTGCAGCATTAACACGTGAAAAAATTGTCGCTTCAATTGCGAAAAAATTCGTGTGTATCGTTGATGATTCTAAATGGGTTGAACAATTGGGTCATGATTTCCCACTGCCTGTAGAAGTGATTCCAATGGCGCGTTCTGCGGTGGCACGTAAAATTGTAAGCTTGGGTGGCGATCCGGTTTACCGTGAAGGCGTAGTTACTGATAACGGTAACGTGATTTTAGATGTGCATAACTTTAATATCTTGAATGCGCTTGAACTTGAAAAAACCCTGAATAACATTCCGGGTGTAGTGTGTAACGGTATTTTTGCATTGAACAAAGCGGATATCGCAATTGTTGCAACGGATAATGGTATTGAAGAGCGTACTGCTGTTTAAGAAATCCTCCCTGACCCTCCTTTTTCAAAGGAGGGGAAAGTCTGTAATTTAATAAGGCTCCTCGAAACTTTTAAAAGCTTGAACTTCCCGCTTTATCAAAGGGGGATCGAGGGGTATTAAAATAACGATTAAATATAAAAATGACCCTAAACGACCTACCTGAAATCAAAATTGTCCGTCATGCGCGAGCGAAGAATTTACGTTTACGTGTTGAGCCGACTCAGATCCGTTTAACTGCACCCGTACTTTGCAGCAAACGACAAATTCAAAATTTTATAGATCATTCTGAGCAATGGCTCATTCAAACTTGGCAGAAACAGCAAGAAAAAATTGTTCAAATAGACAAAACTTTACCGAATGAATTACAGCTGTTTAATTTGGATCAACCTTTACAAATCATGTATCAAAGCCAAAAGCATGGTTTTATTTTTGATGGTGAAAATTTAAAACTTTTGATCAGTGATCGTCAGCCTGAACAATATTTAAAAGCGTTTGTAATAGCCTATGCAAAGCAGCATCTTCCGCTTTATTTGGGGGATGTGAGCCAAGAAAGTAATTTGAGTTTTGGCAAATGTGCGATTCGTCAGCCTAAAACACGATGGGGAAGTTGTACATCGAAGCATGACATTATGTTGAATAGCGGCTTGGTGCTATTTCCTGAAAAGATTACCCGGTATGTTTGTGTGCATGAGCTGGCACATACCAAGCACTTTGATCATAGCCCACATTTTTGGGCGGAAGTTCACAAGCATGATGCCAATTTTCAACAGCATCGGAAATTATTAAAAAGTACGCCAATGCCATATTGGTGGTGAAGATAAAGAGCCACTTAATGAAACGAATGTCTATTACGATTCATTGGTTAGCTAGGGCCTGTCATTAATTAGCTTGAGAAAATCTAACCTGTCCTCATTATTTTTTCATGACTAAACGCTATGCATTAAGAGATGATCAGTGGGAACAGATTAAGGATCTGTTGCCCGGACGAGCGAGTACTGTTGGAGTAACTGCCAAAGACAACAGGC
>NZ_SJXH01000026.1 GCF_004336635.1 Acinetobacter sp. ANC 4862
GCTCATCAATTTTCTGACAAATATTTCTCAAATAAACTTCGAGTAATTTCTACCATCAATCAATGAAAATAATTTCGATCGATCAACCAGTAAAAATCCACACAAGTTGTTCTTCATAATCTCTTAATGATCTTCTTGCTCTTCGTCAGAGACAAGTCACTCAACACGATAAACTGAACAACTCAGCGCTTCGCGCTTTGTTCGTTTCCGTCTATCTCGTCGGGATGCAGCGTATTCTATACAGTTTCTAAATGGGCGCAACCCCTATTTATCAAAATAACGTTAAAATAGAACTGACTGTTTATTTTTTAAACCAAAATGCTATTTTCTCACTTTTTAAGTCTGTTTCTACCCTTTCTTATCTATAAAAAACCAATTTCCATGTCATAACCGCACCTATAAAAAGAAAAACCCGCTCAGGCGGGTTTTTCTTTAAATGAGTTACCTTATGAATTAGTTCGCTTGTTCAGCCAGCCAGCTCATAAATTTTTGACGTTCTGCTTTATTCGACTTTTGCCAAAGCTGAATCAGTTGCTGATCTGCGGAATGAGTAGAATTAACAGTTGCGCCAGAATTTAAGCTGGTTGTTTGTGCATAAATAGCAGCAGGTTGATTAACTGGTGTAGATTTCTTTTGGGTTAAATCTGTGGCTTTTGCAAAAATGCCTTGCCCCAACCAAGGTTTTTGTTCTGTGTTTGCACCGGTTTGTTGAACCAGTAGTTGTTTATTTTTATCAACCAAAGCAACGATAGGTTGTTTAGCATATTTTTTTGCAGCTTCAAAACTTGCTGGCGCATTTACTAAATCTAATCGGTAATTTTCACCGTCTTTTAGCAATGGCGTTTTTAAGGTCACCACACCAGACTTCACAATGTCGTGTTCACCATTCATGTGTTCAAAATATTGGGTGTAACGCACACTAATACTACTTTCACCTGCATCGACTTTATATTGATTATTCGCTGAGCGGAATAATCCTGTATTAACTTCCTGATCATTTACCGCAACAATTTTGATTTCTTCAGGTGCTGTAATTGTGACCGCCGAAAATGCAGCACCACTGATCATTAATGCAGCTGCTGCAAAAGTTAATCTTAAAGCCATTCTGCTTTCTCTTCTTTCATTGTTAAAATTCAGTTGCACTATGCAACGTATAAATGACGATTTTATGACAAAGCCATTTTCAATACATCAGCATCTTCAAGACTTTATTGAGATAAGCTTTTCAACTTCATAGATATAAACTTTTAAGATTTTTTAAGGTATAAAAAAGAGCGTTCAATAACGCTCTTTTTTGCCTTTAAGTAAAGAAATGCTTAGTTAAATGTCTTAAAGCGTAGTTTATCATCCATAAAGGTTTTTTCTCCGGCAGGTGCTTCAATTGCACCGAACACCAACTGAGCACGTAATTTCCAGTTTTTAGGAATGTCAAAAGTCTTGGTAACTTCCTCATCAATTACAGGATGATAGTGCTGCAATGAAGCCCCTATATGGTGTTCCGCCAATGCTGTCCACACGGCAAACTGCGCAATACCGCTTGAATGCTCTGACCATGCTGGGAAATGATCTGCATATAATGAAAACTGCTCTTGCAACGATTTGACCACATCTTGATCTTCGAAAAATAAAACGGTGCCATAACCTGCTGCAAAACTGTTAATTTTTGCATCGGTCTTTTCAAAGGCATCCTGTGGCACCATTTTACGTAGTGTTTCACGTACGATATTCCAGAATTTGGTATGTGATTCACCATATAGAGTAACAATACGTGAAGTTTGTGAATTAAAAGCAGAGGGGCTGTTACGAACCGCTTCTTTGATGATTTCTTCGATTTTCTCTTGTGCCAGTGGAACATTTTTACTAATTGAGTAAATGGTACGGCGTTGTTTCATCTGATCTAGAAATGACATGGGATAACCCCCTTTTTTTGTTAAACATTATTAGAATGAACTTATCTTATGTTAATTCTATAATGAGTACATGACTAAAAAAGTGACATTGTGTTTTATTTATAGAACAATTTGATGAAGTGCTTTTTGAATTGCATGCTTATTTAAAACAGAAAAAGCACCTACGACAGGTGCTTTATTTGTTCATAGCATCGATTAGACCAATATTCTAAATCGATCGCCATCTTGTGGATCATATTTAAGCTCAGCGTCTTGCTCAATTGAACCAAAAACCAGCTGCGCTCGAAGCAACCACGATGCGTCTATATTAAAATAGTCGGCAACTACTGAATCTATACTCGGGTTATAGTGTTGCAGGCAAGCGCCGATCCCCGAATCAGCTAAAGCCGTCCACACTGCATATTGTGCCATGCCTGAAGTCTGTTCTGACCAAACCGGAAAATCACCCGCATTAAAAGGGATTTTCTTTTGTAATCGCTGAACGGTTTGCTGATCCTCATAAAAAAGAACCGTACCAAAACCTGCGGCACACTGCTCTATCTTCATCTCTGTGCCTGCAAAAACATGCACAGCAACCAATTTTCGTTGTACTTCTTTGACAATGTCCCAAAATTTTTCATGAGACTCACCAAATAGCACCACAATTCGTGAACTTTGAGAATTTAAGGCAGATGGACAACTTCGTACTGCTTCCTGAATGAGTTCTGCCAAATAGGCTTGACTATAATGAACCTTCTTCCCAAGCACATAGATGCTACGACGTTTTTTCAAATGATCAACAAAAGTTAATTCGTGTATTTCTTCTGCAGCTCTTTTTTTAAGCTTAAAATCTTTGGTGATATCTGACTTCAGGACATGACCAATTTTTTCTAACAATGCCACAGCAGTACTCCCCAATAATACGAATGCCCAAGCTTTTAATATCTGTTGATTCTAATCGTTTCCAGAGGACTTCTTTGAATAAATTATTTTTAGATGTTGTTTTTTAAATCAGTCAATTAGCTTAAAAACAACAAACTCCGCACTTGGCGGAGTTTGTGTGAAACATCAGGCATTTTACTTTTCTGTTTCAAATAATGCTGCAACAAACGATTTTGCCGAAAACGGACGTAAATCGTCGATTTTTTCACCCACACCAATAAAACGAATCGGTACATGAGTACGACTGGCAATATTAAACAGCACACCACCCTTAGCCGTACCATCAAGTTTTGTAATCGTAAGTCCGGTTAGGCCAACCGCCTCATCAAACATTTCGACTTGATTAATCGCATTTTGACCTGTACCGGCATCCACCACCAACATGATTTCATGCGGTGCTGTTGCGTCAATTTTTTGCATCACGCGTTTAACTTTGGTGAGCTCTTGCATCAAGTGACTTTTATTATGTAAACGTCCCGCAGTATCGGCAATAAGAACATCAACACCTTTGGCACGCGCACTTTCAAAGGCATCAAAAATCACCGATGCACTATCTGCACCGTGACCTTGTGCAACCACTGCAATATTATTACGTTCACCCCAAATTTGAAGCTGTTCTGTTGCTGCGGCACGGAATGTATCGCCTGCTGCCAGCATGACTTTCTTGCCTTCACCTTGTAAGCGTTTTGCCAGTTTGCCAATGGTTGTGGTTTTGCCCACACCATTGACACCCACCACCAAAATAACAAATGGCGCTTTATTTGGGTCAATGTGTAAAGGCTTGACACGTGGAGCCAGAATCGCCACCAGTTCTTCTTGCAAAGCTTTATATAATGAATGTGAATAGATCAAATCACCACGTGTGGTACGTTCGGTTAAATTAGCAATAATGGTTTTCGTTGCATCTACACCGATATCTGCAACCAGTAATTGCTCTTCAACTTCCTCCAATAATTCATCATCGATTTCTTTACCACCGATCAGAATATTCACCATGCCATCAGCAAGGTTTTTACGGGTTTTGGTCAAACCCACTTTCATGCGGCTAAAAAAGCCACCTTTAGATGCATCATCTTGCTCAGTTTCTGTGGCTACAGGCGCAGAAACAATGGTGTCTTCTTGTTTTGGAGTTTCAACAATAGGTACATTTACCGCAGGTAAATTCGGTAAAGTGACATCGTCATCCCCGATATCAGCATCAATCAAAAATTTATTTTGCCCATTAGATTGCTGTTGCATGCCGAATCCTTGAAAAGCATTGCGTTGAAAAACAAGGATTCTAGCATAGATTTCCGTTGCAATCCCCAGTAGACGTACAACACACCAAAAACGAACAACTCCACCTTGCTTTCAAACAGGAATTTCTTAAAAATAATCATAAATACAATTAATCACTTTGGTAAATATTGTGCTCAAAATTTACGTCTCACTTTTTCCAAAGCGGTCTTTTTTTAAGAAACACATTTTACTCATGGGCTTTGCCTTACTCTCAATGCAAAGTGGATGGCTTCATGCCGAGACACGGAGTGAATTATCGCGCACCACTTTTGAAACCACGCTTAAAAATGGCTTAAAAGTGATTATTCGCGAAGACCATCGCTCTCCCATGGTCATGACTCAAATCTGGTATGGCGTGGGAAGTAGTGATGAATCGGGAAATTTACTGGGGATTTCCCATGTGCTTGAACACATGATGTTCAAAGGCACCAATAAAGTTCCCAATGATGAGTTTACCCGTTTAAGTCGTATTTATGGCGGCAGTATCAACGCTTCAACCTTTACCAATTACACCAATTATTACCAGCTCTATCCTAAAACTTATTTCACCATGGCTTTAGAGCTTGAATCGGATCGCATGAGTAATTTACTGTTGCGGCAGCAAGATTTCGATCCAGAAATTAAAGTGGTGATGGAAGAACGGCGCTTGCGCACCGATGACAATCCGAGGTCATTGGCTTTTGAACGATTCAAATGGATTGCTTACCCCACCAGTCATTATCGACAACCCGTCATTGGGCACATGAAAAATCTTCAAAACATCCAGCTTGAAGATGTAAAAAAATGGTATCGCGACTGGTATACCCCGAATAATGCCATCTTGATTATTGTCGGCGATGTTGATTCTGAAAATGCCTTGCTGCAAGTACAAAAATATTTTGGTGACATCCCCGCCAGAAAAACACCGCCCAGAAATGACGTATTGGAGTTTGACCGCATTGGTTACCGTCACATGGAACTCAACCTGCCTGTGCAAGTACCCAATTTATATATGGCATGGAATGTACCTTCACTGGTCACGGCTAAAAACCCCAAAGATGCTTATGCACTGACGATTATTAAAAGTTTGTTGGATAGTGGTATTTCTTCACGACTGCAAGACCGACTCGTCCGTGACCAGAAAATTTTGACTGCAATCAGTGTTTCTTATGATCCCTATAGTCGTGGAGACAGCTTATTGAGCATTTCCACATTACCTACGGATGGCGTGAGTTTACTAGATGCTGAAAAAGCCATTCAAAGTGAAATTGATTTATTAAAAACCGAACTGATTAAACCCGAAGAGGTTGAACGCGTGACGGCTAAATTCGTTTCCAATTTAGTCTATAGCCAAGATGATTTTGCCGGACAAGCCAAAATGATCGGCAACTTAGAAATCAACGGCTTAAGTTTTCGCTTGATGGATGAACTGCCAAAGCATTTTGAAACGGTCACTCCCCAAGATATTCAACGCGTGGCAAATATTTATTTTAGCCGTGACAATCTCAGCACTTTATATCTTTCTCCCGAAAATAAAGCACAATAACGGAATTTTACATGTTGAAGCTACGCCCTATTATTTTACTCAGTTCTATTGTTGCGGCTCAATCTGCAATTGCCGAAGTAGATTTAAATAGCATTAACGATGACAATCCGACCCATTTAATCTCGATTCCTCTTTTACAAAGTTTAAAAATCAATAATAAACAGCTTCAATTGCATGCCCCTTATGTTCATGAGCTGAAAAATCGCTATAAAGTCCGCACCCTGTTTGTAGAATCACCAGATCTTCCCATGGTCGATATTCAACTGACCTTTAATGCAGGTGCAGCACGGGATGAAGAGATCGCTCCAGGTTTGTATGGTATTGCCAATATGGCAGCAAAGCTGATCGATGAGGGTACAGAAAAATATACCGCCAACGAAATTGCCAGTGCTTTTGAACGCGTGGGTGCCAAATTTAGTGTGCAAGCTTATCGGGACATGTTCGTTGTAAAATTAAGGGTGCTATCTGACCCTAAAAAACTTGAACCGGCTTTAGGCATGATGATGGAAGTTTTAAATCATTCAACTTTCAAAAAATCGAGTATTGATTTGGTCTTAAGCAATACTCAGGTAGGTCAGAAGCAAATTCAGGAAAGCCCAAGCCGGATGATGAATGTTCAGTTTTATCGTGCCTTATATGGAAAGCATCCCTATGCAGAACCCATTACCGGAACACAACGCAGCATTAGTAAAATTACCCCAGTACAGCTGAAACAATTTAGTGATCAATTTCTGGTGGCACAAAATCTGAATATCGCCATTACCGGTCAACTCAATGCAAAACAAGCACTACAACTTTCTGAACGCATTGCTGGCAATTTAAAACAGGGGGAAAAAGCCAAACCACTGGCGCAACCACTCGACAAATCGGCTTTTGATATTCGCCACCTGACCTTTAATTCTAGCCAAGCGCATGTGATGATGGGACATTTAGGCACCACACGATTTGATCCAGATCGTTTAGCTTTAGAAGTTGCCAATCAGATGTTTGGTGGTAGTGGCTTTAACTCTGTATTGATGAAAGAGCTGCGGGTTAAACGAGGTTATACTTATGGGGCTTATAGTTCTTTTTCATTTAGCCAGGTTCCCGGCACTTTTAGTTTTAGTTACTCAACCCGACAAGACCAACTACTCGACAGTATTCAAGTTGCTCATCAGGCTCTAGTCAATTTTGTACAGCAACCGATTGATCAAAAACAGCTGAAAGAAACCAAAGCTGGGATGTTACGGGCTTTTCCAAATAATTATAGTAGCAATGCCAATATTAATGCCCAGTTAGGTTCAATGGGGTTTTACAACCAAGCGGCTGATTATTTGAATCAATACCCACAACTATTAGAGAAAATGACTGCGCAAGATGTACAAAATGCAATCCGGAAACATCTGCATCCTGAACGCTTAACCCTGATTGTGGTCAATGACAAATTAGATAAACAGGCTTTACAAGCAACCCTCAAGCAAAATCTGCTTCCACATGAACCGACACTTCCTTCGCCTTCAATAGAAAAAATACCTAAAACGATTATTGCTCCGCCTGCAAAGGAGGTAATTGATGTGCCCGGGTCATTTCCAACTGATGCGCCTGCATCAATTTAAAATATTGACCGTAAGGAACCTGATGCTGCTGCATCAGGTGCAAGGCCATTTCTTGGGTATCGGGATAATTGGCTTGGGATGAAAGTTTCACAATATTTTCAAATTGTGTAACTGAAATTGGTCGATGCAGGGCAATGAAAGCAAGGATTAATATAATGGCGATAATCGTAACAATGAGCACGTTATAAACATTTTCAAGTTTTATTTCAGATTTTAATTGAACAATTTTTTCTATAGCAATATGCATAACCTACCTCGAACTCAAGGTAGTGTATGGTGCGGTAAAAATAAGTACAAGCAGATTTGCTCAATTTCAAAGCACTTGTGGCAGAAATTGAGCAATCATCCATTGCTTATCCTATAACGTTTCTGATCACTGCAAAGTAAAGTACCAACGCAATAATCCCCAAAACAAGTGCAATGGCAAAAACCCCGACACCTCTTTCCGAATCAACTGGATGTAGTTCATCATCATCCGCGACACGCTTTAACTCGCCATTATAAACATCATAAAACTCTTCACGTTGTTGTGGATCCAGCTGACGGGTAAAATCATAAACTCTTTTGCGCTGAGCCAGACAAAAATTACCCAGATGAATTTCCTGATGAAAAATTGCTTCGTCTAAATTTTTGCGATGTTGATGAGCAAGCTCAATAATTTGAGCTTCTGTTGGAGGCAAATCAAAATTCAAACCATCTAATGTTTTTGTCATGTTATTCTCCTTATACTTAACAGTTTCCGTACATCCATATTAATAAAAAATCATTTTGTGCATTGTTTAATCATGTAAACTTGAATTAACAAGAATTATCCACATATATTGTTTGACAATTTAGGTTTAATGTAATATTAATTTAATAATACCAAGTTAAATTAGTATCAAGACGAACTTAAAAGTCTTACACTAGCAATCATAATTACAATAAGGAGTTTAATATGATTCAACAACTCTCTCATCAAGACTTAGAACATGCATATGCAGATGCAGTAAACACCATTCAATCACAAATGAATTTTGCAGATGCGGTTCAAAAATTGGAAGAAGTCGCTCGTGCTGGGCATGGTAAAGCAGCACTATTTTTAGCAGAACTTTATTATCAAGGTTTTCGTGTAGAACGAGATTCGCTAAAAGCACAATACTGGCAGAATTTAGCCACAATGCAAGCTTAACAAAACGTCACTAAGGTGGCGTTTTTTAATGCCTATTGTTTTTAAATACATATTTTCTTACATTGTTTCTCAAAGCTTACACTGAACTTTCATCTGAATTTCCTACAATAGCCCCCGAAGTCACTAGATGCTTTTGGTATGAATCAAATTAAATCTTTACACCTTATTCCTAAAGACTTGTTCTTTAAAATCACCCTTTTAAAGTCAATGATGTACTGCGGTGTACTCTGGGGTTTATATCATCAACAAGGCTGGGCAATGATGTCTGACCAGGAGGACTTCATTTTTCCCTTTTGGCTCAATAGTATTCAAGCACACAACTATGCCAAGCTACATTGGCCAGATTACACTCCCCGTAAAATCACCCCTAAGGATTTTCAAGAATCCTTACTGCCGACATTAACGCGTTTAAAAGTAACGCCTGCTTTATGTAATTCTTCAAGTCGAAAATTTAAATTGACCACTCAACAAATGCGTCATTTCTTTTTCTCTGAATCTTTGCAACCTGCTTAGGCAGTTGTGCAAACGGTTCAAGCGAAATACAGAGAAATGTAAAATTAAGTTTCTGAATTGAAAAGTGTTTGCATTTTTCTGATTTCGCGCTAAGTTTAATATCAAAGAATAAACACCAAAGGACGATAATAAATGACCAATGTAGCACAAGTTATTCAGGACAAAATTGAACAAACCATTTTTACCATTAGTCCAGAAGCAACTGTACTTGAAGCAATTTCACTTATGGCAGATAAAGGCATTGGTGCACTGGTAGTGACTGAGCAAGAGAAAGTAATCGGTATTCTGTCTGAACGTGATTACATGCGTAAAGTCACGCTGATGGAACGTAGGTCTAAAGAAACTACGGTCAGTGAAATTATGACCGCAAAAGTATTAACAGTTACCAAATCAACCAGTGTTGAAGATTGCTTAGGTCTCATGACAGATCGCCATTTACGTCATCTTCCTGTTGTTGAAAATGATAAACTTATTGGCTTGATTTCAATTGGTGACTTGGTCAAAGCCGTCATGGAGGATCAGCGCAAATTGATTGATCAACTCCAACAATATATTGCCAGTTAACCTTTTAAACTCAATAAAAAAACCTCTCGAAACGAGAGGTTTTTTTATTTTCCGGCTAGAACTTAACAGTTAGCTTTAAAAATGGACATATTTTCTAGTTCAAGCCCAATTTTTCCGCAACATAATCAGAGTCTTTATCACCACGACCGGATAAGTTCACCACGATTTTTACATCTTTGGCCATTTTGGGTGCTTCACGTATCGCCCATGCTACGGCATGTGAACTTTCTAGCGCAGGAACAATACCTTCTACACGTGACAATGTCATAAAGGCATCCAGGCATTCCTGATCGGTTGCTGTTGAGTATTCCACACGACCCAAGTCTTTCAAGAAACTGTGCTGTGGACCCACACCCGGATAATCCAGACCAGAAGCAATTGAATGTACCGGCAATGGCTCGCCTTGCTCATCTTCAAGCACATAGCACGCCATACCATGCAATTGACTCGGTTTACCCAAGGTCAAGGTTGCGGAGTGCATAGTGGTATCCAGACCATGTCCTGCAGGCTCAACCCCTACAAGTTTTACATCTGGTTCATTTAAAAATGCAGTGAAAGCACCCATGGCATTGGAACCACCACCCACACAGGCTACGATATAGTCTGGATTCGAACCGAAACGATCATGGGTCTGAACTTTAATTTCATCGCCAATAATAGACTGGAAATCACGCACCATTTTCGGGAATGGATGTGGACCGACCACCGAACCAATCGCATAAATAAAGTTTTTTGGATCTTTTAAATATTCTTCAAACGCACTGTCCACAGCATCTTTTAAGGTCGCTGTGCCACGTGTGACAGAAATCAAAGTAGCACCCAAAATTTTCATTTTCACGACATTTGGATGTTCTTTTTCAATATCGACTTGCCCCATGTGAATTTCACATGGAATACCAACCAAAGCACAGGCTGTAGCCAAAGCCACACCATGCTGACCTGCACCGGTTTCAGCAATCACTTTCTTCTTACCCATGTATTTGGCAAGCAAAGCTTCACCTAAACAGTGGTTAATTTTATGTGCACCGGTGTGGTTTAAATCTTCACGTTTCAGGTAGATTTGTGCTCCACCCAATTGATCTGACAAACGTTTGGCATGAAACAGTGGACTTGGACGACCGACATAATTGGCGAACAAATCTGCCAATTCATTTTGGAATTCTGCAGTATGGCGAATTTTCTCGTATGCCACATTAATTTCGTCCATGGCTTCTTTTAAATGAGGTGGAATAAATTGACCACCGTATTGTCCAAAGAAACCTTCTTCATTGGGTAATGGGATACCATTAATTTGATGAGTCATTTTCCAATTCCTTCATTTAAAACCAACGCTTTGAATTTAATACACTTAGCGAGCTAAATATTTTGTCATATCTTCCACACCTTTCAAGGTCATTGGATACATATGATCTTCAAAAATCTGCTTAATTTGACCAATGGTATGGGTGTAATGCCAATAACGGTCTTCTTCAGGATTCAGCCATGCGGTTTTTTCAAAATGCTGACGTAAACGCTGCAACCAGACATTGCCCGCTTCATCATTCATATATTCAACCGAACCGCCTACCGAGTTGAGTTCATAAGGTGCCATACTGGCATCACCTACGACAATTACCCGATAGTCTCGACCATAGGTATTGAATAAATCCCATGTGTTCATACGCGTGTTAGAACGACGAATATTGTCCTTCCACACATAATCGTACAGACAATTATGGAAATAAAAATACTCTAAAGTTTTAAATTCTGTTTTGGCAGCACTGAAGAGCTTTTCACATTGGGCAATGTGTGAATCCATTGACCCACCCACATCGAACAACATCAGCACTTTAATACGGTTGCGACGTTCCGGCACCAACTGAACATCTAAAATGCCCTGCTTCGCTGTTTCACGAATCGTACCGTTAATATCCAGCTCTTCAGCAGCACCTTGACGGGCAAACTTACGCAAACGGCGTAACGCCATTTGCATTTGCCGGGTACCTAAAATCTGCTCATCGTCGAGATTTTGGTATTTACGCTGTTCCCAGACTTTAACGGCAGAACGTTTACGACCCGGCCCGCCAATGCGTACACCTTCAGGATGATCCCCATAAGCACCGAATGGTGATGTGCCACCGGTACCGATCATCTTGTTGCCGCCCTGATGCTTCTTGTGCTGTTCACGCAGACGCTCTTCCAGCATCTTCATCAACTCTTCAAGTGAACCGGCTTTTTTAAGTTCTTCGCGCTGTTCTGGTGTCAGATGTTTTTCGATCAACTCAAGATCAAACCAGTCTTTCGGCAATTTATGCACTTGATTGAGCAAATCATCCAGATCAAAAGTTGAGATGCCATCAAAGTAATCTTTCATGGCACGGTCAAACTTGTCAAAGAAACGCTCATCTTTGACCATGACGGTTTTTGCAAGTTGATAGAACTCGTCCTGATCGGCAAAAACCAGGCTTGAAGCAACCGCTTCATTCAGATCAATTAGTTCACGTGTTGAAACCGGTACGCCATATTTTCTTAAGGTATAAAACAATCGCACAAACATGGGGCGATGTCTCCTTATTAACGACGCGACATAAAGGCTAAACGTTCAAGCAACTGGACATCTTGCTCGTTTTTAATCAGCGCACCATACAGCGGTGGAATGGCTTTCGATTTGTCATGATTACGCAATATATCTTCAGGCATATCATCTGCCATCAATAAGCTTAACCAGTCAATCAGTTCAGACGTTGATGGTGGTTTCTTTAAACCCGGAATTTGACGAAGTTTAAAGAAAACTTGCAAGGCTTCATTCACCAAAGCTGATGAAACCTGCGGAAAATGCACATCGATAATCTCGCGCATGGTCGCTTCATCAGGGAATTCAATATAATGAAAGAAACAACGGCGCAGGAACGCATCCGGCAATTCTTTTTCATTATTCGAAGTGATAATCACGATCGGACGATGCGTCGCGGTGATGGTTTCCCCGGTTTCATAAACAAAAAACGACATTTTGTCGAGTTCATGCAATAAGTCGTTTGGAAACTCAATGTCTGCCTTGTCAATTTCATCAATCAACAATACACAGCGTTGTTCACGGGTGAATGCTTCCCACAATTTTCCAGGTTTGATGTAGTTTTTAATGTCATAAACACGATCATCGCCCAGTTGGCTATCACGCAAGCGCGATACAGCATCGTATTCATACAAACCTTGCTGTGCTTTGGTGGTTGACTTGATATGCCAAGTAATCAGTTCAAGCCCTAAACTTTCAGCAACTTGTTCTGCAAGTAAAGTTTTACCTGTACCCGGCTCACCTTTAACCAAAAGTGGTTTTTGCAATGCACGTGCAGCTTTAACGGCAAGTTTTAAACTATCAGTCGCAATGTACTGATCTGTACCAGAAAATTGTTGAGTATCCACAGACATGATTTAACCTTATTGTTTTACTTAAAGCGGTGAACTATTTTTGTTGACTACAAATTTTGCTTTGTTGGCTGTGTATCTTGACCATAAATAGCCAACCACTAAACCAAGTCCCACAACAAATAGAATGAGAGAGGCATTTGACCAGACCAAAGCAGTTTCCTTGGTTAAAACGCCAAATAACAACCCAAAAATTGCTGGGGCGATGGACGCATTATTTCCTTCAGACACCGTAGGCGTCAGTAAAATCGCAAATCCAATGATCCACGTGATTCCGCCCAAAGGTTTAGGCAAGCGTTTTGCAATCGCATACCACGCCCAAAGAATAATAATGCTGCCTAATACATAAACCGTGACAGCGATGCTGTCTTCAGGAATTGAATCTAGTAGTGAAAGAAAACTATTCATCGTGCAACTCCTGAATCGACTTTAGGCACCGCGCAACCCTTCTGGGGCAGCTTGATTAGGATTGATTAAACCTTCTGGTGGCACTTGAATAAAGAAGCCTTTAGTCTGAATTGAGTCAATCACATGCAACACATTTACCCGTGCCAATTTACGGCTTTCAGATAGCTCTAAATCCATGACAAAAGTTGCACGACCGAATGCAACACGCATCGGTTCTGGCAAAACTTCCAGTGGACTCGCTGCTTCAGCTTCGTTTTCAGTTGGCTCAGGACGGGCAATGTAAAGATACATTTCATCTTTTTTGCTGGATTTGAAAATTGAACAATGCATAGTTGAAACAGTACTCATAAAACTTAGCTCAAGCATACAGCAAAAAAAAGACGGATACATTAGTGATTATTAACGCATCAGTC
Organism: Acinetobacter sp. ANC 4862; assembly: GCF_004336635.1. Classification (GTDB taxonomy): domain Bacteria; phylum Pseudomonadota; class Gammaproteobacteria; order Pseudomonadales; family Moraxellaceae; genus Acinetobacter. Next base: position 13,701 of record NZ_SJXH01000026.1, read on the forward strand.
TTGATTTTGTATAAACGATAATTCTTTAATCAATCTGTTTAAAAATTATTCCATCACCTTCATTTGGGTCGACAGATATTGCTCGTCAGCATGCAAAACATCAATAAGCGGCTTGGTTAACAGCTCATAGCGCCAACCTAAAAGATAAGCCGGTAAATCCTGCTCATCATTATGAAATACCACATGTTGATACAGTGCATTGAGCCATTTTTTACGCATCAGCACTTCTTTCGGCACTGTGGTTTCTTCTACTACCGCCTGAATGACTTTATCGACTTTTTCACCAATATCTTTAGATGAATGCCGAATTGGACGTGCCATACGCAGTGGCCATTCCGCCTGCTCAGGCAAGAATTTCAATAAATCTAAAATGGTCTTCCCATGATCGCGCACGATATTTTGACGAATATCTTTAATGCTGGATAACTGAAAAGGATTACGGGGATTTTTTTCCACCAAATCAATCATGGTTGAACTTTTCAGAATAAAGCTGCGTGGATAATTCAGCGCTTTAACCATCTGTTCACGCCACACAGCCAGTTGTTGTAACTGCATCAGTTGACGGCGTGAATGACGATAATTACCAATATCTTGGTAGAGCAAATCTAATGGCGTTTCTTGACCAATTTCATGGGTCAGATGACGACAATCTTCGAGTGCAAAATCGAGCAAATATTTTTCAGTTAACTCATGCTGAATTTTATTGGATAAATTCATCAAATAAAGCACATCATTCGCAGCATAACTCAGCTGTTCAGGGCTAAGCGGACGTGCCAACCAGTCAGATCGCGTTTGACCTTTGTCAATATCGACATCTAGCATGTGCTTTAACGCATTTTGATAGCTCATCTGTAGCCCATGGCCTAAAAAGGACATGCCGACCTGAGTATCAAAAACATTGCTTAGACTTTTTTGCTGGGCATAGTGATAGATGAGATCAATATCTTCACTACAGGCGTGGAAAACATTCTGATGTGCTTGAAATAATTTTTCCCAAAATGCAGACAAATCCAAACTTGTCCCATCGAGCAAAAAGACCTGACCTGCAACATTGATCTGAAATACACCCAATTTAGGCCACAGGGTATCCACTTTGATGAATTCTGTGTCTAATCCATAAATGGATGTCTGACCCATCAAATGCAAAATATTATCTAAGTCTTTTTGTTGCTGAATGAACTGAAACATATTACCGAGTCTAAAATCAGATTCTCTTGAAAAGCATATTAACCGATATATAACATTTAGATATAACAAATTTTACATCTAGTACGCATATTCACTCTATTTTTAGTATTTAAATCAAAACATAATGAGCTTTTATATATTTTTTGTATAAGTTTAAACTTAATTTAAACAAATAAAATTCAAATTTAAACCCATCAAAAGTGATGAAATAAGTACCATGGCACTTATTTCATACGCATGCGATTATGAACTGCCTGACTTAAAGTATGACTATCCACATATTCAAGCTCTCCCCCTTGAGGAACACCTTGAGCGATACGGGTCATTTTCAGAGGTAAATGCTTGGTGGCTTCTACCAGATAATGTGCTGTCGCTTGACCTTCCACAGTGGCATTGGTTGCCAGTATCACTTCAGAAACACCACCTTGACTCAAGCGTTGAATCAAATATGGAATGCCAATTTCTTCTGGCCCAATCCCATCCAGTGGGGACAAATGCCCACCCAATACATGGTATTTGCCACGAAAACTGCCACTTTGTTCAATCGCCATCACATCTGCCGGCGATTCCACCACGCATAACAGCTGATCGTCACGTTCATGCGAAAGGCAGATATCACAGACTTCATTTTCAGTCAGTGAATGACAAACGCTACATTCATGAATATAAGTGGTCGCTTCATTTAAGGCATGTGCCAAGCCGACTGCACCTTCCCTATTTTTCATGATCAGGTGTAATGCCATGCGTTGAGCCGATTTCGGCCCAACACTTGGCAAAATACGTAAAGCTTGTACCAGTTGATCAAATCGATCACTAAACACTAAACGTATTCCTTAGAATAAACCGGCAAGGCCTGGTGGCAAGCCCATACCAGAGTTAGCTGCTTTCATTCGTTCTTCAGAAACCGCTTCAGCCTGACGTGCAGCATCATTCATGGCAGCCGCGATCAAGTCTTCAATCATGTCGGCATCTTCTTGAAGAAGTTCAGGATTGATTTCGATCCGTTTTACCACGTTACGACAAGTCATGGTCACTTTCACCAAACCGCCGCCTGCTTCAGCATGAACTTCTGTTTGAGCAAGCTCTTCTTTGGCCTTTTTCATGTTGTTTTCAACATCTTTTTGCATGCGCTGCGCTTGCTGCATCAACATATTAATGTTCATAAAATTCTCCGAACAATCAATTTCTAAATCAATGTCTATAAAAAATTAGATTAAATCTAAACCACGACTAATGTCGCGAATAATATCATCAATATCTTCTAAACCAACAGATACACGAATTAAACCTTCACGAATACCTGCAGCTTCTTTCGCTTCCGCTGAGAGTTTACCGTGAGTTGTCGTCGCCGGGTGAGTAATTGTCGATTTCACATCACCTAAATTACCGGTGATAGAAATAAATTGGGTATGGTCGATGACTTTCCAAGCCCCTTCACGACCACCTTTCACTTCAAACGAAACAATACCGCCAAAACCAGTTTGTTGTTTCGCTGCAAGCTCATGACCGACATGTGAAGGCAAACCAGCATAATAGACTTTTTCAACTTTTGGATGAGCATTCAGGAATTCAGCCAGTTTCTGTGCATTTGCTGAATGTTCACGCATACGTAAACGCAAAGTTTCCAGACCTTTCAAGAATACCCAAGCATTAAATGGACTCATTGATGGACCGGTGGTACGTACATAACCAAAAACTTCTTCAAGCAGTTTATGATTACCCACCACGGCGCCGCCTAAAGCACGACCTTGACCATCGAGATATTTAGTCGCGGAATAAACAACCAAGTCTGCGCCAAATTTAATCGGTTGTTGCAATACTGGTGTACAGAAGCTGTTATCAATTGCAAGCAAGGCCCCATGGGCATGTGCAAGATCAGCCAAGGCTTGAACATCAGCAACTTCAGCAAGCGGGTTGGATGGAGATTCTACAAACAAGAGTTTGGTTTCAGGCTTGATGGCATTTTTCCATGCTTGCAAATCTGTCAAATCAACAAAATCAACGCTTACGCCAAATTTAGCCACGTATTTTTCAAACAAAGATACAGTCGAACCAAACACAGCACGTGAACAGATAACATGATCACCCATTTTCAAATATGACATTGCAACAGCCATAATTGCTGCCATACCAGAACTGGTCGCCACAGCACGTTCAGCACCTTCCAGGGCAGCCAAACGCTTTTCGAACATCGCTACAGTCGGATTGGTGAAACGGGAATAAATATTTCCCGGTTCTTGACCCGAAAATTTAGCAGCTGCTTCTGCTGCATTTTCATATACAAATGAAGATGTCAGGAAAATTGGCTCGCCATGCTCGCCTTCAAAACTACGTGTATGACCTGTACGAATGGCTAAAGTATCTAATTGGTATTCAATGTCGTCTTGTTGGCTCATCTTTCCTACCCAGTCCTTGGACTGCCGTTGCTAATAATTGCCAATATTTTGAGCGCCTATGGCATTTCAGGTCAAGGTATAATGCACAAATATCGCCTACACTTCGACCAATCCACTCTATGTTAGTACCCGCAGCAATGATTCAAGTTAAAAATAAAATTGCCAAGCACAAAAACAAACTTAAGAACCTGTCGACCCGTTTGTTTAATTCAAAATCGCTGGTTTTATCGCAAACTACGCCCTATGAAATCATTGCAGAGTACAAACAAACCCGTGTGCGTTATTACGCCTCACCGGATAAACAATACAAAGAACCACTGGTCTTTGTTGCACCGCTTGCAATCAACATGGCCATTTACGATCTTTACCCTTACCGTTCGTTGGTGAAGCATTTTCAGAATAGTGGTTTTGATGTCTATTTAGTCGAATGGGGTCAATACAACTATAAAGATCGCTTCCTGAATTTCATGTCATTCATTGATGATGCCATTCCCCATTGCATCACCCAAATTCGTCAGCATTCAAATAGCGATGAAATTTCACTGCATGGCTGGAGTATGGCCGGTGTATTTGTCATGCTGTATTGCGCACTGCATAAACCGAACTACGTTAAGAATTTAATTGTATTGGGCAGTCCGGTAGACAGCCATGCTTCAGGTCGTACCGGTAAAATTTTTCAAAAGGTCAATCAGCTGATTGCCAAAAATAAAGCTCTGAAAAACAAAATCTATTCTGAAACTTTACCTAAATCCCTGATCCATACTCCGGGAGTATTAAATTCATTCGGGTTTAAAATTATAGACCCTATAGGATGGATTCAAAGTCAGAAACAGCTCCTGCTTAATCTGGATAACACGCAAACTTTATACGAACATGCCACAATGGGACACTTCCTGAATCGCATGATTGATTATCCTGGCGGTATCAATCAGGACATGATTTTTAATGTCTGGCTACAAAATCCGCTCAAAAATGGCGTTATCCAATTACAAGATAACAATATCGAATTAAAGAATATTCAGTGCTCTGTATTGGTGGGTGCGGGTCGCAGCGATCAGATCGTCTCTGTAGAAGCGGTTAAACCTTTAATTGAATTGACAAATAGTCAAGATGTCACGTTTACTCTTATCCCCGGTGGTCATTTAGGGCTGATGTCGAGCCAATCCAGTGCCAATGAGTTCTGGCCATTTATGACCACCTGGCTAAAACACAGATCAAGCAAAATATAAAGGAAACATCATGATTCAGTCAGTTGCATTTATCGGCTTGGGCGCAATGGGTTACCGCATGGCAGCCCATTTGCCTCAACATTTCGACACGGTCTATGTATGGAACCGCAATTTCGAAAAAGCCAAACAGCATGCAACTGAATTTGGCACTCAGGCAGTCGAAATGGAACAGGCGGTTCAAGCAGATATCATTTTTTCTTGCCTGCCGACCAGTAAAGAAGTGGAAGACCTCATTGCCACTGTTAAAATTAAATCTGGTGCGGTATGGGTCGATTGCACCAGTGGTGTTCCTGAATCGGCAAAAAATCTGGCAACGCAACTCAAATTACAAAATGTAGATTTCCTTGATGCTCCGGTCAGTGGTCAAACCATTGGCGCTGAAAATGCGACATTGACTGTGATGATTGGTGGAGAAACTACAGCTTTTGAAAAAGCCCTGCCCGCAATTCAAGCCTTCGGTAAACTGATTAAACATGTCGGTGGCCCGGGTTCAGGATTTGCAGTAAAAGCAGTAAACAATATGTTATTGGCTGTAAACCTTTGTTCAGTGGCAGAAGGTTTTACCGCACTCAAAGCACATGGCGTAAACCTGAACGAAGCCTTAGATTGTATTAATGCCTCCAGTGGAAAAAGCGGCGTAACCGAAACAATTTTACCGCAGCGCATTTTAAACCGTAGTTTCCCCCTGACCTTTGCCCTACCATTATTAGCCAAAGATACTGGTATTGCTTTAGACTTGGTTCGTGAAGCTAAACTTTCTGCGCCAGTCATTGCCCTTACCCAAAGTTTAATTCAAGCTTCCAGTGATTTAGCAGAAAAAGACAGTGACTTTTCTAGCGCTGTAAAAATGTACGAATCATGGAGTAAAATTACACTTGAGTAATAACTCGCCATTGAATAATGATAACGAAACCTCATATTGTGATTATGTGTTATACACAATGTTCTTACAGAGGAAACTCTCATGACTAAGTTTAGTATTGCAATTTTTGCTAGTGTTGCAACTTTTATTGGGGCAAGTGCTTTTGCAGCAACGCCAGAGCAAGAATGTCAAAAATTGAAAAATGATCATGATATCATTTACGCCTCTAAAGGTTTTTGCTTTAAAGACCCTGAAGCTAAGGCGAAGTTTGGCAATGATAATTGCTATACAACTAAACCAAAATTTTCAGAAAAAGAGCAACAACGACTTGACGCCATCAAAGATCGTCAGAAAGAATTGAACTGTAAATAATTACGGTACACAATCACTTTCAAGGATTAGCCATGCTTTACGATGATCAAAATATTTTTGCACGAATTATCCGCAACGAGATTCCTGCAATTAAAGTGTATGAAGATGACCAAGTCCTCGCTTTTATGGACATCATGCCGCAAGCTGAAGGTCACACGCTGGTCATCCCTAAAACCCCTGCAATTACATTGCTTGATCTACCACCTGATGCTGCTGCTTATACCATTCAGATTGTACAGAAAATTGCCCAAGCAATGGAAATAGCACTTGCAGTCAAAGGCATTGTACTGATGCAACTTTCAGGCGCGTCTGCGGGTCAAACTGTTCCACATGTCCATTTTCACCTTATTCCAAGTTCGGTTCATGAATTAGGTAGACATGCTATAGACATGGGTGACCAAGAGAAAATTAAGGTGCTGGCAGAAAAAATTAAGGCTGCACTTTAAATTATTTCTGCATATCCTAAGAATGGAGCGTAAGCTCCATTTTTATTTTTTGTAAACCTTAATGACAAAAAATCATTAATCATTTGATTTTAAATAATTTTTATAAAAAAATAATTCAAAATAATTTTTTTACAAAACAAAACATTTAATATTTTTGAAATATTTCCTTAATCTTACTGTCTTATTTGTAATTAATACTTAGCACCAATACAGGACCGGTAGCAAAATTTAACAAAGCTACTACAACACCCTTGTTAAGACCAAAACAAGTCTTATTGGAGCTACACATGAAAAAAACGTTATCTGCATTAGCAATCGGGGCAACAATTTTAACACCAATTATGGCAGCTGCTGCTGATGTTAAAGTGTATGGTCGTGCACACGTTTCTTTAGATTATCTGGATGATGGTCAAGATTATAATGAAGTAGGTCTTTCTTCAAACTCTTCACGCCTAGGCTTTAAAGCTGAACAAAAACTAGAAAATGGCATGACCGTATTTGGTCAAATCGAACAGGAAATTAACTTTGCAAGTGGTTCTGCAAATGATGATGTTGAATTTGCAACTCGCGATACTTTTGTTGGTTTAAAAGGTGATTTCGGTCAAGCGCGTATCGGCCGTTTTGACAGCCCATTCAAAGTAGCACGTGGCCCGGTCAACTTCTTTGGTGATATGATCGGTGATGTTCGTAACGTCACACGTGCTGGCAACTTGCGTTTTGATGAACGTAATAACAATACCATTGAATATAAATCACCAAAACTTGCTGGTGGTTTCAATGTATTAGGTGCACTTTCTTTACATGAAGCAAACAGCCCAGATGCACTTAAAGACGACACTAAAGACAAAGATAAAGCATACGACCTTGCTTTAACCTATAAAGAAGGTAAAGTCGATTTTGCTGCTGCATATGAGCATTATGAAGAAGAAGCCACTCGTGGCGAACGTGATGGGTTCCGTGTGGCTGCTGCATATAAAATCACTCCTAACTTCAACCTTGGCGGTTTATATCAATTCCTTCAGCATGATAACTCTGAAGCAAATCCAGATGCACAAGTATTTGGTGTAGCGGGTGAATATAAATTTGCACCAAAAACATCATTACGTGGCGAAGTATTCCACCGTGACGTAGATGCAGATGAGTCAAATGCAACATTATTAGCACTAGGTGTAGAACATCGTTTAGATCCTGCTGTACGTGTATATGCAAACCTTGCAACAGTACTTAATGATGAAAACTCAACTCTAACTCCTTGGGCTCAAGCTCGTTCAAACAACGTAGCTGGAGCCGAAGGTCAAGATGCAACTGGTCTTTCTCTAGGCTTACGTTACGACTTCTAAGTCCAAACGGTATCCAAAACAAAAAAGACCACCTACGGGCGGTCTTTTTTATTTCTCACAAATAGAATATTTAAAACCATATCTGCATTATTTTCCTTTTTAAATTATTAAATCCTAATTAAAAAACAGATTAATCTTACTTAATAAATATTATTTCAAATACCAATTTTCAATAATATGCAACAATTTTGGTCGGATTTTACATAATACATAACCATTTTAGTCAACTTTAAATATAATACATGACCATTTTAGTTGGGATTTAAAAAATCTTAATACAAAGTATTTAACTCAACTTTAAACCAATAAAAATTAGTTTATTTTTTAACATCAACCAAGAATAAGTTATTGTTTCTATTGGTTTAAATAATATATTTTCACTTTAACTGTTTAATCTATTTATTTTTAGTTACTTTTTGTTTAATAATATCCATTATGTTTTAAAAATAGGCTTATTTGCATGAGCTTAATACCAAAAGATTTTAACCAACGATTAGTTCGCGAGATAACAATCATATTAATAATTAAGATTGTTATCTTGTTGACGATTAAACATATCTGGTTTGATGCCCCTACTATTCCCAAAAATTTTGACAATCAAGTTGCCGAGCACATTGCCGGCAGTCCTTCCCCAATCAAGGAGACACGTTGATGATTTCTGAAAGCGTGGTCGATCTTTCGCGGTTCCAATTTGCAATGACCGCGATGTATCACTTTATTTTTGTACCTCTTACTCTTGGTCTCGCTTTTATTCTTGCCATTATGGAAACCACCTATGTGATTTCCGGTAAAGAAATTTACAAGGACATGACCAAATTCTGGGGCAAACTCTTCGGTATTAACTTCGCTTTAGGGGTGACCACTGGTTTAACCATGGAATTCCAGTTTGGTACAAACTGGGCATATTATTCGCACTATGTAGGCGACATTTTTGGCGCTCCACTGGCGATTGAAGGCCTGATGGCATTCTTTCTGGAATCGACTTTTATTGGTTTATTCTTCTTCGGCTGGGATCGACTTTCTAAAGTTCAGCATCTAGGCGTAACCTGGCTGGTTGCTCTCGGTTCCAATATGTCAGCACTGTGGATTCTGGTTGCCAATGGCTGGATGCAAAACCCGGTCGGTTCAGCATTCAACTATGAAACTATGCGTATGGAACTGGTTGACTTCGGTGCGTTGATTTTCAACCCTGTAGCTCAGGTGAAATTTGTCCATACCGTTTCTGCTGGTTATGTGACTGGTGCAATCTTTGTATTAGCAATTTCAAGTTTCTACTTGTTGAAAAAACGCGATATTCCTTTTGCACGTCGTTCTTTCGCCATCGCTGCCATTTTCGGTTTAGCCTCTACTCTTTCCGTGATCCTGCTAGGTGACGAATCGGGTTATGAGTTAGGTGATGTTCAAAAAACCAAACTTGCTGCGATTGAAGCGGAATGGGAGACTCACCCTGCTCCTGCGCCATTCACATTGTTTGGTATTCCGAATCAACAAGAACAACGTACTGACTACGCCATCAAAATTCCATATGTAATGGGTATTATTGCGACACGTTCTTTAGATAAAGAAGTGACTGGCCTTAAAGACCTCATGGTTCAACATGAAGTCCGTATTCGTAACGGTATGCTTGCTTATGATCAATTGGAAAAACTCCGTGCAGGGGATAAATCTCCTGAACTGAAAGCTGCATTTGAACAAAATCAAAAAGACTTAGGCTACGGCTTGCTTCTGAAAAAGTATTCTCCAAATGTCGTGGATGCATCTGAAGAACATATTAAGTCTGCAGTGAAAGATACTATTCCAAACGTAACAGCACTGTTCTTCTCGTTCCGTGCAATGGTTGCTTCAGGCTTCCTGATGTTACTGTTATTCATCCTTGCAACTTATGCCGTGGCAAAACGCAATGCTGAAAACAAACCGTGGTTACTTAGATTTGCCTTATATTCACTACCGCTACCATGGATTGCGGCACAAACTGGTTGGTATGTGGCAGAAGGTGGTCGTCAACCGTGGACGATTGGTGAAGTACTTCCTACACACTTGTCGACTTCTACATTAAGTACTGGCGACATCTGGGGTTCAATCATTGCACTGGCTGCATTCTATACCGTGCTGCTTATTATCGAGATGTATTTGATGATCAAATTCACTCGCTTAGGGCCAAGTTCTTTACATACTGGTAAATACCATTTCGAAAAACTTGAAGCACAAAACAAAGTTCATGGGGAGGCTCAATCATGATCGAATATGAACTTCTCAAAATTATCTGGTGGGTATTGGTTGGCGTATTGCTAATTGGTTTCGCCCTGACCGATGGTTTCGATATGGGCTCGATGGCCATTATGCCATTCGTAGGTAAAAATGATGACGAACGTCGTGCGGCAATCAATACGATTGCCCCACACTGGGACGGTAACCAGGTTTGGTTTATCACTGCCGGTGGTGCACTGTTTGCTGCATGGCCAATGGTTTATGCAACCGCCTTCTCAGGCATGTACTGGGCGCTACTTCTGGTCTTGTTTGCCTTGTTCTTGCGACCTGTCGGTTTCGACTACCGCTCCAAGTTAGAAAACACCAAATGGCGTAATTCTTGGGACTGGGGTTTATCAATTGGTGGTGCAGTTCCCGCACTGGTCTTTGGTGTCGCGTTCGGCAACATGTTCCTGGGTGTGCCTTTCACTTTAGATGAAACTGTACGTTCAACCTATACAGGTAGCTTCTTTGCCCTGCTTAACCCATTTGCGATCGTCTGCGGTCTGGTCAGCTTATCGATGCTGTGTGCACATGGTGGTGCATGGCTGATGCTTCGTACTGATGGTGATTTACGTGCACGTTCTGCCAAAGCAACTCAAATCATGGGCATGCTGTTCTTAGTCTGCTTCTTGGGTGCAGGCGCATGGTTATACTTCGGTGGTATTGAAGGTTATACCTTGGTACAACCATTTGATACCAATGCGGCTGCCAATCCATTAGCCAAAGAAGTGCTTACCAATGGCAATCACGGCTGGATGAACAACTACACTACCTATCCAATTACAATGATTGCGCCTATCATGGGTATTCTTGGTGGCATCATCGTGGTGCTTGCGGCAGGTAAAAACAAGGCTGGTTTCAGCTTCCTAGGCTCAAGTCTTGCTGTCATCGGATCAATCTTGACTGCTGGTTTTGCTCTGTTCCCATTCTTAATGCCATCAAGCCTTAATCCAGCGATTAGCTTGACAATGTGGGATGCGGTTTCTAGTAAAACTACACTCACTGTCATGACAGTAGCCGCTTGTATTTTTGTACCGCTAATCTTGTGTTACACCACTTGGTGTTACTACAAAATGTGGGGTGTGATCACCAATAAACACGTTCAGGATAATTCACACAGCCTTTACTAAGCTTGTGTGCAAGGAGAATAGATATGTGGTATTTCGCTTGGATTCTTGGAATTTTAATGGCGTGTTTTGCAGGGGTACTCAGCGCCCTTTACATCGAACATCATCAAGATCTGGATGAGGAATAAAAAATGACTGAAGCTGCAATAACAACAGAGACCAAGAAGCCGAACAAGTTTGCAATGGCCATTTCATTTTTGTTGGCATTGCCGCTTGCAGCCGTTTTATTGATTCATCCAGCAATGATGCTAGATGCAAATGGTGAATATAGTCACCGTACCATGATGTATATCATGATCGGTATTTCAGGTGGCTTTATTCACGGGGTAGGTTTTATTCCAAAGTTTTGGTTATGGAAATGGTTATTTAGCCCATTTCTGGCATGGCCACTGATGCTTTGGGGTTACTACACCTGGCTCTTCACCTAAACAAAAAAGCCCTCGATTGAGGGCTTTTTTTATTACTTATTATACATTGCATCAATTCTTGCTTTTTCTTCAGATGAAATATCCTCTTGCATCAAAAAACAATCACGGTATTTAGCATGCAAAATATGTATCCATTTTTCTTTACCACTATGTCTTAAAAGAATTTGTCCAGCCATAGTGTTAATCCATTGGATTGTTTCATTATATCACTATATTGTTTTTCATTTAGACCAAATGTACTTCTTACTAAAGAATGTTTCCCAGTATGAACAATCGAGTTTAAGTGCTTAAGTGAATAAAATTTAAATTCTTCAAACTGTAGTGCTATAGACCTAATTTCTTCAATATTTTTTAATTTTTCTATCATTTCAGAAACCATTGGTATTTTTTCATTTTTAAATAGCTCCGCAATGCTTGTGATTTGAAATTTCAGAATTTGATTATTTGTCGCACTCAAAAGCAACCAATATGCACAGACAGTAGACTCAAATTGCACTCTAAACAATGCAAGTGCTGAAGTATACAATTCAGTTTCTAAAAGTGTTTTTACAGCAATTCCATGTTCTATGGATATTTCGCAACATTGATAAACCAAATCAAGTCTTAACCCGCCATCAACCAACTCTGAACTATCTAATTGTTTGTTTAATTCTTCAATCATCATTAATGATTTTTTATACAGATTCATTTTCCCCTCTCACAAAAAAGCGAGATTATCATCTCGCTTTAAAATAGTTATTTTGTTTATCTATGGGTATGAATTGACATCACAATACCCATACTTGCCAGTAACGAAATAACAGCTGAACCACCATAACTCATCAACGGCAATGGATCTCCAGTAACGGGTAAAATACCGCTCGCCATGCCCGAGTTTAAAAATACAAAGAAGAAGAAGGTCAATCCAATGGTGCCGGCAAATAAACGACCAAAATTGTGAAAGCTATTCAACCCAATCATTAAGCAACGAATAATAATGGCTGCAAAAAGACTGAATAATAAAAATACCCCGATAAAACCATATTCTTCAGCATAGGCTGACATAATAAAGTCAGTATGATGTTCAGGTAAGTAACCCAAATGCGACTGTGTCCCGGTCAAATACCCTTTACCGGTTAAGCCGCCAGAACCAATGGCAATTTTGGACTGGATGATATTCCAGCCTGCGCCCAACGCATCCGACTCTGGATCAAACAAAGTTAAAACCCGTTTCTTTTGGTAGGTTTGTAACAAAAACATCCAAATAAGAGGTGCTACCACAGCCAGTGCCGTCAATGCACCCAAAATTAGGCGCCATGACATCCCACAAAGAAATAAAGCAAAAATACCGGGAATAATAAGTCCAATATTCAGGTCAGGTTGCAAAGCCACCAACACGAAAGGAAACATCATTAATATGAGTCCAATGGCAATCTGCATGAATGTGGGTGGAAAAGCACGACGAGAAAAAAACCAAGCCATCATTAACGGCATGGCAAATTTCATAATCTCACTAGGCTGCATACTTCCGATGCCTGGAATGGTTAGCCAACGCTTGGCACCCAAACGAGTATCACCAATGAGCAGCACTAATACCAACAGCACAATGCCCAGTATATAAAAATAAGGGCTCGCTGCCTGATAGACTTTTGGCGGAATCTGAGCACATAAAAACATGATTATAAAGCCCACGCCAAAACTTGTGGCTTGGCGGATGACCATGCTGCTATCTTGCATGGTTGCACTATAGACCACCATCAATCCCAGCACTGAATTCAATAAAAGAAAACAAAGTAACCATGGATCTAAATGTAATCTAGTCCATCTTGATGAATCATGTTTAATGCTTCTACCATCACGTAAAGAGTGACGTAAAAAACGATACTGAGGTGATGGTATCATTTGAAATATTTGAGTGTTTAAATGCGATGCCAAAGTATAAATTTAAAGCTCTAGAGATAATACATCTGAAGCCATTTTTTATTTTATTTTTGTACTGTTAAAATCAATTTTGCAAGTTCCAAATCATCAGAATAAGTGATTTTGATATTGTCTGAACGACCCTGCACCACTTTCACTATTTCCCCCACATACTCCAAAGCACTGGCTTCATCAGTAATAGTGATGCCATCCTGCAAAGCTTTTTCAATAGCATGCTTCAATATGCCTAACTTTGAAATTTGCGGTGTTTGTGCTTGCCATAAATAATCACGGCTCACGGTTTTATTAATATTATTCGCTTGTTCAACCAGTTTTAAAGTATCACGCACCGGAATTGCCAAAATCGCACTACAGTTTTCTTGTATTGCAGTATTCACTAAACGATTCAAACAATCTTGGGTGACACAAGGACGTGCAGCATCATGCACAAAAACCAAATCATCAGGTGAAGCAATCTGACTTAAATAAGTCAAACCATTCAGAACAGAATTCACCCGTTCTGCCCCACCAACACAAAAATAAGCTTTATCAGGCTGAGTAAAATTTAATGTTTTTGCAACCGAATCATCTTCACTGATCGCCAATACATAACCTGAAAGTGGCAAATCATTCAAACGACTGATCGTATGTTCTAATACCGTTTGACCTTGAATCATCTGGTACTGCTTAAGTTCAGTTTTAGAAAAACGACTTCCAGAACCCGCAGCAGGAATAACTGCCCAAATTTTATGGTGCATTTGCGGGTAGATCTCCGGCACCGTCTTCATTTGTTCTTAAATCAACTTTGGCATTTGGATCGATATAAATGGGTTTATAGTTTGTACCAATCATGCTCATTTGCACAAAAGTTTCATGCGGCTTGACTAAACCAAGATCTAAACGCGCATGTTCTTCAATGGCTTCAATACCATTTTTCAAGTCATAGACTTCAGCAGCCAATACACGGTTACGTTCTTTTAATTCCGCATTTATTTCTGTTTGTTGTTGAATTTTTTCGGCTAATTTTTGATGGTCATGATAACCACCTTCGCCAAACCAGAATAAGTACTGAAACCCTGCGATCAAAATGATCGCAAGGCCCAATAATACTTTACTCGCAGTGGAGTTAAATATACTTAACATAAATCGCATTAGTCGCTTAGTTCAAACCTTTGAATTCAGCTTTACCGCGATATGCAGCATGAGTCAATTCTTCAATACGAAGTAATTGGTTATATTTAGCAACACGGTCAGAACGACACAATGAACCTGTCTTGATTTGACCCGCTGCTGTACCGACTGCAAGATCCGCAATGGTAGAATCTTCAGTTTCACCTGAACGGTGTGAAATCACTGTAGAGTAACCATTTGCTTTCGCAAGGTAGATCGCATCTAGAGTTTCAGTCAAAGTACCGATTTGGTTATATTTGATTAAGATCGAGTTACCGACTTTCTCATTAATACCACGTTGTAAAATCTTAGGATTCGTTACGAACAAGTCGTCACCAACCAACTGGATTTTGTCGCCCAGGATTGAAGTCAGGTAAGACCAACCTTCCCAGTCAGACTCGTCCAAACCATCTTCAATCGAGATAATTGGGTATTGTTTTACCAAACCAGCTAAATAGTCAGAGAATTCGTTGCTTGTGAATGCCTTGTTGCCTTCGCCCGCAAGAATGTATTGACCATTTTTGTAGAATTCTGAAGATGCACAGTCAAGCGCAAGCATGATGTCAGAACCTGCTTTGTAACCCGTTTGACCAATTGCTTCAAGAATAACCGTAATTGCTTCTTCGTTCGAACGTAAGTTCGGTGCGAAACCACCTTCATCACCAACTGCAGTGTTTAAACCTTTTTTGTTTAATACTGATTTAAGTGAATGGAAGATTTCAGCACCCGCACGTAGCGCTTCAGAGAATGAAGTGAAGCCTACTGGCTCAATCATAAATTCTTGAATATCAACGTTGTTGTCTGCATGTGAACCACCATTGATGATGTTCATCATTGGTACAGGCATAGTCAAAATCGTTTGACCACGAAGATCTGCGATGTATTGGAAAAGAGGAATTTTCTTTTCTTCAGCAGCAGCACGCGCAGCAGCCAAAGACACCGCCAATGTTGCGTTTGCACCTAATTTTTCTTTGTTTTCAGTACCGTCTAAAGCGATCATCGTGTTATCGATGTCTTTTTGTTCGAATACTGATTTACCAACTAGAGCATCACGAATTAACGTATTTACGTTATTAACAGCAGTGCGAACACCTTTACCTAAGTAACGTGATTTATCACCGTCACGAAGTTCTAAAGCTTCACGAGAACCAGTTGAAGCACCAGATGGTGCACATGCACGGCCAACTACGCCAGATTCTAAGATTACGTCTGCTTCGATGGTTGGGTTACCACGAGAGTCCAAAATTTCACGTGCACGGATGTCAACGATTTGACTCATGAACAATTCCTCAGTTGATTGAATAACTAGATGCTATTAAAAGCATCAATGAGTATCTAACTTTTTGAATCCTTTAACCAAAGTATCCAATTCTTTTAATTGCGCCAAGAACGGCTCAAGCTGTGACATACGCAGTGCGCATGGACCATCACACTTGGCTTTTTCTGGATCAGGATGTGCTTCCAGGAATAAACCAGCCAAACCAGTTGCCATACCTGCGCGCGCAAGCGTGGTGATTTGCGCACGGCGTCCACCTGCTGAATCCGCACGACCACCTGGGGTTTGAAGCGCATGCGTGACATCAAAAAACACAGGAACATCCATTTCTTTCATGATGTCGAAGCCCAACATGTCTACAACCAGATTGTTGTAACCAAATGCCGAACCACGCTCACAAATAATCAGTTTGTCATTTCCCGCTTCCAGACATTTATGCAAAATATGGCGCATTTCATGTGGAGCAAGGAATTGTGCTTTTTTGATGTTGATGATGGCATCAGTTTTTGCCATTGCTTCAACAAGGTCAGTCTGGCGGCTCAGGAAAGCTGGAAGTTGGATAATGTCCGCAACTTCAGCAACAGGAGCAGCTTGGTAAGGTTCATGTACGTCAGTAATGATCGGTACATTGAAATGTTTTTTAATGTCCGCTAACCACTCAAGACCTTTTTCCAGACCTGGGCCACGGAAAGAGTGCAAACTAGAGCGATTAGCTTTATCAAAACTTGCCTTAAATACATAGGGGATATCCAAACGTGTGCAGATATCAACATAAGTTTCAGCAATTTCAAAAGCTAAGTCTTTAGATTCAAGTACATTCATTCCGCCGAATAATACAAATGGCAAGTGGTTTGCCATTTGTATATCGCCTAAACGTACAATTTCTTGTGGTTTTAATTGCGACATTATTTAAACTTTCCTAGTTTATTCCTAGAGCAACATTATTTAGTTTTTTGATACTGTTTTTTAGCAGCGTCAATAAAGCTAGCAAATAATGGATGTCCATCACGTGGAGAACTTGTAAATTCCGGGTGGAATTGTACAGCAATAAACCAAGGATGTTGAGGAATTTCAACAGTTTCTACTAAATGTTGGACTGGTGAATAACCTGAAATTTTCATGCCCTTTTCTTCAAGCACAGGAATATAACGGTTGTTCATCTCGTAACGGTGACGATGACGCTCGATGATTTCTTCAGAACCATAAACTTCTGCAGTTTTAGTTCCTGCAACCAGTTCAGATTTTTGCGCACCTAAACGCATAGTGCCACCCAGATCAGAATCAGCAGAACGTTGCTGAACTTCACCGCGCTCATCTAACCATTCAGTAATTAAACCAATCAATGGAGATTTGGTTGAACGGTTAAATTCAGTCGAGGTCGCATCTGCAATACCGGCAACATTACGTGCGTATTCAATCACAGCCAACTGCATACCCAAGCAAATACCGAGGAACGGCACACCATTTTCACGTGCGAATTTAATCGCCTGCATTTTGCCTTCAGTACCGCGCTCACCGAAACCGCCTGGTACAAGAATCGCATCAGCATCTTGTAATACAGTTGCAATATCCTGGCTTTCAAGTTCTTCAGCATTTACGTAGTCGATTTGAACTTTAACGCGGTTTTTAATACCGGCATGTAAAAGTGCTTCGTTCACAGATTTGTAAGCATCTGGAAGTTCAACGTATTTACCAACCATCGCTACACGTACCGTGTATTCAGGATTCAGTAATGCTTCTACAACATTATCCCAATCTGTTAAATCAGCTTCAGGAAGATCATTATAACCAAAACGTTCACAGATTAAATCATCAACATTTTGTTCGTAGAATGTACGTGGAATCTGGTAGATCGAACGTGCATCTTTACATACCACAACGGCACGTGCTTCAACGTTGGTAAATAATGCAATCTTACGCGTAGTATCGGCATCTACATCGTACTCTGTACGGCAGATCAAAATGTCTGGCTGAATACCAATCGACAAAAGCTCTTTTACAGAGTGTTGTGTTGGCTTGGTTTTAAGTTCAGCTGCAGATTTGATATATGGCAATAATGTTAAATGCATCAGCATGGTACGTTTATGACCAAGCTCAACCATTAACTGACGAACAGATTCCATGAATGGGAGAGATTCAATGTCACCTACTGTGCCGCCAATTTCAACAATCGCAACGTCATAGCCTTCGCCTGCGCGAAGAACACGTTCTTTAATATTATCCGTAATATGTGGAATAACCTGAACAGTACCACCGAGGTAATCACCACGACGTTCTTTATTGAGTACGTCTTGATAAACACGACCTGAAGTGAAGTTATTCAGTTTGGTCATTTTCGCACGACGCAAGAAACGTTCGTAATAACCCAAATCTAGGTCAGTTTCAGCACCATCCTCTGTGACAAAAACTTCACCATGTTGGAAAGGACTCATTGTCCCTGGATCGACATTAATGTATGGATCCATTTTGACCATGGTTACTTTTAAACCACGGGCTTCTAAAAGTGCAGCAACTGAAGCAGCTGAAATACCTTTACCTAGTGATGAAACTACACCACCAGTCACGAAAATAAAATGGGTCATTGGGTTTCTCGTACAATCGAGCCTAAATCGGCCTGCAATGTTGCGCAATTTTACTTTACTCTGTACCTATAAAGCAAAGTCATTCCGCATCAATTCAAAGAACAATAAACAATTGGTTATTCTATCAGCATTTCCGATAAAAAATTAGAGGGACTTTATAGGATTTTCATCTTGGTATTTGCTGTTATAATGGTTACATCCTATTAATGCTTTGTTTTGTGCAATTATGAATAAAAATTTTTTGATTTGTGGCGCTATTGCAGCAGCTTTATTATTAACAGCGTGTGTAAAAAAAGAAGCACCAAAGGAAGATGAACAAGAAAAAGTTGAGACCACTCAACAAATTGAACAAGTGGATGAACCTGTTCAGTTACAACCATTAGATTCAACTGAAAATACACAAGTTGAAATTCCTGCACAGGTTGAAGTAGAACGCCAGGAAACTGCGAATACAACGACTGTAATTCGTCGTGAAGTAACTCAACCAGCGACCACTGAAGCACCTAAAGTTGTAGCAGCAAAGGCTGAAGCGCCTAAAGCGGAAGAAAAACCGACTCAAGCAACGCCATCAAAATCAAATTCTGCTACTCAGTCTGAAGATGATGCAGTTGCTGCTGCAATTGCTGCTGCAACGCCTGCGCTTGAAAACTAAGTTAAATTTTAGTTTCAATGTAAAAAACCCAGTGATTTTACTGGGTTTTTTTATTGGATGATTGATTTATATTGGATCACTATGGATGACAATTTAATTTTAATCCAAAAAAATAATACTGCTAAAAATAGAAACCACGCTATTCTTTGAAATGAAAAAATTTAAAACTTAATACCTCCTACTCCACTGCAATACAATACAAGAGCCGAGTGATATTTGAGTTAAAATACAGATCACTTTTAGGGTTTTTAATAATGTTAAAAAAATGTTGTGACCTGCTTGAACAACATCAATTAAAGATTGCTTTTATCGAAAGCGCCAGCTCTGGCTACCTTTCCAGTCAATTTTCCATTTGCAAGAACAGTGGTGCAGAAATTTTACTGGGTGGACTGGTCTGTTATGATCCTTCCATCAAGATTGATATCCTGAATATTGATGCCGAGCTTATAGAAAAATACACGGCCGAATCTGCCGAAGTCACAGAAGCCATGGCGATTCATGGAAAAAAACTATTTACTCACGCAGATATTGTGGTGGCTTGTACCGGTTTACTCAAACCTGGTGGTAGTGCAACAAAAACAAAACCCGAAGGCACTTTTTTTATCTCAATTTTATACTTAAATAAAATGCACAACTTTCATTATTTTATTGATGGAACGCCTTTACATAAGCTTTCTGTCTTAATCCAGCATATTGCAGCAGAAATCATCAAACTCATTGATGGAGTTTAGTTATGTTGAAATTCAAAACTTTTATATGCAGTTTAATCCTGCTCCCCTGCACCAGTTTTGCAACCGTGGGAGGACCTCACAATGTAGAGTTCCTGGGTTATGATGCCAAAGACCAAAAAGTCTATCTACTCAAACATTATGAAGATGGTCGTGGTCGTCTGCCACAACTCTACTATTATCAATTTAAAAACAACAAGCAGCCTGAAAAACTCATTCAGGTCAATTCGCTTTATATCAATCCTAAAACCAAGAAAATTGATTACGATCAAGACAGCACACAATTTAATAAAGACATTTTAAAAATTAAAAAAAGATTAGCCCCTTTAATTGCTGTAAATAAAGCCTCAGTCAAAGTCCAAATCGTGAAAAAAACGCGTGTACAAAAATCTACAAGCTCTGGATTTGATGGTTTAATCACTGAATATCAGTATCGTTATAAAGTGGTTACACCGCAATTAAGTAGTCTGCAACATACAGCTAAAGCCTATAAACCCAACTTAAATATTTCACAAGCCTTCAAAATTCCGCAACACAACAAAATGGTTGTAGCGGTTAAATACTTGGGTATTCCTTTTGAAACAGGCTATAGCATTGAAGACCCTGTTTTACTCACACTAAAAAAATAAAGAGCTAAAAAAATAAAGCCTCCGAAGAGGCTTTATAAAAATTTGAGAAATTTATGCTGCAGTACGTTCTGCAATCGGCACCACTTTACGTAATTCTGGACCGGTATAATCCGCACTTGGGCGAATAATACGATTGTCCGCGCGCTGTTCCATCACATGTGCTGCCCAACCGGTTACACGGCTCATCACAAAAATTGGTGTGAACAGTTTGGTTGGAATACCCATAAAGTGATAGGCAGATGCATGGAAGAAGTCAGCATTACAGAACAATTTCTTCTCACGCCACATCACTTCTTCACAGCGTACAGATACAGGATAAAGTACCGTATCACCGACGTCTTTGGCTAAACGCTCCGACCAGATTTTGATGATGCCATTACGTGGGTCATTGTCTTTGTAGATTGCATGACCAAAGCCCATGATCTTTTCTTTACGCTCAAGCTTGCCCAGCATTTCACGTTCAGCTTCTTCCGGAGACGTCCAGTTTTCAATCATTTCCATAGCAGCTTCGTTTGCACCACCGTGTAATGGACCACGTAGTGAACCAATTGCACCCGTGATACACGAATGCATATCAGATAAGGTTGAAGCGCATACACGTGCAGTAAATGTTGAAGCGTTAAATTCATGTTCTGCATACAGAATCAGCGACACATTCATCACCTGTTCATGTAATTCATTTGGCTTTTCACCACGAAGCAAATGCAGGAATTGTGCACCGATAGAATCATCATCGGTATTTTCTTCGATACGTACGCCATCATGGCTAAAACGATACCAGTAGCAGATGATTGCAGGTAAAGTTGCCAAAATACGATCTGCAACATCTTGCTGTATATCGAAAGATTGTTCTGTTTCCAGGTTACCCAACATGGAAACACCAGTACGCATCACATCCATTGGATGCGAATCTGCTGGAATACGTTCCAAAACTTCTTTCAATGCCTGCGGCAAATGACGAAGTGTTTTCAATTTGGCTTTATAAGCAGCAAGCTGTTCTTTGGTTGGCAATTCACCAAAGAAAATCAGGTAAGCCACTTCTTCAAATTGACAGTTTTCAGCAAGATCTTGCACATCATAACCGCGATAGGTTAAGCCTGCGCCACTCTTACCTACTGTTGATAGCGCTGTTTTACCTGCCACTTGTCCGCGTAATCCCGCGCCAGTGAGTACTTTTCCTTCAGCCATTTTTTAATTCTCCATTTTGAATTATTTATTTAAACAATTTATCCAAGGTGTTTTCAAAGGTATGATAATCAAGGAATTCGTAAAGTTCTTTACGTTGTTGCATCTTATCCAATACGTTGACTTGCGTACCATTTTCACGAATTGAACGCATTACTTCCAAAGCTGCTTTTTGCATTGCACGCGTTGCTGACAGTGGATAAAGTACCATACTGATCCCTTGTTCACCCAACTCATCTACCGTGTAATAAGGCGTATCACCGAATTCGGTAATATTTGCCAATACTGGAACACCGACTGCATCACACACTGTGCGATACATGGTAATGTCAGTCATTGCCTCAGCAAAAATGGCATCCGCACCCGCTTCTACACAGGCACAGGCACGATCAATGACCGCTTGCAAACCTTCTTTTTGCAAGGCATCAGTACGCGCCATCACCACAAAGTTTGAATCGGTTTTCGCATCGACAGCAGCCTTAATACGGTCAACCATTTCCTGCTGGGTCACAATTTCCTTGTTCGGACGATGACCGCAACGCTTTTGTGCAACCTGATCTTCAATATGAACTGCCGCAGCACCTGCCGCAATCATTTGTTTAACCGTACGGGCGATATTAAATGCACCACCCCAACCTGTATCTATATCCACCAACAACGGGGTATCTACACGTTCAGTAATACGACGTACATCTTCTAGAACATTATCTAAACTGGTCATGCCTAGGTCAGGTAAACCATAAGAATAATTGGCAACACCTGCACCCGATACATAAATGGCTTTATAACCCACTTCTTTCGCCATCATGGCTGCGTAGGCATTCACTGTGCCGATAATTTGTAATGGTTTTTCCACTTCCAGTGCTTGTCTAAATCTTAAGCCTGCAGACATTTGTTGTGTCATATTCCTTTCCACAGTTTTCACTTTACTTATCGAATTCCGAGTATATCCATAAACACCTTCATATCTATGACTATTTAGAATTTATACTCTAAAACTTTAGTCAAATATTCACCAAAACTATAGTGTTATTTCGATGCTTCATAATTGTGAGCAAATAAGACAAAACTGTTATTTTAAGAAAATGTGTGCATATTTTTGCTATCATTGCAAATGATTTCATTTCTTTGATTATTGACGTTACAGGCCATATGCACGAACTCGCTCAATTAGAACCCCTCGCTCGTGATACTCCACAAACAAAACGTGGTCATGAACGATGTCTGGCGCTTTTACTCAGCGCAAATGAGCTATTTCTAGAACGTGGTTATGATGCAGTGTCTTTGGATGATATTGTCCAGCACGCCGGGGGTTCCAAAGCTTCCATTTACAAATTTTTTGGCAATAAAGAAGGTTTATTTACCGCAATTTGTGATTATCGTCGTGAACAATTTTTTAAAGATATCTGCCTGCCGTTTGAACAAGATAAAGATAATTTAAAATCTTACCTGATTAATACCCTGCTTAATTTTCATAGACACCTATTACAACCAGAAAATGCAGCATTTATGCGTCTCATTTTAGAACGCACCCAACACAATTCAGAACTTGCTTTATATATTCACGAGCAAGGTCCAAAACATATTCAAAATGCCATTGCTTGTGCTTTAGAAAAAGCGCATAACAATGGTCTATTAAAATGTGAAAACCCTATTTATTCTGCCCAATTCTATTTTGGTATTTTACGAAATTTGGAATGGCGCATTTTAATGGGTATTCCAATTCAGGAAAATGATCAGGAAACGACCAAATACATCAATTATTGTGTTGATCGCTTCTTGGAAGGCCATCAAAAAGTCTAGTTTTTTTGCAATTTTGCCTGCTTATAGTATATTAATCGATTCCCTTTTCACTTAACCAACCAACAACTAATTGTTGTTTTGTTTTCTATTCAGCAATTATTGTGGAGTAACCATGGCTCTACGTCACTTTCTGACCTTACGCGATTTATCGACTTTAGAACTTAACCAAATTCTGCAGCGTGCGATTGAACTTAAACGCAAGCAACATAGCAATGAGGTGTTCCAACCTTTCGTCGGTAAAGTTATGGGCATGATTTTTGAAAAATCGAGTACCCGCACACGTGTTTCGTTCGAAGCAGGTATGAGTCAATTCGGTGGTAGTGCAATTTTCCTGTCTTCTCGTGATACCCAATTGGGTCGCGGCGAGCCGATTGAAGATTCTGCACGTGTGATTTCAAGCATGCTTGATATTATTATGATCCGTACTTTTGGTCATGACATCGTAGAACGCTTTGCCTCTTATTCAAAAGTACCCATCATCAATGCCTTGACTGATGATCATCACCCTTGCCAGTTGCTTGCTGACATGCAAACTTATCTAGAACACCGTGGTTCTATTGAAGGTAAAACAGTTGCATGGATTGGTGACGGCAACAATATGTGTAACTCCTATATTGAAGCAGCACATATGTGGGGCTTTAAATTAAAAGTTGCTGCACCTAAAGGCTATGAACCACAAGAAAGATTCTTGTCTGAATTTGCTCACTGTGTAGAACTTGTAGATTCAGCTGAAGATGCCGCTGTGAATGCTGACCTGATCGTGACTGACGTTTGGGCAAGTATGGGCCAGGAAGAAGAGCAAAAAATTCGTGAAAAAGCATTTGCCGACTTTCAGGTCAATGAAAAACTCATGGATTTAGCGCATCCAGATTGCATATTCATGCACTGCTTGCCTGCGCACCGTGGTGAAGAAATTTCTGAAAATATGCTGGACCATAAAAATGCTGTGGTTTGGGATGAAGCAGAAAACCGTTTGCACGCTCAAAAAGCTTTGGTTGAATTTTTACTGAATGAAAATTTAAAGAAAGACTAATTGATTAGAAAAATCTTAAAAAGATTAAGCACCTTCGGGTGCTTTTTTTATACTCAAATGACTATAATCAATCCATAACTTTTATAAGTGATTATAACCATGTCTTTAAAAATAATCGTTTTATGCTTAAGCAGTTTGCTTTTAGTCAATACAGCACAAGCCAAAGCTACAGAACTCGACCAATATTTGCTTAAAAAGCAAATCCTCGACCAAGCTTATAAAATTAAAGACACCAAAGCATTGAATGAAATTTTAGATGTCATAAGCGATGAAGACTCTCGTACTATGCCATTTCAAGTTGATCAAAACACGGTAATTGAGCAATTGCGTTTATATGCCGATCATATTGATATTCAAGGCATCATTACGACTCCAGACTTCACCCAGTTTGCTGAAGATATTGGTGATAAAGAAGTAAAACATCTGATTAAACAAAATTTAATTCAAAATTGTCATTTATTTTTTGAACATGAATTCCAACGTATAAATCCATATCATGTTGCAATCAAACTCAGTTCAGATAATAAAAATTATCATATGAAAATTAAAAATACTGAATGTCAGTTCCTATAAAGAAAAAGCCCTAAAAATTTAGGGCTTTTCAATTAATTAGATATCTTATCAATGATGGTATGTTTTTCTAGCTGTTTGACGTGTATCAATAAAAGTTTAGCCTGCACAATAGCTTCCCAGTCGGTTTGCGCTGTCAGAAAGAGTCCAGCACAGCTGCCACGATCATCCTCACTCACTACCTCTGCAATATAACCATAATTAAGATCATTTAAGCCTTTTTGTTTTAGTTTGGAAACCACAATGGTTCTTTGCTGAAATGCGTTATTGTTTACAGATTTAACAGCTTTAACAAATTTAGAAATTTCTTCATTTTTTCTAACTAAGTTAAAAATTTTCTCAACGTAGTCATTGCCATGATGATCATTTCCATTGTGCTTAGGGACACTATGATTGGATTTAATATTAAAATTTGGATTTGCCAGTAAATAGCGCGCTATCCATTTTTTCAAGTCTTTCGTCATGAAGGTATTTTGTGTCTGCTTTTCCTGAACAAGTTCATCCTGCACTACTTTTAATTTTTCCTGCAGTTGTTTATTTTCGGTTTCTGTGGATTGCAATTTCCTTTCAACTTCATCCATCAGTATTGTAGAAGCATCCAGATCCTCTAACAGTTTAGTGTTGCGTAATGCCAAGTCCTGTCTTGCTTCTGCAAGAGCTTGTAAATTATGTTCGTAATTATCTATTTTATCTTGACTGTCTGCTTTAATTAAACTGATTTCATTAGCATAATATTGATTAATTTCAAGCGTTTTTTCCTGCAGAATATGATCTACATCATTGGCATATTTCTGCTCAGCTTCCTGCATCGCTTTTAATTTTTCGGCTTTTATGTCTCGAATATGTCCTTTCAGCTGCTCTTTTTCCAATGTAATTTTTGCGTTTAGCTCAATCAGTGCCGAATCTAACTGCTGTTTTTCCTGAGTCATTGCTAAATGCTGTTTTTCCAGCCCATTTACCGCTAATTCCGCCTGATCCAACTGTTTGTTTAAAGCAGTATTTTGTGATTTTAATTTTAATTTTTCATTATGGAGCTGTTCGATCAGATCATTCTTAGCAATGATTGCCTGCTCTGAACTCTCCCATTTTCGCAGCAATGTTTTGAAATAGCCTTTACCCAGCAGCAGCAAAACAATAATCAAAAAGAAATAGCATAACGCGGGGCTAGAACGCGGAATTGCAACAAATTCCCAATAATTGATGAGATTTTTCCAATAGCTTTGATTTATTCCATTTTGTGCAGCACGGTTCCACTCCATTACCGAGAAAGTCACACTACGTAACATACTTTTGAACAAAGGTGGGGTTACCAGTTTTTCATAGCTCACCACATAGAGATTGTCCTTTGCCTGAATTGACTGCTGATAGGTCACGGCAATCCGGTTATCTTTATAGCCTTCCAGGTTTTGTGCGTAAAATGGCTCTGTGTTCGCACTGAGGGTGATTTTGCCTTTAATGCTGGAATGATCCATAAATGTCTTGATCATCTGAGTGCAATTATCAGCCCTAGATTCACAATTTTGAATCAGCGCCTGCAATTGCGCCGCTTCATAACGCATTTCACGTACCGTAGCTTTTTCTTCATTCTTGTAAAAGAAAAAATTGTTAATTGCTACCAATACACAAACAATAAGCAAAAGGAAAAAAGCATAGATAGCTCTGATTAAGTATATGTTTTTCATAATTATTGGCTCAATGTAATTATAATAATTACATTTCATTACAAACCAAAAAACAAATACTTATTAAAGATATAACAGTCTTAAAATTTATTAGACTTGTTAAATAATATATCTACCCATAATCGTAAATATTCTATTTACCTGCTTTTATTTATTAAATCTGATTAATCTGACTTAATAAATACAATATATTAAGATAATAAACTTATTAACGTATCAAACCTTGCGGTTGTAAAATAATAATCATCGCACCCAATATCACCACCAAACCGCCCAATAGATCCCATCGCGTCAAGATCACCTGATCGACATAACGCAGCCACATTAAAGCGCTAAAAATATAAATTCCGCCATAAGCTGCGTAAATTCGACCCGAAGCTACGGGATGCAATGTCAATAACCACACAAATAGCGCAAGGCTTAAGGCTGTTGGAAGCCATAACCAATGTGATTTCCCCTGATTTAAAATTAAGTATGGAAAATAACAGCCCAAAATTTCTGCGATTGCTGTGACAAAAAAAAGGCAACCCGTCGTAAGTACCTTGGTAATTTGAATATCCATGAATTTATATCGTTTGATTCGCTCTTTCTCTCTTTGAAAGAAGGTCAGAATGAGGTTGAATAAAAAAAAATAACCCGTGCGAACACGGGTTATTTTGACAATCTAGATGATTATGCAGGTTCAGCAGTTTGATCTTCAAACACTTCGAGTTTCAAGCCCACTGCTTTGCCATTTTCTTTCTTCACAGAAACCGCAACATTACCACCGTGTTCTGCAAGCTCACCAAACAGAATCATCTCAGCAAGCGGTTTCTTCAAATGTTCCTGAATCAAACGTTGCATTGGACGCGCACCCATTAAACGGTCATAGCCATGTTCAGCCATCCATTCACGTGCACTTTGATCAACTTCAAGAACTACTTTCTTATCATCAAGTTGCGCTTGCAATTCAGTCAAGAATTTATCAACTACGTTTTCAATCACAGTGGTTGGCAACGCATTGAATTGAATCACGCCATCCAAACGGTTACGGAATTCAGGCGAGAATGCTTTCTTCATTGCATCCTTATTGTCATTACTATTGTCTTGTTCCATAAATCCGATACTCGCGCGAGAAATACTTTCCGCACCAATATTGGTGGTTAAAACAAGGATCACATTACGGAAGTCAGACTTGCGACCATTGTTATCGGTCAATGCGCCATGATCCATAATTTGTAATAACAAATTA
Source organism: Acinetobacter sp. ANC 4862 (assembly GCF_004336635.1). Lineage (GTDB taxonomy): Bacteria > Pseudomonadota > Gammaproteobacteria > Pseudomonadales > Moraxellaceae > Acinetobacter. Next base: position 41,779 of record NZ_SJXH01000026.1, read on the forward strand.
AACACATCTGGATGCGCTTTTTCAATTTCATCCAGTAACAATACGCAATGTGGATTTTTATGAATCGCGTCCGTCAGCAACCCGCCTTGGTCAAAACCTACATAACCCGGAGGTGCACCAATTAAACGTGAAACCGCATGACGTTCCATATATTCAGACATATCAAAACGAACCAGTTCCACACCTAACAGTTTAGCCAACTGTTTGGTGACTTCGGTTTTACCCACCCCAGTTGGACCTGCAAATACAAAGCTACCTACTGGCTTATCGGGTGATTTCAAGCCTGCACGCGACAATTTAATGGCAGAAGCGAGTGCTTCAATTGCATCATCCTGACCGAATACCACGCGTTTAAGATCACGTTCAAGATTGCTTAATACAGTCTTGTCATCTTTCGAGACAGTTTTCGGTGGAATGCGCGCAATTTTAGAGATGATATCTTCGATATTTTCAACCGTGATTACAGTATCATCTTCCTCTGCTTTCAAACGGCGCTGTGCACCCGCTTCATCAATCACATCAATGGCTTTATCCGGCAAGAAGCGATCATTAATAAATTTCGATGACAACTCCACTGCTGCGACCAAGGATTTATCGTCATATTGAACGTGATGAAAATCTTCAAATTTAGATTTTAAACCACGTAAAATATCAATCGTTTCAGAAATAGAAGGCTCATTGACATCGATTTTTTGGAAACGACGTGACAAAGCATGATCTTTTTCAAATACTTGACGATATTCCTGAAAAGTGGTTGAACCAATGCAACGCAATGAACCATTCGACAAGGCAGGTTTAATTAAGTTTGATGCGTCCATGGTGCTACCCATACTTGAGCCGGCACCAATAATCATGTGAATTTCATCAATAAACAGAATCGCTTCTGGTTTCTTTTTCAACGCATTCAACAATTGTTTCAAGCGTTTTTCAAAGTCACCACGGTATTTTGTACCTGCCACCAACGCACCAATATCCAAGCTATACACTTCTGCATGAGCCAATGGTTTAGGCGCTTTACCGTTCACAATCAGCCAAGCCAAACCTTCGGCAATCGAGGTTTTACCCACCCCTGGATCACCTACCAGCAAAGGATTGTTTTTACGACGGCGACATAAAATTTGCGCGGCACGTTCAATTTCTTTTTCACGCCCAATTAAAGGATCTGTTTTTCCTTTTTGAGCTTCAGCATTCAAATTGGTGGTATATAAATCGAGTGGTCCTGCATTTGAAGAACTCGAGGTTTCACCATCCAAGTCTTCAACTTCTTCTTCGGCTTGCACTTCTTCTTTTCGCGTACCGTGAGATAAATATTGAGTTAAAGTTAAACGGTTAATTTGATGACGTTTAAGCAAGTAAACCGCAAAAGAATCACGTTCAGAGTACATCGCAACAAGAATGTCTGCACCTTCAACAGTTCGATCACCACCGCTGGATTGCACATGGAAAATCGCACGTTGCAGAATACGATCAAAACTTTCAGTCGGATGTGGCGCCTGATCGCTATGTTCGCCTAATTTCGGGGTGTGTTGTTCAACGTATTCTTCTAGTTCTTTACGCAGAACGATAATGTCCGCACCACACGCTTTAAGCGCATTTACAGCAGAGTCATTATCAAGTAAAGCCAACAATAAATGTTCAACCGTGAGAAACTCATGTCTCTTTTGACGAGCCATGCTTACAGCCAAACGTAAAGATACTTCTAATTGACGACTGAGCATGTAATCCCCTTAATCTTTTGGCTCAATCTGACAAAGCAATGGATGACCTTGTGACCGAGCGTAATTATTGACTTGGTTCGCTTTCGTTTCCGCAATGTCTCGTGGATAAACGCCTGCAACACCTTTCCCTTCATAATGTACAGTTAGCATTACTTGGGTCGCTTGGTCAAGATTCAAAGCAAAGTATTGTTGTAAAATTTCAATTACAAAGTCCATTGGGGTGTAATCGTCGTTCATCAAAACAACCGCATACATGGGTGGACGTTTTAATTCAGGAGGTGCCGTTTGTACCGCAATATCCCCTTCAGTCCCTTCAGAGTCATCCTGCGAGTCATTGCTTAAGCGTGGACTAATATGCCAATCGACATATCCTGATTGATGAAAAGAACTTTTGATGGCATTTAAACAATTTTGACGCTTATTCATTCGCATAGGATTTAAAATTCACATTTATTGTGCATTTGCTTCTGCTTGAGGAATTTCAGAAATAAATGCAGATTGACTCTCAATCGGTTTACCACGGCCCCAACTAAAACGTTTAATCACCGGAGTACTTGTTCCACCTGTTAAACGGACTTCAATGAATTGTGGCGTAAAGCCTTTAGGCATGGTCCAGCGGCCAGTTAAACGCTCGTAATCTTGAAAATTAAAGTTCTTGTCTTCCATTGGAACAACCAGAACTTCTGTACCCTGAATTAAGCGCAATTCCACACTTCCAGAGATGCTACGTTTATTCGGGCTGACTTGTACCAAATCCAGCTCGTATTCATAAGCATTATCAGGTAAAGGTTTAATTCCGATATTTTGCACCGTCAAGCTTAGACCGCCACGTTGGCGTAATACTTCACGGTAAATCGCACCCAAACCTTCAGACTGAGCTTTATCTTCACGGGCTTGATTCAGAGCAGCAAACAAATCATTTGAATTACTCACGGCAACATCACGTTCTTGCACAGCCAGATTCAAATTTTTATTTAGGGTTTCCAAGCTGCTCTTTTGCTTTTGCACAACCTCAACCAGTTGTTCAGCATCCGCTTCATAGCCTACAACAGTCAAACCTTGCCGATGCCCAACTGAATAGCCCAACAAGCCACTACCCGCAATCAGAATTGCAGCACCAATAGCCAAAGGTAAATTTCCCTTAACAAAAGGCTTTTTACTTAATTGTGTCTGTTGTGACGCAGTATTTGATTCAGTGTTCGGCATCGTCATCTCTTATTTTGATTCATTCAAAACACACATTTAAATCCAAATCCAAATGTGTGTGAAGCTGAAAAGCGTTTTTTATGGTAATAACCCGATACCTGTCAGCCCTGCATTTTCAGCAAAACCGAACATCAAGTTCATATTTTGCACAGCCTGACCCGCAGCACCTTTCACTAAATTGTCTTGTACGGATAAAACAACCAGTTTTTTCGGTTGCGGTTTATACAAAGCAATACGAAGCTGGTTTGCACCACGCACAGAACGTGTTTCAGGCGAGCTGTTGGCTGGCATCACATCGACAAACTGTTCATTGGCATAGAACTGTTCATACAAGCTTTGCAGGTCCACCGCATCACCAGCATCGGTCAAATCGACATAAATGGTGCTGAGCATACCACGGATCATCGGCACCAAATGCGGTACAAATAGAATGTGATTAAACACATCTTTAAGACCCGAGATATTTTCCAATGCTTCCACAATTTCAGGATGATGACGGTGACCCGCAACACCATAGGCCTTAAAGTTGTCAGCATTTTCAGAATAAATCATGCCGAGGCTTGCTTTACGACCTGCACCAGAAACACCTGATTTTGCATCAATAATAATGCTTTCCGGCTTCACCAAGGCTTCAGCCTGTTTGAATAATGGCGCAAGACCCAGTTGCACAGTCGTTGGATAGCAACCTGGGTTCCCAATCACGCTCGCTTGTTTAATTTTTTCACGGTTCAATTCTGACAGACCATAAACTGAATCTTTTAAAATATCTGGGCAGGCATGTTCAAGACCATACCATTTTTCAAATTGTTCCAAGTCTTGCAAACGGAAATCTGCCGCCAAATCGATGACTTTAGTATTTGCGGCAACCAGTTCGGCCACATGTTTCATTGCTACACCATGAGGGGTCGCAAAGAACACAACATCGCATTTTTTTAGTTCATCAATGTTTAAATCTGAATATTCAAGATCGGTATGTCCACGTAAGCTTGGGAACATGTCATCTACACGGCGACCTTTTTCGGTACGTGATGTCAGTACATTAACCTGTACATTTGGGTGTCGTAGTAAAAGACGCAACAATTCAACGCCTGTATAACCTGTACCACCGACAATACCAACAGTAATCACGATCACTACCTCAAATCTAAAGTGTCCATTTCGTAACTGCGTAGTATGACAGGAAGTTTTGGTTTTCTGAACTGTTTTGGTTTGGAATGATGGTTTTTTATCGTCTAAACAATCTCTCAGGTTAACTTTTTAGTTTATTCTTGAACTCAAATATTTTTAAATTTAACTTCCCAAAGATTAGGGCGTGTCATCAATTGAGCCATATCATGATTGAGGCAAGGTAGATCGCTGACAGGAAGTTTTGAGCCAATTTATCATAGCGCGTAGCAATACCTCGATACTGCTTGAGCTTGGCGAAGAAGTTCTCGATCAGATGTCTTGCCTTATAAAGATGTTGGTCATAATCACGCTGATCAATCGCGTTACTTTTGGACGGCATCACGAT
>NZ_SJXH01000027.1 GCF_004336635.1 Acinetobacter sp. ANC 4862
TTGGGACATTAACAGGGCAATAAACTGATCCCATCGAGAAGCAGATCTGAATTTCTGCCCAACATGATGTTGTTTAGCAAGCCGTTCAAAATCTTGTCGTAAGACTGGTTTAATTAACTGATGAAATACGGTATTCTGATGTGACAAAACCTGAATCCTGGTCGTTAAAGTGTTTGTTTGCACTCATATTTTAACTGTTCGGACTCAGGTTTTTTTATTTAAATCAAACTATGGGACAGCAGTGGCTTTCAGCCTCTTTTTAAATAATCAAAACTTATACTTCTGAAGGATTGGTCAATTCCGTCATCGGCCAACGCGGAGTCGTCGTCACCGACAAACCATCACACTGCCCTGCTTTTAAACGTTGATAACCTGCAAAGGCAATCATTGCGCCATTATCGGTACATAAAGCTGGTTCTGCATAATAAACTTGTGCTTGAATTTTGGCTAAATCTGCTTCCAAACGTTCACGTAAACGTTTATTGGCACTCACCCCACCTGCAATCACCAAACGTTTCAAACCAGTTTGTTTCAGCGCTTTAACGGACTTTTTCACCAAGGTATCCACCAAGGCTTCTTGGAAGGATGCGGCAATATCTGCTTCACGGTTTTGACCTTCAACTTTTTTCAATTGAATTGAAACCGCAGTTTTTAAACCACTGAAAGAAAAGTCTAAACCTTGATGCAACATCGGACGTGGGAAATCAAAGGCTGTTGCGCTGCCTTGCAATGCCAATTTAGAAATATTCGGTCCCCCCGGATAGGCCAAGCCCATCATTTTCGCGACTTTATCAAAAGCCTCACCCGCTGCATCATCAATCGATTCGCCCAGCAATTCATATTGACCAATACCATGCGCTGCCATGAGCTGGGTATGTCCACCAGAGACCAATAAAGCGACAAACGGAAACTCTGGAGGTGTCGCAGATAATAAAGGCGCAAGCATATGACCTTCCATATGATGCACACCAATGGCCGGTTTATTGAGTGCAAATGCCAAGGTACGACCAAATAATGCACCCGTCATTAATGCGCCCATCAAGCCTGGACCACGCGTATATGCAATGGCATCAATTTGTGATTTTTTAATATTACTTTGTTCAAGCAACTGATTCATTAAAGGAATTAATTTTCTGACATGGTCTCGTGAAGCCAGTTCCGGAACAACACCACCATATTCTGCATGCAGTTTAATCTGACTATATAACACCTGTCCTATCAAGCCGACTTCACTGTCATAGAGTGCTAACCCAGTTTCATCACAAGAAGTTTCTAAGCCAAGAACGATCATTAAACTGCCTTTTACCCGTATCTAAATATTGCTAAAGCTATTATAGACTTGTGATATGAGATGTAAATGAGTAAAATACTGTCCTTCACTTGTGATCTAAGGCAATCCTGCCATAGATCTTATCCATAACTTATGAGGATTCTTCATGCCACAAGTTAAATTGAAAGAAGGCGAACCAGTAGACGTAGCTATCCGTCGTTTCAAACGTTCATGCGAAAAAGCTGGTGTTTTAGCTGACGTTCGTAAACGCGAATTCTACGAAAAACCAACTCAAGAACGTAAACGTAAAAAAGCTGCTGCAGTTAAACGCTACCAAAAGAAATTGGCGCGTGAATCTGTACGTACTACTCGCCTTTACTAATTAATTTGTGATTGACTGCCTGGACAAGATAAATGACTACTTTAAAAAACCAAATAACGGACGTTTTGAAAGCAACTATGCGTGCAAAAGAAATGTCGAAGTTAACGGTAATTCGTGGTCTTCAGGCGGCAATTAAGCAAATCGAAATCGATGAGCGCAAAGAGCTTGACGATGTTCAAGTTCTTGCGGTCATTGAAAAGCAAATCAAACAACGTAAAGATTCGATTAAAGCCTACGAAGGTGCTAATCGACAAGACTTAGCTAGTAAGGAACAAGCCGAAATTGAAGTTATTTCTCAATTTCTACCAGCAGCTATGACTGAGGACGAGCTTGATTCTATCATTGCGCAGGCTATTACTGCTCAAGAAGCTACTAGCATGAAAGATATGGGTAAGGTGATGAATTCTCTGCGTCCGCTCATAGCCGGGCGCGCCGATCCTGCACAAGTTTCAGCTAAAATTAAAGCTAAACTTGCATAACCCCACTTCTAGATCATTCTTTCTTTAACGTTGAACTGCCTTTATTCAAAGACAGTTCAGGCGTATGCTCTTCTTATTTCAGATCACACTGAACATTATATTTTTTCAAAATCAGCATTTCTTTTGATAACATCACTTGATGAATCACATCCTGCTTGGTCATCTGTCTAAATTGACGGTCTAAAGAATCCCTGTTTCGATCTGCCGCTTGATACAACTGCTCCACATAATTATCCACGATTCCACAGAATTGAACTTGCTGTTGTGGTGTAAAACTGCTTTGCTGGGCATCCAAACCGCTAAAAAAGTTTCTGGTTTCCTGCTTATACTGTTTAGAAATTTTATCCACGGCTGCCACGTATTGCTCTACACTAGCCAAGGCAACATTTGATGTCGCGCACCCCATCAAAAAACAGGAAAATAATATTTTTTTCATCATTCAATCAATATTGTTCATCGTTAGAAATACAAATGCAGCCTAAGATTATCATATACTTCAAGTTTTTAGATGTAGATTTTATTCATCAATATGCAGAAAAGATGGCTTGTATTGAATATAAGCTTGCTCTGTAGGTGCCGGTAATTCACCCGAAGTCACCGTCCCTAAGCGTAAACGAATAATGCCTGGCAAATCCACCCGATATGAATAAATCGGACTGCCGCATTCCTGACAAAAAACCCGTGCTTTATTCGGACTATGAAAATATTCTTTTAGAAATTTAATTCCACTGCCAATTTCAAATTTGGATTTCTGCAAAGGACTGTTCCAGCCAAAGATTGAGCCTTGAGCCATTTGACAGTCTTTGCAGTAACATATGATGGTTTTTTCAATTTCACCATGATAACGATACTTGACTATTCCACATAAGCATTGACCTTCTATCATGCTTAACTCCTTTTTTTATTATCATTGCAAAATAATCATCTGCAATTAGATTCTTAGCTGACGCTCTTTTTGCATTTCATTAATGCGCATTTTTAATTTTGCAGACAACAGCTCATTATTTTTGACCAAGCGCTGGGCATGTAATAATGATTTAATTGCATTTTCTTCCCAGCCAGACCAATATTCAACTTCTGCCCGATAACGCAATACATTTACCGTTCTAACTGGGGATTGCTGATCGATATTTGCAGCTTGCTGCATCAAGCGCCAGGCCTGAATATCACGAGGATTCTTATTGGAAAAACGCTGAACGAGATTTAATGCTTGTGCAGGTTGTTTTTGGCGAATATAGACTTCCGCCAGCTTGAAAGCCAAAGCTCGATTTTCAGGCATAATTCGTGCGGCAGACTGAATCGCCCTATATGCTTCATCAGTTTTGTTTTGCCCCAAATAAATATCGGTTTGAATCAAAACCAACAAATTATTTAAGCGCTGCTGTGCCTTTGCCTGATCTAAAACTTGCTGAGCTAAAACATAGTCGCCTTGTTTTAGATAAAAAGCGGATAGAGCCAACTGCCCTGCAAAATTTTTACGATTGGCTAAAATCTGTAATTGCTGTTCAGTGGTCTGATTAGAAATTACCCGACTGTACCATTTCAGTATTTCAAAATCTTCATCATGCAAACTTGGTTTTACTCGGGGGAATTGATTGGCGCGTAAACGTGCTTCACTCATCCGTTCTGTACTTAAAGGATGCGTCAACCAAAAGTCTGGCAAAAAACTAACCTTACTGGTTGATCGATCCATGACTTCAAAAAAGTCCGCCATACTTTGTGGGCTATAACCCGCAGTATACATATATTGCATGCCAATCCGGTCAGCTTCACGTTCCTGGTTACGACTGTAATTCAACTGCTTATCCATTAATGCAGCTTGCGAACCTAACATCACCGCCGTACCCACATCACCATCCGCTTGCGAGGCAATCAAAGCACCCACCAAAAGCCCTGCTAAAGTCAGTAAGCCCTGCCCCTTAAAGGCCTCTTGTGAACGACTGTAATGACGTTGTGATACATGTGCAACTTCATGTGCCATCACCCCCGCTACTTCATCCATATTTCGGGCAGAAATCACCATCCCGGTGTTAATGGCAAACAGCCCACCAGGAACAGCAAAAGCATTAATCTGAGGGTCATTGATAATGACCAGGCCTATAGGCTGCCCAAGCTGAGTTTGACTTAAAATATGGGAAAATACACTGACCAATTGATCTTCTAACCATGGATTTTGCAGCACAGGCATTTGTTTTTGAACTTCACGAAATACTTTTTCGCCAATCATTTTTTCTTTTTGTTGGTCAATTAAACCGACTCCACTGCCGATTTCAGGAACATTAAACTGTGGTGTTGAATTCATATTAGCACTGTGTGCCGGCCCCATAACTGAGACCAAACCAATACTGCAAGCTAATAGAAACCGTTTCAATGTTATATTCTCAAACTGCTTTTTTCAATTTATCAGACTATAACATTGAAAATTGGAGGGATTTGCAATGAAGTGTTATCAAATTTTAAGAAAATGAAGCATTCACCACAGAAAGTGGTGTTCGTCCTTCCAGTGCATCAACCAAATTACGATACGCCAGTTCAGCCATTTTTTTACGTGTTTCTGCAGTTGCAGAACCGACATGTGGCAAAGTTACCACATTGTCTAAATTAAACAGCTCTGATTCTTGTAGAGGCTCTTTTGCATAGACATCCAACCCGGCAGCAAAAATTTTACCTGCTTTTAAGGTTTCAATTAAGGCCTGCTCATCTATCACAGAACCACGAGCAATATTCACAAACACCGCATGTGGCTGCATCTGATCAAACTCATGCTGACCGATCAACGCTTTAGATTCTGTATTTAAATCAACAGCGACCACAACAAAATCTGATTGTTGTAATAATTCATCCAGACCGCAATATCTTGCATTTAAAGGTTGTGCCAATTCCAGTTTTTCACGACGATTATGATAAAGAATATTCATATTAAAGCCATAAAAGCCACGACGTGCCACAGCAGCACCAATATTACCCAGACCAACAATGCCTAAGGTTTTGCCAAAAATATCGTGTCCAAATTGAGCTTCAGCTGCTGTACGTTTCCATTGACCTTGCTTGGTCCATTGATCCAAATAAGAAACTTTACGCGCAGCACTCATCAATAAGGTAAACGCTAAATCGGCTGTGGTTTCTGTAAGCACATGCGGCGTGTTAGATAACCAGATTTTTTTCTGATTTAAATAGGTAAGATCGTAGTTGTCATAACCCACGCTAACACTGGAAATAATTTTAAGTTGCTGTGCCGTGTCCAAATTACCCGCATTCAGTAGACGCCCTGCACCAATCATGCCATCTGCATCTTTGACCTGTTCACGGATCTGATGGTTAACATCACCCAATTTTGGATTAATGACTTCAACCTGATATTGAGCTTGTAAACGTTGCAGTATCTCTTGATCTAACTGACTAAAAACAACAACTTTCTTTTTCATGTAGCATCCATGTTTTGGTTGGTTTTTTGCATAAATTGCCATAAGCGTTTTTTTAATAATGGCTGATCCAGCATCTCTTGCAGACCAGCTAAATGCATACTTTTTGAATGATTAAAATAAGGAAATTGCCCTAAAAAAATAATATTTTTATCCGCGCTAATGGCATCTACAAAACCTTGTACATAACTTTCCGCACCGCGACCATCCTGGAAATTCATTAAAGGAAATGGCCACTGCAATTCATAATATTCAGCGCGAAGGGCTTGCTGAATATTATTCCACAGGTGCTGTTGTTCAGCGCTCAGCTCAGTAGCATCAATCACGATGACACAATGTGGCAAACCAAAAGCCTGCAATTGAAAAGCTGCGATGTGTAGCGCAGGTCGTTCCTCAATAACTTGAGGCACAACTTCAGCTTGAACCTCTTTGACAGCCAGGGTTGGCGTTGGCAACTGTTCTGGTCGATCAAGCGTTTTAAGCTGTTCAGTTTTTGGCTGTGGTGGTATGGGTGATTGAGCTTTCGCCACCACAATTTCGCTCAGATATTCGGGTGCGGCTTGATCTCGCCAAATGGATGAAGACGGCATTTTTTGACACGCAGCACCCTTAGGAACCCAGATATCAATTCCTAATGTTGCCAGTATGTCACGCTGATGCCCTATCATCTTTTTTCATCACCCATTGAATGCTTGGTATTCTAACGAGATTACTTGTCTTTTGCTGATCTTTTATTAAAGATTAGTTTAATCATCACTCATCTATAATTTTATCGCAGCTTGTTTATACAATCATCAAACGATTTTTTTTCTGCATTTGTTCAATAATTTCATCCGTTTCAAAACCCAAACGCCAATACAGCAATTCCAGAACATCCAGTTCATCCTGGGTAATAATACGGTCATTCCACAGGCACACTTCGGCAATACCTAAAATACTTAAACGGTCACGTAATAGTAAGCCTGCGATATCATTTAAGATTTCTGCCAAATCAATTGGCTCATCCGAGATTTCGGTATACATCTCCTGCTCTTTTGCAGTCAGGACACGCTTGAGAATCTTTTCACGTACCTCCAGTTGATTCTGGCTATTGATTTGCTGCACATGCAACAAGGCATCTATCAGACGCACAATATGCGGTTTAACTTCTTCCAATGAAGTCGGTGTATGCAATGGCAGAAGATTCAATTCAAATTTCACATATTCAAGCAACAAGGCATCCAGCAATCCAATTTCACCATCTTCTTGAATAATTCGCGCCAGTTTCATTAAAAACTGCCGTGCAATGGTGGCAGGCATTGCCCCAATATTTTTACAGGCTTCACGAAAAATAGAAATATGAACACGACCGTCTAAATTGAGTAATGAATCAACAATTGCCCGACTCACTTCCGCATCTGCCGGAATAAATTCACGATACTGTCGAATCATTAAAATCGACACCATTACTTCTCGCGAACCGGTTGCCGTCTGTAATGCCCGCTGTATTAATTCAGGGCGCCGCATATTATTTCGAATTTCTGGATTTAAAGGTTTAATTGCATCATTAATTGCAAAACTAATCGGTGATAAACGTAACAGCGGAAGCGGTTGGGGTGAACTCCACGGTGAATATATTTCACTATTCACTTCATCCAGTGACCGGAACAAACTAAATAGCGGCTGATTACGTAATTTTTTTAAATTTTCGAGCTGTAAATCCTGCACCAAACCTGGGTTCAGCTCATAAATACGCTGTTCAATACTGGGATGGATATTCATCCAGTTTTGTGGACTTAAAGAATTGGCAAAGCACATATGAGAAATGGATTCCGCATATTCACTGTGAATTTGAGAACCGGAATGATGCACATAAATTCTTAATAGCGTTTGCACATTGGCATCATTCTGAATCAGACGCCTGGTCTTTTGATCATTTTTAAATGTCCGCCCACCCAATGAAATATATTTAATAAATCGAGTGATTAAAACACCCAGACTTCCAATCAACCAAATCACCCCACCCATCGCAACAAAGGAAGTGGCAAATTTATGCGTACGTGCTTGACCATGCTTGGTAAAGCCCAGTTTGGCAATTTTACTGCCCCACTGGCTAAAAGTGGTGAGACTACTATAAAGAATTTTTAGACGGGTATTTTCTGCCGTTTCACCGGATAAAATTTTATTAAACTCATGGATTAACAAACCATAAAGTTCCAATTCATCTAAATTTTGTAATGCACCCCAAGTCAGAATAATCACAATATCACGCGGATAAAAACCTGCCGTGAGAGCATTTACGCCCACTTCATTGGGAAGTACATAGACTGCGGGGGTATCTATTAAAAAGGTATCTGCCAATTGTTCAGTGATTTTGAGTGCAAGACTTTCTTCAGGAATACTTTCAATTAAGCTTAAGCGACGTGCACCCAACTGTTTTGCCAGCGAATGCCCACCGGAACGAAATACATAAAATTCATACAGGACGGAAATCGCCATCACACTCAGCAACAGCACGATTAAATAAGGGCTCAAAGCATGCCAAAAAACAGACTGGGTAGGATCAAGATAAAATACCCACAACCCCGCAATCGTATTTAAAATGAATAGTGTGAGCAACACCGCAAGCACACAAATACTCGCAGACCAAACCATATTTTTGTTTTGAATAAAAGAATAACCCGCACTATTCAATGTGAAGATCCTTTATCACCTTGTATTTGTTCACTCATCATAAATTAAAAAAGCGGGAAATTCCCGCTTTTCATAGAATTAAGAAGAATTTTATCCCTCTTTCACTCCAGTCAGATCAACCGATGCAGCATCAATATTCACATCAATATAACCACCAACGGCTTTTTTTGCAGAATCATTGCGTTTGCGCTCAAGCTCATCCAGATAAGCCGCATCAATTCCACCCGCTACATACACACCATCAAAAACTGAACAATCAAATTCTTGCAGTGCAGGTACTTTACTGGTACGTACTGCACCTTTTAAATCTTCCAAATCCTGGAAAATCAAACGGTCGGCACCAATAATTTCACGAATTTCTTCAACACTACGACCCGATGCAATCAGCTCATCTTTCGCAGGCATATCAATACCGTACACGTTTGGATATTTCACCATCGGTGCAGCTGAAGCAAAGAATACTTTCTTCGCACCGGCATCACGCGCCATCTGAATAATCTCGTTACAGGTCGTACCACGAACAATCGAGTCATCAACCAGCAAAACATTCTTGCCCTTAAACTCAAGTTCAACCGGGTTCAATTTTTGACGAACTGATTTTTCACGTTGTTTCTGACCCGGCATAATGAAGGTACGTCCGATATAACGGTTCTTCATAAAGCCTTCACGGAATTTAACGCCCAAGATATTGGCAAGTTCCAAAGCTGAAGTACGCGAGGTATCTGGAATTGGAATCACCACATCAATATCGTGTTCTTCACCCCACTCACGCGAAATTTTATACGCGAGTTTTTCACCCATCTTCAAACGTGCTTTATAAACTGAAATGCCATCAATGATTGCATCTGGACGTGCAAAATAGACATATTCAAAGATACAAGGACGATATTCAGGATTTTCCGCACATTGCTTGGTGAACATTTCACCTTCTGAAGTAATGAAAATTGCTTCACCCGGTTCAATATCACGTTCCACTTTAAAGCCTAAAGCAGTAATTGCCACTGATTCAGAAGCAATAATATATTCCATGCCTTTTTCAGTTTCACGCGAACCATAAATCAGTGGACGAATACCGTTTGGATCACGGAAACCCACCAGACCATGCCCAGTAATCATCGCCACAACGCCATAAGCACCTTTACAACGCTCATGTACTCGTGAAACCACCTGAAAAACATCTTCTGCAGTTGGATTCAGCTTGCCACTTTTTTGCATTTCATGCGCAAAAACGTTTAGAAGCACTTCAGAATCTGAATCGGTATTCATATGACGAAGATCTGTTTTGAACAAATCATCATGAATTTCTTCAGCGTTGGTCAAGTTACCGTTGTGCGCCAAGGTAATACCATAAGGCGAATTCACATAAAACGGCTGTGCTTCCGCACTGCTTGAAGAACCTGCAGTTGGATAACGCACATGACCAATACCGTAATTACCTAGCAGTGCACGCATGTGACGCGTATGAAAGACGTCTCGTACCATACCGTTGTCTTTACGCAGGAACAAACGCCCTTCATGACAAGTTACTATTCCGGCTGCATCCTGACCACGATGCTGTAACATCGTTAATGCATCAAACAACATTTGGTTAACAGGTGATTTACCAGCTATACCAACTACTCCACACATAGCAACCTCGCAAACAAGCTAGGATTAATAAAAAGGATTATTTGTTGATTCATCTGTACGCGCTGCATGCTTCGGCGTTTTATCAGACGATGAGTCGGAAGATGTCGGCGCACCTTCATCGGACTTGATATGGTTGAGCGCTCCATGTGCGGCTTCTTTAGAAAGCTCGGCGGCCCATGGTGCATAAGGGATCAGGAGTTGTACAAATTTAGACTGTTTCCAGTGCGGAGAACTTTCCACCCAAGGACCAATGCCCTGCATGGTAATAAGTACAATCATTAAGCCCTTTAAAGAGCCAAAAGCACCACCTGCCAATCTGTTGAGGGGGCCAAGTTTTAGACTCTTTAATATCTTGTTGAGGAATGCAGTAATAACCCAGGTTAACACCACCATGACCAATACAATAAATGCAAAAGCTGCAATTTTTTGTACTACTGGATCTCCACTGAGTGAGACCATCGAAGGTGCCAGGATGGTTGCGTATTTTGCACCGATGATGAGTGCAAAAATCCATCCTACCAAGTTCGCAAAGGCTGAAACCAATCCTTGTCGCAAACCGTTTAGCCCTCCAATGAGCAAAATAATCAGTATGAAGATATCCAATGTATTCATGGTGTATTTAGCGCATCAACACAATCTTTAACCAGTGTTGGACCTGTATAGATGAGGCCACTATAAATTTGTACAAGGCTTGCACCAGCAGCTTGTTTTGCAACTGCCTGCTCACCTGACAAAATACCGCCGACACCAATCAATGGAATTTGACCTTTCAATGCTTTTGAAAATGCTGCAAGACAAGCGGTACTTTTTTCAAAGACTGGCGCACCAGACAAGCCACCCGCTTCATTACCATGCTTGAGATTTTCCACGCCTTCACGTGACAAAGTGGTATTAGTCACAATCAAACCATCAATTTTAAACTGGATCAATTGCTTTGCAATAAATTCGATATCTTCAGGAGTTAAATCTGGAGCAACTTTAAGCACCAAAGGTACATAATGCTGATGTTCTTCAGCCAGTTCAAGCTGACGCTTTCTTAATGTTTCCAGCAATTCTGTCAGTGCATCACCGCTTTGCAGGCTACGCAAATTTTTAGTATTCGGTGATGAAATATTAACAGTGATATAAGATGCGTAGTTATAGACTTTTTCCAGACAGATCAGATAATCATCAACTGCATTTTCAACCGGAGTATCGGCATTTTTACCGATATTAATTCCCAAGATGCCTTTGAATTTTGCAGCTTTGACATTTTCAATCAGTTTGTCTACCCCGTCATTATTAAAACCCATACGGTTAATAATGGCTTTGGCTTCAGGTAAACGGAATAAACGGGGATGCGGATTGCCCGCTTGTGGACGCGGTGTAATGGTTCCAATTTCAATAAAACCAAACCCCAGTCCAGCCAGGGCATCAATATAAGCGCCATTTTTGTCTAAGCCGGCAGCCAAACCCACTGGATTGGGAAATTGAATCCCCATACAAGTGACGGGTTTAGAGGCAATGCTTTGACGCATCATGCCCATGCGATGAGCTGATTTCAATAACGATAGTGTCAGCTCATGTGCACGCTCTGGTGCTAAAGAAAACAACAAAGGGCGGGCAAGAGAATACAACATATCTGTAAAAGTCTACTGCTTTTTAAGTCGCCATATTATAGGCATAGCCCATAGAAAACACCATGCTTAGCAGATCTTTATTTTTACCCATTATTGCACTGTCGCTGTTAATTTAATCTGACCCGCCTCAGAAATTAGCTCTATTTTCTCAAGACTTAGTCCCAGCTGAGCCAATTGGGTTAAAAAATTTGCCAAAATGGCATAATTTTCATGTGCTGCCACAATTTGAATTTGCTCACCTGCTTGCTGTGATGCAACCGATAACCCTTGCTGCTGGGCAACACGTTGCACTTTATCTGCCGCACTTAACTGCAAATCATCCGCAGGTTTCATGGTCACGGCATTACTTTGCATCCAGACCATCATGTCTTTTAAATCATTGACCCGATTTTGCTGCTTGTTGGCCGCTGCATGCATGAACCAAAGTGCCGAGCCAATGGCCGCAACCAGAACAAAAATGGTGGTAAAAATCACCAGATAGCGTTCACGCACAGACAACCGATCTAAGTAATCTGTGATTTTTTCTATCGATTGATCAATCGAGCTTTGCAGTTTTTCTGATGTTTTCATTATTGTATTTTCACCAATCCAATTGCACCGGTGCCATTCGGCTGAATATTGCCTAATTCAACTTTAAACCCTTGCTGATTCAGTTGTTGGGTTAAAGTTTGCAATGCCGTAGCAGAATTGGCTTTCAGTTCCATATTTAAAACTGAAGCATCGTAGTTGATACGATTGGCCACAATTTGATTTTGCATTAAAACTGGCCCCACCCGGCTGAGTAACTGCAAGGCTTGAGTGTTGGCACTTTTATTCAAGCGTACATGACTTTCAAACTGACTTTTTAAATTCTGCTCAGTGACACGGCTACTCTGCCCAAACCAGTATTTATATTGCTCAATCGCTTGTAACGCAGTCTGATCTGCCACTTTTCTATATTTATACCAGCGTGTTGCATCATAGCTAAATTGAATCATTAAAGCCGCGAGCAACACAGCAGCACATGCTTTCCAATACCCTGCTACAGCAGTGCTGTTTTTCGCTTTCGGCAAAATATTAAAAGGATGAGCTTTGGCTTTTTTTAAGATAGGAACTTCGTAATGAAAAAATTCTATCTGCTCATGCGTGACCATGGCTTCAAGGCTTTGCATTTGTTCAGCAGTAAAATTGCTAATTTTATAAGATTGACCCTGAGGCTGATAATCTAAAAATAAGGCTAAATCATCAACCGAATTTCCCATAAATTCATTTTCACGGACCAGCAAACGCCCCGATACATTGGCAATGATGGCTTGACCTGCGTCAGGAATGGGTAAAATCAGAAAGTCTGGCAATAAGGAAATGACTTTGACCGGAATCAAGCTCAAGGCATGTTGTAGCATTTCCACTGTGCTATTTGCCACACCCAAAATGACCAGCTGATCTGGATTTTGAAAATGATGCAATACCTTCATTGAATCAATGGGTAAAACCACAAATTCTTCTAATAGATATTTAACCCCTTCCACACCCAATTTTTTATATTGTGATTTGGCTAAAGCCTGTTGCAGCATTTGCACATCACGGCTCGGAAAAAACACGATGGCTTCTTCACCATGATGGGCTTGCGTCTCTTGAATCAAATGCTCAAGACTAGAGGCTGGATACCAGCTCTCTCCAGTCGACCATTGCCAAACCCCACTGGCTTCAGGCATCCATAAATACAACATTAATGTTTTTCTGCCATTTTAATTAATATGTTATGTGTTTGGAATAAAACTTTTTAACTGTGTTGATAATCCAACAGCAATGACTGCTTGCTCGTAAATACGCGCTTCAGCCAGAGCATACGGATGGAACGGCTCGGCTGTCAACAATGATGAAATATGCGCCACTACATTCATATGACACACCACAACAATCGACTCATAAGGCAACTGCGACAACCATTCAACTGCTGATTTCGCATCATCTTCAGGTTTAATCTTATTACACACCAGCACAGGTACATCATTAAAATAATGTTGCAGATGCGCCAAAGTCTCTTGTGCACGCAATAAAGGACTCACCACAAATACATCGGGTTGAATCATGTCCTTTAAATACTCTGCAGTTTGTTGCGCCTGTTTATGCCCTCGCTTGGTTAATGGACGTTTGTCATCATTTCCATTGACTGCAGGAGAGGCTTCACCATGACGGACTAAAGTGAGTTGCATAAAATTTCCTTATTTTCAATATGCAGCAATTATAACCCAGCTTTATGACAGAGCTTATTTATTCAAATATTTGAAATTACACTTCATGGTGTGGCAAAACAAATTCCACATCACTACGATGCCCATTTTTCATCAGTGAAAGTGCAATGCTTAAAGGCGGTGCGCCTTCAAAAATCACATCATATAAAGCACTGGTAATTGGCATATACACATCCAATTCTGCTGAACGGCTGCGTACCTGAATAATGGTATTAATCCCTTCTGCCGTTTGACCCAATTCTTTGGTTGCCTGTTCCAGACTTTTACCAGAACCCAAAGCAAAACCAACCTGATAGTTACGGCTGAGCGGGCTATTACAGGTAGCAAATAAATCACCAACACCAGATAGACCCAGGAAAGTCAGCGGATTTGCACCCAGTTTCACTGCAAAACGACTCATTTCGGCTAGTGCACGGGTTAAAATCATACTCTTGGTATTTTCACCCACTTTATAGGCAGCAGCCATACCCATTGCAACGGCATAGATATTTTTCAATGCACCACCAAGTTCCACACCATGTACATCATCACTGGCAAACACACGGAATAATGCGCTGTGTAAAGCCTGTTGTACTGCATAACGCACCAGTTCAGACTGGCTTGCAATCACCGTACCCGCGGGTTGTCCTGCCATAATTTCTTTGGCTAAATTCGGCCCAGAAAGTACACCATAAGGCACTCCAGGTAATTCTTCACGAATAATATCACTCATAAAACTAAAGGTTTTTGCTTCAATGCCTTTGGTTAAAGAAATGACCGCCTGTGAAGTAATGAATGGTTTAATTTGTTTCAGCACATCACGAAAAGAATGGCTGGGGATTGCCACTAAAATAATGTCACGATTACAAACAGCTGTTTCTAAATCAGTCACCGCTTTCAAACCGGACTCTAAAGTAAAATCGGGTAGATAACGTTTATTGACATGGGTTTGATTAATTTCTGCTGCAGCAACCTCATCACGAATCCAGATCATGGTATCGCAACCATTACGCACTGCTGTATTTGCCATCGCAGTACCGAAACTACCACCACCTAAAACTGTTACCCGTAACGCCGTTTTTTGATCAACTGAAACAGGTTCAACAAGATCCGAAAAATTCAACTCTGACATTATTTTTATATCTCAACTCAGTATTTAATGACTCAGTATTCAATAAAGTTATTTATTCCAATAACTCACATAATTTTGGCTATTTATTTCTGCACGTGCAGGAATTGCTTTTGCTGCAGTTCCAATATAAATAATTCCAGAAATTAAATCATCTTCTGCAAGACCTAAAGCCTGTTTAAATAACTTCGACTCAATTACAGCACCACTTCGCCACATGGTTGAAAAACCCTGCACTTGGAGCGACAACAAAAAGTTTTGTATTGCCGCACCGGTACTTAAGGTTTGTTCAAAATTAGGAACTTTGGGATGTGGCTGAAATTGAGTCAAGGCCAAAACCAAAAGTGGCGCACGAAATGGATGGTTTTTAACCCGATCTAACTGAGTCTGATCTGTTTCCCCTAAATCCGCCAAAGCTTTAGACAACAATTCACCAAAAGCTTCACGTTGATCCGCTGAAATCACCACAAAACGAGTCGGCTTTAAACGGTGATGATCAGGTGCAGTCAATGCAGCTTGAAAAGCTTTTTCCAACTGTTCTGCATTTGGCGCAGGCTCAACTAAATGACCAATCGACTGACGTTGATGAATATTAAAATGAACCATATCTACCGCTGAATCAGTCATTAACTTCTATATCTGTGTACTAAAATATTTCATTAAGATTAGCATATTCTTATTCCGATACTCTAGAGCAATTAGGCAATGCCCTCCACTCAATTCCAGCCTGATATGGGATGGCAATCACAGAGGAACCATATAAAACTGCATATTTCATACAAGTCTTTCAAAAAGCATCCAAAAAGTTATGCTCAAATGTTTTTTATTCTTTTTAAAACAAATCAGGGGAAAAAGATGAATAAAGTTTTTCTACTCTCTTCCACAGTTGCGGTTGCTCTTGCCTTAACTGCATGTACATCCAATCCAACAACATCATTAGCCATTCAAAAACAAAATAATCAGTATGAAGTGACCGGTGTAGGTAAAAGTAGTCTCATTTCTAAAAATAATGCGATTACTGCTGCCAACAATACCTGCGGCAAAAAGGCCACTCCAGTCGTGATTGATGAAAAAACTGAATACAATGGTGCTTTAAAAGGTGTTGTTGATGAAAAAACTGGACAAATGATTCAGGCTGCAACCAGCGTTCTAGGTACTATAGCAGGAAAAAGTGGCAGTCTAGCTCGGGATGATGACTACCAAACAGTTCTAACATTTACTTGCCGGGCAAACTAAATATCTAAATGATAAGTTTATGTCATTACATCAATAAGATATGATGTTTTGAGCACACAAAGAAAAGCCGCTTTAAATAAGCGGCTTTTCTTTTATATTTTATTTACTATCAAAATTAACAATAACCTTCCATACGGGTTAAAGGTAGTTTTTGACCAATGGCTTTTTCAATTTCTGGAAGATAGAACGCATCATCTTCAGACAAGAAACTAATACTGACACCCCGTGTACCAGCACGACCGGTACGACCGATACGGTGTACATAATCATCTGATTGTTCAGGCAAAGTAAAGTTTATCACATGTGAAACACCATCCACATGAATACCACGACCGGCAACATCGGTTGCAATCATAATATTATGTTGGCCATTTTTAAATTGATCGAGCATTTTGGTACGCTTGTCTTGTGCAATTTCACCGGACAACATCACGACTTTATAACCATCTCTTTTTAAATGATCATACAGTTTACGCACCTGATCACGACGATTGGCAAAAATCATGACTTTTTCAATCGGTTCATCGCGCAAAATTTCTTGCAACAATTTATATTTATCTGTTTTTGCAACCATGTAAACACGTTGCTCAACGTCTGCATTGGTTTTCTTTTCTGGCTCAATTTCAACAGTCACGGGTTCAAACAACCATTGTTGCGCCAAATTTAAAACATCATAGCTAAAGGTTGCAGAGAACATGAGCGTTTGACGCTGTTCTTTACGCGGTGAATAACGCACAATTCGTTTTACCGATGGAATAAATCCCATATCCAGCATACGGTCCGCTTCATCAATCACTAAAAATTCGATTTGATCCAGCCACACTTCTTTTTGTTCTACAAAATCAATTAAACGACCGGGTGTCGCCACAATAATATCGACAAATTGTTTATCCAGTTGTGCTTTTTGCTTATCAAAATCAACACCACCCAACAAGGTAACCACATGCAAATCGGTAAATTTGGTTAACTCTTTAGCATCACTTTCAATTTGTAAAGCCAACTCACGTGTTGGAGCAAGAATTAACGCACGTGCTTCACCACGAAAACGTTGTTCTTTAATCGGATTATTGAGCAAATCATTAATCACACTGACCAAGAAAGCGGCTGTTTTCCCGGTACCTGTCTGTGCACGACCAATGGCATCGTGTCCAGCCAAAGTAAATTTTAAAACCTTTTCCTGAATCGGTGTCATTTCTTTGAAACCTAAAGCATCAATAGCTTGTTTAAGTTTCGGATGTAAATTTAAGGTTTCAAAACCAGATGACATATAAATGCGCTCTAACTTAATAATCAGGAAAATTGTAGCCTATTATAAACAAAAACGCCCCAAATTACATTGGGGCGTTCTCATGAATAATCAGGCGATTAGTCTAAAGGTTGTACTTCTTCAGCTTGGAAGCCTTTTTGACCTTTAACTACGCTGAATTCAACACGTTGGCCGTCACGAAGTGAACGGTGACCGTCACCTTGGATAGCGCGGAAATGAACGAATACGTCATCGCCACCGTTACGTTGAATAAAGCCGAAGCCTTTAGTGTCGTTGAACCATTTAACTACGCCTTGTTCACGAGCTGTCATAAGTTAATCCTCATTGTATTTAATAGAAGGACCACCCGGTGTTGCAAACAGCAGAGTAAACAAGGTTTAAAAATATTTATTATTTCTAAGCTTGTAATCATTCTGTATTACTATTAACAAAATCCCGGTTACATCCATTTTAATATTCAACTTTAAGACAAATTTAACAGTGTCATTAATTTGAATACGCGACGAGCTTACCACGGGTTTATAACAATTCATACTGTTTTTTTTGAATAATTTTCCTTTTGATTGAGTTTTATTTTACTAATTATTTATCTATTTTATATCAGTACTTTTTATGTTGAGATTATATAATTTCATTTAGCTTTGGCACCAAATTTGCTAACATTTCAGAACGTTTTGTCAGAAATTTAATGAGATGAATGATCTAGCCAATCCAGCGATTATCATAGATGCAATGGGCAAACCTTGCCCCATGCCATTATTGATGCTTAAGCGAGCGATCAAGAATAAATCAGATCATCTATTTTTATTAAAATCTTCAGATCCGCATAGTCAGCAAGATGTAACTCGCTATTGCCAAATGCATCAATTGAAATGCAATATGACAAAAATAACTGATACTGAATATCACTACTTAATTGAATCTTAATTATTTTCAATTAAACTAGAACTTTTCAAATTTGCATAAAAAATTACATTTCTCTACCCAATATTCCTTATTTCAGGAAAATATTGGATTAAGATAAAATTTAAGTGGTTATGTCATCCATTCTGAAGGAGAACACATGAGTGACAGCAGCAATCAATTGATGCCCCTGTCATTATCGGCGCCAGGGGTAAATCTCGGTGCTTATATAAGTACTGTCAATCAGATTCCTATTTTAACGGCTGAACAAGAAAAAGAGTTAGCCGAACGGTATTATTACGACCAAGACCTAGACGCTGCAAAAATGCTGGTCATGTCTCATTTGCGTTTTGTGGTCCATATTGCACGTAGTTATGCCGGCTATGGTTTGCCACAGGGCGACCTGATTCAGGAAGGCAACCTGGGCTTAATGAAAGCGGTTAAACGTTTTGACCCGACTATGGGTGTGCGTTTGGTCTCTTTTGCCGTGCATTGGATTAAAGCTGAAATTCATGAATATGTGATTCGTAACTGGCGTATTGTTAAAATTGCGACCACCAAAGCGCAACGTAAACTCTTCTTTAACTTACGTAGCTTAAAAAAATCGAGTAAAAAGCTGACACTCGAAGAAGCAAAATCGATTGCCAATGACTTAAATGTAACACCAGAACAAGTCCTGGAAATGGAAGGCCGTTTAACCGCATACGATGCAGCATTTGAAGCTCAGGGTGATGACGATGATGAAGGTTCAACGCATGTCGCACCGGCTTTATATTTAGAAGATAATCGTTACGATCCAGCACGTTTAGCTGAAGAAGAAGACTACGAGCAACAAAGTACTTCTGCCCTGCATAGTGCAATGGATCAGCTGGATGACCGTTCACGCAACATTTTGCAGCGCCGTTGGCTAGATGATGAAAAATCAACGCTGCATGAATTGGCAGCTGAATATAATGTGTCTGCGGAACGTATTCGTCAGTTAGAAAAAAATGCCATGGAAAAAATTAAAGTCGCAATGTCTTCTAACTAAGCTATTGGACTCATTTTATTCGTTTTTAAAGAAAGGGCTGCGTGCCCTTTTTTATGATTTAGACATTGATGTTGTTGCTTTTAGCCTTTTGTGCAAAGCATAAAATATGCTAAGTTAGGCGCAAATTTCCTCAGGTGATAATTGCTTATGTGGATTGCAATTTCAGCCCTTAACTTGGCATTTGCGGTCATGCTGGGTGCATTTGGCGCGCATGGCTTAAAAGCACATGCAAGCGAAGCTCAATTGGCTTGGTGGCATACAGCAACTGATTATTTTTTCTATCATGCCCTTGGACTTTTGGCACTCGCCATTCTAAGCAAAGTTATTCCCCAACTGCCTATTAAAGCCAGTTTCATGCTGATTCAAGTCGGCATTTTCTTTTTCTGTGGCTCACTCTACGTGATGGCCTTAGGTTTACCGCGTGTATTAGGCGCCATCACACCCATTGGTGGAGCTTTAATGATTGCAGGTTGGCTGGTACTGGCGTGGAATGCATGGAAATACGCAAAATAAATTAAGGAACAGGGAGAAATGACTATGCATATTTATTTAAATGGCGAATCGCAAAATACCTCATGTACTAATTTATTAGAATTGATTCAAGAATTAGCCTTAGAAGGCAAACGATTTGCTGTAGAACAGAATGAAATGATCATTTCCAAAAGCAGATTGGCACACACTCCGATTTGCGCTGAAGATCATATCGAAATTATTCATGCCGTCGGTGGCGGCTAATTCGGAGCTCCCATGGAAGATACCCCCCTTATAATTGGTTCTCGTACATTTAATTCACGCTTATTGGTCGGTACAGGTAAATATAAAGATTTAACTGAAACCGATTTAGCCATTCAAGCCAGCGGTGCAGAGATTGTCACGGTTGCGATTCGTCGTGTGAACATTGGACAGCATCCTGACCAGCCGAATTTGCTTTCTGTTGTGCCACCTGAAAAATATACCATTCTGCCAAATACAGCTGGCTGTTTTGATGCCAACAGTGCTATTCGTACCTGTATGCTTGCACGTGAACTTCTGGATGGTCACAACCTAGTGAAACTGGAAGTATTGGGTGATGAAAAAACCCTTTATCCGAATATCACCGAAACCTTGAAAGCCGCTCGTACTTTAATTGACGATGGCTTTGAAATCATGGTCTACACCTCGGATGACCCGATTGTGGCTCAAGAGTTAGAGAGCATGGGCTGTGTGGCGATTATGCCTTTAGGTAGCCTGATTGGTTCAGGGTTAGGTATTTTAAATCCGCACACCATTTCTATTATTAAAGAAAATGCCAAAGTTCCTGTATTGGTAGATGCCGGTGTGGGTACAGCGAGTGATGCTGCAATTGCAATGGAACTGGGTTGTGACGGCGTATTGATGAATACCGCTATTGCTGCCGCGCAAAATCCAATCTTAATGGCTTCTGCGATGAAAAAAGCGGTTGAAGCCGGTCGCGAAGCGTTTTTAGCGGGCCGTATGCCACGTAAACGTATGGCCAATGCAAGTTCACCTGAAACCGGTTATTTCTTTAAATAAAGCTAAAGTCATTAAAAAAGGACTCAAATGAGTCCTTTTTTATATTTCAAGAATATCGTTAATGGTTAAACCCTTTTGCATAATCCGGATTTTGACATCAAGCACATCGTCTTTAACTTGTTGTTGATAGGCTTTCATATGGGGTGTTTGTAAATGAGCATTCAAATGCTCAATACTTTCCCAATGTTCCAACATGGTAATTGAATCAGGTGATTTAGTCTGATAATCAACATTCGATTCATAATCGACCAGCAACTCATAGCCGTAACACCCATCTTCCTGCAACACTACAGGTGTTATTTTTCTAAATGCGTTTAACACATTTTCACGATGTTGGACACCTGATCGAATCTGGATATCTGCAATAACAACCAACATAGTTTGCTCCTTAAACACATTATTCATCAGGCAAAAACATCCATCAGATGTTGACGATATTTATGTTCATATTCAGCGACATTCGGAATTTTTATCACATCATTTACGATGAAGGTGTCTAAACTTTTCATTCCTAAAAATTGATTGGCTTTATGGAATGGCAGATATACCCCGTCAACACCAACCCCATTAAAAAATTGGTCGGTGTCATTAAACGCTTCAATGGGTGCATTCCAGGTTAACGACAACATATACTTTTTATCGTGAATGAGACCACCTAAACCATATTTTTTCGATGCATCCAAGCGTGATCGACCATCACTGGCATATAAAGTTCCATGCCCTTGTGTAAAAATATCATCAATATATTTTTTTACTGTCCACGGTGCACCCATCCACCAGCCGGGCATTTGATAAATAATGACATCCGCCCATACATATTTTTGAATTTCTTGCTGAATTTCATAGTCGCTATCTGCACGAGAAATTTTAATGCGATGACTCAGTTCGCTAAGCACAGCATTTGCCAACTCAGTCAACGTATCATTTAACTCGCCATTCGAGTGTGCAAATTGCTTGGCACCATTCACAATCAGGATATTACTCATTCATTCGCCTTGGAGGATTTGTTTTCAGTGGCCAATATACGCAACTATTTTATTGACAAAAATTTATGAATTTGCAAAATACTATTGATAAAAAATCAATAATAGAATTATCTAATCATTCAACATTTCACAATTTGAATACCCAAGAAAAAAGCACCCTCAGGTGCTTTTTCAAATCAATGCAAAAAATTAAGGGATTAAACCTTCATCACGCATCGCGATTTGTACGGATTGACGTTCTGCCACTTTATTGCGCAAGGCAATAATATTGTTATACGGCGTTAAATCATGTCCAATACCATTCGACCAATTGGTTAACACAAATAAATAGGCATCTGCCGGACCAAAATTATCATCAACTAAATAATCGTTATCAGACTCAGCAATGGCTTTTTCAATATAGACAAGCAAACGGTCAATTTCTGCATAAGCTTTTTCTTTCGCTTCATCCGACAATGATGCACCGAAAAATACCGCATAAGCGTCATGTAATTCAGAGTTCAAGTAACCCAGCCATTCAAGAACTTTGGCACGCCCTAAACCTGATGGCGGAATTAAATCTTGTTTGGGATCATGTTGTGCAAGAAACGGTAAAATGGCCACATTTTCAGTCAGAATCAAACCGGGATTAATTTCTAAAGCTGGAACATAGCCCTTTGGATTAATTGTGTAATAATCAGCACCTTTTTCTGTTTTATGAGTTTTTAAATTTACACGCTCTAAATCAAAATCGACATTAATTTCATTTAAAATAATATGTGATGCTAGTGAACACGCGCCCGGGGCGTAATAGAGCTTCATATCTGATCCTTGTTATTTAACTATTAACTGTTTTAAATCTCTTCTAACAAACTTTCAAGTGATCGTACCTGTAAATTGCAAAAAAGTATCAATGCGTAAAAAACCTTTACCTTTAGAATATTGTCCAAAATCCAATATTTTTCAAGTCAATCTGATGTGCTTTTTTCTATAAAACTGTTTTAACATACCCGGCTTTAAAGTTTGATGAAAATTAACCTTGTGATTAGCCTTAAAAAAGAAGAATGGTTTTCCAATATCCGTACTGACGTATTAGCAGGCTTGGTTGTGGGTTTAGCCCTCATCCCCGAGTCAATTGCCTTTTCAGCCATTGCCGGTGTCGATCCGCAAGTCGGTCTATATGCGTCATTTTGTATAGCCGTCAGCATTGCTTTCTTTGGCGGTCGCACTGCCATGATTTCTGCTGCCACAGGTGCCATGGCTTTGTTGATGATTACTTTAGTCAAAGATCACGGTTTGCAGTATTTACTCGCAGCAACGATTTTGACCGGGATCATTCAAGTGATTGCGGGATATTTTAAAGTCGCCAAACTGATGCGCTTTGTCTCACAGTCCGTGGTCTATGGTTTTTTAAATGCCTTGGCGATTTTAATTTTTGTTGCCCAATTGCCGGAAATTAGCAAGATGAATAGCTTAGGCTATTTATTTATGGCGATGGGTCTGGTGATTATTTACCTGTTTCCTCATATCCCGAAAATGGGTAAAGCAATTCCCTCACCTTTAATTTGTATTGTGGTACTCAGTGCTTTAGCAGTATTTTTGGGTGCTGACATGCGTACCGTGAGTGATTTGGGACATTTTCCAGATACACTTCCTATTTTCCTGATTCCAGAAATTCCACTGAATCTGGAAACACTGCAGATCATCTTCCCTTATTCCATCACTCTGGCTACCGTTGGTTTACTGGAAACCATGATGACCACCACTGTGATTAATGAAGTTACTGGAACTGAAGGCGACCGTCATCAGGAATGTCGTGGTCAGGGTTATTCCAATATCGTCAGCGGTTTTATGGGCGGTATGGCGGGTTGTGCCATGATTGGTCAATCCATTATTAATGTCAGTTCTGGGGCACGTACTCGACTTTCCACGCTGGTTGCCGGCGTCTTTCTGCTGTGTTTGGTGGTGTTTCTGAAAGATTGGCTGGCTTATGTCCCAATGGCAGCATTAGTTGCGATTATGATTATGGTGTCTTTTACCACCTTCCAATGGGGCTCTGTCAGACAGTTCCACAAGCATCCTGCTTCATTTAATGTGGTGATGATCGCAGTCGTTATTGTGGTATTGGCTACCCATAATCTTGCATTAGGGGTTTTTATTGGTGTACTACTGTCTGCGCTGTTCATCATCAACAAGCTTGAAAGCGAAGTAAAAGTCAGCTCAGTATTAGTCAATCAATCAACACGTCGTTACACGATTTCAGGACAAATTTTCTTTAGCAGCTCAGACAAATTTTTCCAATTTTTTGACTTTAAAGAAACGATCTCTAAGGTTGAGATTGATCTCACCCATGCACATATCTGGGATATTACTTCGGTCAATATGTTGAACACTGTGGTACAGAAATTTAGAGATCAAAATATTCAAGTCGAAATTATGGGATTAAATGAGGCGAGTAGCACTTTAATTGATCGCTATAATCCGCTTTAACTTTTGATTAAAATAACAGTGAGATCATGGCGGCTATCATTCCTAAATTTTCAATAGGATGGCAGCCGAAAACTAAAAAAATTATAGGCAGTACTATGAATACGAATCACTGGTTTATGTGGGCGATATTATCTGCCTGTTTCGCGGCCTTAACTGCCATTTTTGCCAAAGTGGGTTTGTGACAGGTCGATTCTGACCTAGCCACACTCATTCGCACTGTGATTATTGTCTTTGTATTAAGTTTAATAGTTTGGGGATTAGGCAAATGGCAGAATCCCTGACTGCTTTCAGGTAAAACCTGGTTGTTTTTAACTTTGTCAGCTTTAGCAACTGGCGCATCATGGCTGTGTTATTTTCGGGCATTACAACTCGGTCAAGCCTCGAAAGTGGCACCGATTGATAAACTCAGTGTAGTTTTAGTCACCCTTTTTGCTGTAGTTTTTTTAGATGAACGACTCAGCCTGCAAGAATATTTGGGTATTGTCCTGATTGCGCTTGGCGTACTTACCATTGCATTAAAATAATGTAGATTTTCTTTTAAAATCTTCTAAGCCAATATTTTTTATAAAATAATCAATACGCACAACTTAACCCCGTTATTTCTTGGGTCTCAACTTCCATTACAGCAAATAATGACGTAACAACAGCATGACTCTGCGGTCTTTGTCGCATCTTAAAAATGAAAAAGTTTGACTTGTTAGGCTCAGGACTTAAAATACCGCATTCGAATTTTTTACATTTGCCAAAGTTATGTCGAACGATCAATTAGACCCGCAAGTCGTCGAGCTGGACAACTTGAATGAACATCGCGAAATTGTCACTTTCATGCGTCGTTCATCTCCGCTAAATACCTCTCAACGTACTGCGCTTGAACAATATGGTCACCTAATTTTGGAATATCCGGTGGGTGATTTACGTCAACAGTTTGAACATCCAGAACGCCCTTTAACGGTTGAAATTGGTTTTGGCATGGGGCGTTCACTGGTGCTTATGGCAAAAGCCAACCCTGAACGCAACTATGTCGGTATCGAAGTTCATGTTCCCGGTATCGCGCAATGTGTATATGAAGCCGGTATCGCGGGTATAACCAACCTACGTTTACTTGATGCCGATGCCATTCAAGTGCTTCGTGAAATGCCTGACAACAGCATTAATGCTGTACAGCTTTACTTCCCTGATCCTTGGCAAAAGAAACGTCATTTCAAACGTCGTTTCGTATCGCATGACCGTATGCCACTGGTTGAACAAAAACTGGAGATGGGCGGTACTTTCCACTCAGCTACAGACTGGGAACCGTATGCTGAATGGATGCTGGATGTATTAGATAACCGTCCAAATCTTGAAAATATGGCAGGTAAAGGCAACAGCTACCCTCGCCCTGACTGGCGCCCACAAACCAAGTTTGAACGTCGCGGTTTAGAGGAAGGTCATAAAATTAACGACTTCCTGTTCAAGAAAATTAAATAAACTTGAAAAACAAGTTCAAAAAAATGGCTCATTAATATGAGCCATTTTTTATACTCGATACTTAAGCTTTTACAGCCAGATAACCTTGATAGGATAAAATTTGGGTAAAGCGCTCCACAGAATGAAACCCACTTGATTTCAATTGTTCAGATGTTTCCTGTTCCGAAAGCGGATAAAAGTCATCATCTAAACGTTCAATCATTGCCGCAGATTGTGAAGTCGTTAAGCCGTTTGCCTCACATACATGTTTCAGTATTTCCAGTTCCTGCTCTGACTTGATCCGGGTCAAATCAAAAGTAATGAATAGTCCTTGATGTTTTAAACGTGAATAAATTGCTTTAAAGAACTTTGGCTTATCTGAATAATCTACAAAATGCGTGACCAGAATAGAAAGTGCTGCATCGTATGTTTGACCTGTTTTTAACTGGTCTACATCTCCCAACACAAACTCCACCCGATGCGATGCATTTAAGGAATGGATATGATGTTTGGCTTTATCCAGCATGGTTTCCGACAACTCTGTTGCAGTAAACGTCCAGTCAGGAAACGATCGCAATAGATAGCCCAGCTCATAACCTGTACCACAACCCACAATCAATACATGTGCATATTCATCTGCATAGGTTTGCAATAAAGCTTTGATTTGCTGGTGTACAACATCATAGCCGGGAATTAATTTTTGAATATGCTCATCATAGCCATCAACCACATACTGGCTCTTAAAATCCTTTGCCATACCCACCTCCTTTTACAATACATTGCCTAATTTTATTTATTTCAGTTTAAGTGACTATTGAGGATCATGCGATTGCAAAATCTGTTGACTCATCAGCTTATACACATTTTTTAAATCTTCTCTGTGAGCATCCTCTAACATCTGCTGATGCATATTCAAGATATTTTGATCCCCCCGCATCGCCGGTCCAGTTTGCATCCTTTTAGGCTCATTCTGCGTCACTTTATTGGCAGTTTCTAAAATTAATGGATAAAGCAGGGAAAAATCCACCTGCTGCGCATCGACAATCTGCTTCGCCATATCATAACAATAATTGCTGAAATTACAGGCAAAAACAGCAGCTAAATGTAAACTTAAACGCTGTGCCGAGCTATATTGATAAACTCGACGACTCAATTGATTGGCGAGTTCTGTTAATAAAAACAGATCATCTTCAGACTTGGCTTCTACAAATAACGGTGTATCTGACCAAGGAATTTCCCGATCCAAACTAAAGGTTTGTAAAGGATAAAAAACACCAGCACGTGCATGAACTTTTGCCAAGACCTCAATATCTGTACTGCCCGAGGTATGCACAATCAAAACATCAGCTAAGTATTGATGAACTTCTGCAATCACTGATGCAATCGCCTGATCACTTACCGCAATCACCACCAAATCAATTTCAGAATTTATTTCTGAGATATTCACTGTTGCAGTTGCACCCACTTGCGCCGCTAAAGTGTGTGCAGACTCGAAACTGCGGCTATAGATTTGGATGATTTAATGATGCTGGCTTAAGGTATGAGCCAAATGATGGGCAACCCGTCCTGCTCCAATAAAACTAATACGCATAATATTTTCACGTTTTACAATTCACCACAGCATGCCAATAAAAAAAGGACGAATCAATTCGTCCTTTTATTTAATGACCATTTAAAAGAAGTCTTATAAAAAATTCCTGTGTGATACAGGGATTTTTATGAAAACTATACATTTACTGTTTTTTAATCCCTTGCTCATCCACATCACGAACCACACCCGTATCGGTATTTAACACTTCAAACTCAATACGGCGATTTTTAAACTGACCTTCAGGGGTTGCATTATCAGCAACAGGCTGTTCCGAACCATACCCGACAGCTTGTAACTGTGCAGGATCAACACCTTGTTTCACCAGGTAATCTACAACCGCTTGCGCACGTTTTTGCGATAATGCTTTATTTGCTGCAGCATTACCCACAGCATCAGTATGACCCTTAACCGTTAACTGCACATGTGATGCTCGCTTAATCAGTGCAGCTGCTTGATCCAAAATCGATTTATTGGCATCAGGAATATTGCTACTTCCGGTATCAAAATTGATAATTTGCATGTTCAGTGCAGTTGCTATATCTAATGCACGAATATTCTCTGGATTAATTTCTGCCAAGGCTTTTTCTGCATTGGTATTACCTGCACTTATTGCAGTAGTACTATCAGCAGGTGCAGAAGCAGCGATAGCTGCTTGCGTCATGACTGTCATATTTTTAACCAGTGGTCGAATTTTAGCTGCCAATTGCTCTGCATCAGCCGGATTAGCGGTCTGAATAGACAATTGATCACCCATCCAGGTTAATGAGGCATTTGGAACACCTTTCACCAATTTCAATACACTTGGAATGGCATCTTGATCAATAAATTCGGTATGGTAGCTTGCATTCGTTTCCACACCACAACCGTTGTTGTGATTAAAAATTTGTTTTATTTCTTTTTGCAGAATATCGATATAACTCGCATTGCCAGAATACAACTGGCAAGTTGTTAAATCTCCTGTTGAGCCGGTACTGAGTTGCAATTTTGCTGGCTCACTGGTTGCAGTCTGTGCAGGCACACCACTTGCTGGCTCAGTTTGTTTTTTATCCGAGCAGGCTTTAAACATTAAAGCCAGTAGTGCAGCTAAAACAATGAAAGCAATCAGTGGCAAGAGAAATTTCGATTTCTTTTTTTCCTCAACTGCTCTATACGGTTCAGCTTCGGGAGCTTGGTGCAAAGTACGCCCGGATGCAATACCCACACCCAAAGCGCTTAAAAGTGCTGTAGCCCAATGTGGCAACGCACTCGACACTGCTGACCAATGTCTTTCAATAAGATGTGCAATCGCACTTGGTTCAGAAGAACCGGCTTCCGCTTCTAAAAAGCCAAGTGTAGGCGAAATTGAGCGATTTAAAGTAGATTCAATTGCACCAGTCGGGACTGTTCCAGAAACCTGTTCTAAAAACTCCTGCTTTAAATCGGGATGTGTGGCAAAGATATCAGTCAATCTCGGATTTAATTGACTTTGTAAATTTTTAACAAGCTCTGGCTTAGATTTAAAAAGTGACAAAAGGATAGGGAAAAAACTGCTTAATGCCTGACTCTTCTCGCTGAGATATTCTGTTTCACCTTCAAGGACAATTGCAGATACTTTCTGCTTGAGTAAATCAATCAAATTAGTATTCATCCATTATTCCTCTTATTCTCGTTTTATTACGTGCATTTTTTAGTTTATATGCTCATTTTTTATACAGTGTAATTAATTGTATTATTTGAATACTATTATTTTCCAGCAATAAAAAAGCCAGCCGAAGCTGACTTTTATAAATCATAAAAAAATATTAAATCAATTAAGCCACAAAAGTTTGAACCACTTTACCTATAACTTTTTGATTAATGAGCGGCGTATTTTTACCTTGTGAAAGAATTGACTCTTTTGAGACCATCCATTCAAGCTTA
This sequence comes from Acinetobacter sp. ANC 4862, assembly GCF_004336635.1. Taxonomy (GTDB): domain Bacteria; phylum Pseudomonadota; class Gammaproteobacteria; order Pseudomonadales; family Moraxellaceae; genus Acinetobacter. The sequence goes on from NZ_SJXH01000027.1 coordinate 29,177, forward strand.
GGATCAACCAATGCCCAACCCGATTCCTCAGCCCAGCGATCAACCATATTCGCGACTTTTGCAGGTGCAAGGGTCACTTTTTCAACCCACTCTAAAGGCTCAAATAGTCCTTCATTAATCAGTTGAATACCAAATGCAACATAGGTATCAAAAGCAGTTATACCCGGTTGTGTTTCGGCAAATGGTGCTAATTTTGCAGAACTGCTGAGCGGTTCATGATGGGTACAAATCGCATCAATCACACCGTCTTTTACGCCTTGACGTAATAATTGCTTATCTTTTTCAGCCCGTAATGGTGGGCGTACATGTGCCAAAGAGTTGAAACCATCAGTTAAACTTTCGGTTAAATGCAATTGATGCATCGCCACGTCAGCAGTGACAGGCAGGCCTTTGTCTTTGGCAATTTTGATCAATTCAACAGAGGCACCGCAAGATAACAATCCGAAATGTGCACGCACTTTGGTTGCTTCAATCATGAGTAAATATTTAGCAATTGCGACGGTTTCAGCTAATGCAGGAATCATAGGCAAGCCTTGGCGTGAAGCAATAAAGCCTTCATGCGCACAGCCATCTTTGGCAATTTGATGTTCTTCTGCATAGAACACGACGGTCATGCCTAAGCCTGCAGCATATTCAAGGGTACGAATCACTACATCATCATCAGCAAACGGCGCATTGGCATTCGAAACAGCCGTACATCCGCCTTTTTTCAAGCCTGCCATGTTTGCAGGCTGTTTGCCTTGCAAACCTTGCGTTTGTGCACCAATCACTTGTAGATAAATGCCGCCATCCAGCATGGCTTTTTCAACCAAGCCATGAATCAGCGCACCATTGTCTTGTACAATCGGTTTTGAGTCTGGCGGAGTAAAGACATGCAAAATGCCGTTTTCACGCGCGGCCTTTCCTTCAGATTTTAAAGTACCGTGTTGTTGCTGACCAGGTTCACGTAAACGTGCACATAAATCGACCATGGTTGGCATTAACCATTGACCTTGACCATCAATGCTTTCACTTACCTGATCTGTTTCTGAAACCAGTTTGCCGTTTTCGATAAATACTGTTTGTACGCAATCCGTTTTTTTGATTGGGTCTAAGACACGGACATTTTCAATTTTTACAATACTCATGACTTTACCCTATCCCGCAATCGCTTCAATTAAACCTTTTTCTTGCAACTGACCTTGCATAGACAGTGCCAGTACCGCCATACGCACAGCAATACCATTGGTCACCTGATGCAAAATGACCGCTTGCGGACCATCAGCAATACTGGAATCAATTTCCACACCGCGGTTCATTGGACCCGGATGCATCACGATGCAATCAGGCTTCGCCATCGCCAAACGCTCTTTGTTCAAACCGTACATTTTGTAGAATTCAGCTTGTGAAGCCAGCGCTGGAGAATCAATCCGTTCATTTTGAATACGTAAAGTAATAATCACGTCGCAATCTTTAATCCCGGCTTCCATGTCATTGAACAGACGAACATCTTCGCCATATTCTTCAAAGCCATAAGGCAGCAAGGTATTCGGCGCAATCACACGAATGTCTTTACAGCCTAAAGTTTGCAATGCCGCCACATCTGAACGTGCCACCCGTGAATGTTTAATATCACCAATAATGGCCACACTTAAAGCTTCGAATGGCTTTTTAGTTTCACGGCGGATGGTCAGCATATCCAGCATTGCTTGAGTCGGATGTGCATGACGGCCATCGCCTGCGTTAATAATCGCAACATGCGGGCAAACGGTTTGTGCAATAAAATGTGCTGCACCTGAAGATGAATGACGAACAACGAAAATGTCCGCTGCCATTGCTTCAAGGTTCCACAAAGTATCTCGTAATGTTTCACCTTTTGATGTACTTGAGCGTGCAATATCGATATTCAACACATTGGCTGATAAACGTTTTGCTGCTGCTTCAAAAGTGGTACGGGTACGGGTAGAGTTTTCAAAGAACAAATTCATGACCGTACGACCTTCTAATAAAGGAGTCGTTATCAATTGATTTTGATCATTAAAAAAGGAATTGGCTGTATCAAGAATTTTGGTCAGGGTTTCTTTAGAAAGACCGTCAATGGTCAAGAAATGTTTGAGATTACCCTGTTGATTGAGTTGAATCTGGCTCGGAGTATGCAATGCCGCCAAGTGCATGAGAGATTCCCGTTCAGTTAAGTTGAACTATTATACAGATATTCCCCTGTTGTTGGCAGTTGAAGTTTTCAGCATTCGGTGACTATTTACGTGTCATGTAAATTTATTAATTAAAAGTAAGCGATTAGTTTTACCCGTTGAGCTGCTCAAACATCTTATTGATGAGGTTCAATATATTTTTAATTTATTAAAATTAGGCTCTAAATCAAAGCAGTATTTAGAGCCTGAAGAATTAGCGTAATGCACCAATATAGTGATGTGACACTTGTGCTTTATAAATTTCTTCTTCTGTTACTTCTGTTTCATATATTTCTGCTATTTCTTCCTTAATCTCAATTTGATCAGGTTCAACGTCAAACACCATTAAGCAACGTAGACGTTCCGCTTGTCGCTGTAACTCTGAATCATTCGCAGATAAAGCAAGATCAATCACATATTTGGCATATGCCTGATTTTGCACCAGATACATCACATCGATCACTCGCCCTGTTACACGTCTTAATCGAGCATAAATCAGTGTTGCGATAGAAAAAGATTCAGAATTGCTCACAAACCCAGTCTGCATTGTGTCTTTCATTAAATACCCCTGATCAAATCAAACCGATTGAAAATAGCGGTTACAGTCCAAATCACATGACTCATAACCAATAAAGGCATTCTGTTAGCAAAATACATACCAGTTAGGCAGGCTTAATAGATAAAAATCAGATATTTCCCCATCAAGCCCAGGCTTTGCCATAATTTAAAAACTTTTCAGGACTAAAATACGTTAAAATAGTAGATTGCTTAGCTGCTTTTGGAAATTTGCATGAATTCGAAACTACGTCTTTCTACATACTGGGTCACCTGTGCAGATGGGCTTGAAACCTTACTCCAAGAAGAATTGGAAGGTTTAGGTGTTCAAAATATTGAACGCTTTCCAGGACGTTTAGTTTTCCAAGGCACGCTAGAAAATGCATACCGTATTTGTATGTGGTCACGTTTAGCCTCTCGTGTACTGACTCCTATTCATACCCATGAATTAGAGTTCACCCATGATGCACGTGACGTGGCTGAAGAATTGTACGAAGGTGCAATGAACTTTGACTGGTCACTTGTTTTTGCAACACAAAGTACATTTGCCATTCGTTTACACGTTGAACGCGACATTAAAGTAAATAGTCAATTCGCAACCTTACGTGTGAAAGATGGTGTGGTCGATTCCTTTATGGAAGCTGTAGGCAAACGCCCAAGCATCGACATTAAACAACCTGAAATTACTTTATATGTGCTTGCTGGTAAAACTCAGCATACCTATTGCCTAGATTTATCAGGTGATTCTTTACATAAACGTGGCTATCGTCATTTCATGACCGATGCCCCAATTAAAGAAAACCTTGCAGCCGCAATTCTGCAAAAAGCCAAATTAGTTGAACGCAATCCAGACATTATTTTAGATCCAATGTGTGGTTCAGGGACATTCATCATTGAATCACTGATGATGCTCACCGATCGTGCACCTGGCTTAGTCCGTCGTTTTGGTTTCAATGGCTGGAATGGTCATGACCATGATTTATGGATGTCGATTAAAGCTGAAGCAGCTGAACGTCATCAAGCAGGATTAGAAAAACAACTCCCTCAATTCTATGCTTATGATGCGGACTGGGAAGCTGTGAAAGCGACCAAGCAAAATATTATTGCAGCCGGTTTTGAATCAATACTCGATCAAATCAAGATTGAAGAACGTACCCTTGCAGATTGGCCTGATTTCCACACTGAAGGAAAAACTTCCTTTATTGTCACCAACCCACCGTATGGTGAGCGTTTAGGTGAAAAAGCCTCTAACCGTGCCTTGTACTTAGGGTTGTCAGCGCTTTTACAAAAGAACTTCCCGAATCAATACGCTGCAGTGATTGCTGCACAAGTTGAACAAGCCGATGTACTTGCATTCAATGATCCGCAAATTTTGCGTTTGATGAATGGTAAGCTTCCTATTTATGTACGTTTCGGTACGATCAAACCTGCAACTGTGAGCCAGCCCTTCCTAGCGACTTGGCAACCGCAACAGTTTGAGCCAATTGAAGGTGCTGAAGACTTTACCAACCGTTTGCAAAAGAATATGCAAGCCTTGAAAAAATGGGCTGTTAAAGAAAATATCTATTGCTTACGTTTATACGATGCAGATTTACCTGACTTTAATGTCGCAGTGGATTTGTATGGTGATCGTCTGCATGTCCAAGAATATGCACCGCCAAAAACTATTGATCCTGAAAAAGCAAAAAAACGCTTTAACCTGGCTTTGGCGGCTATTCGTGCGGTGACTGGTTTAGGTCGTGACGCGATCTTTATTAAAACCCGTGCCCGTCAGGAAGGTAAAACTCAGTACGAAAAACAAAGTACCGCTTCTAAACGCTTTATCGTTCAAGAAGGCAAAGCTAAAATTTTAGTCAATTTAACCGACTATCTCGATACTGGTTTGTTCCTCGATCATCGTCAAATGCGTTTACGCATTGCTGCTGAAGCGAAAGGCAAGCACTTCTTGAACTTGTACAGCTACACATCTACTGCCAGCTTACATGCAGCTTTAGGTGGTGCAGCAAGTACAACAAGTGTCGATTTATCGAATACTTATCTTAATTGGTCTAAAGAAAACTTTGTACTTAATGGTTTGACGGTTGATCATGCTGATGAACAACATCAATTCTTCTCGAGTGACTGTTTTGAATGGCTAAAAGAAGGTCATGAACAATATGACCTGATCTTCATTGATCCACCAACTTTCTCAAATTCGAAAAAATTCTACGGTACTTTTGACGTACAACGTGACCACAATTCATTGCTTAAACGTGCCATGAACCGTTTAACCACAGAAGGAACTTTATACTTCTCGAATAACTATCGTGGTTTTGAGATGGATGAAGAAGTTCAGGCCATGTTTGATGTGCAAGAAATTACCAGTGAAACCATTGGTCCAGATTTCAAACGCAATACCAAAATCCATAAAGCATGGAAAATTAAGCATCATCCAATCTAATGATGCTTTGCATGAAATAATACACATTGAGATGAAACGATTTATCGTTTCATCTCAATGGTAATACCTTCATAATAATTCATTCGTAAATTATCTGATTGATTCACTGAATCTAATAAGCGAATAGTTGAATGAGTACCAGCTTGCTTTCATTCAACATTCATTGTTCAGCCGCTTTCTTCTTCTGCATCTGATAATCAGATAATGCCGTTTCCTCTATATTCTGTTTTTTAATTCCCTGATTGTTCTGACAATTCATGTTCCGTTAAAGGAACTTCTGCATAAGACCATAAACAGATGATCAGTAGCAAATTCATGGCAACTAATTTTTTTCGAGACGGTCGATAAAAGCTTTTTTTTATTTTTCATCTTCATGACGGACTTTCCTTTTTATTATTCAGCATGAACGCTAGCAATTTTTATATACAACAACGATCTGCTTTCGGTATTTCCCGATATTCTGCAATTAAAAAGACTGCACATTTAGCAGCCTTTTTTAAGCTCAGCTCTTAATTTAAAAATTTCTTTTCACCATATTTATATTCAATACCTATTTTTAATACATCACCATCTCGTTTGGCTTGCATCGCTTGCTGCATACCATTAAGCATTTGTTCAAGTTCTTGATCAGATAATGTTTTACTGCCTCGTTGCAAGTAATTACTCATCAGAGTTTTCATGATTTGTTTATCATATTCAATATTCGCCTGATACTCGACTAAACTGGGTGCTATTTTAACCAAGCTAGCAAATGAAGATGATGACTGGGCATTACCTTGCCACTCCAGCTTGCTTTAGCATACCCTTCACCCAACTTAATCTGATTATTTTGCGATTCAAAAGTAAAACCTTCATTTACAATGGATAAAAGGTGATCAGCCAATTCCTAAGGTAACTCTTCTTTAGCTACACACACTGCACTATTTTTTTCCAATAAATTAAAGAAAGCTTGTACTTTTTGCTTATTCAGGGCTTTCAGATTGAAATTCATTTGCAACTTTTGAAAAGTCGGTATTTTATGCATGACCACTTCTTTAATATTCAGTTGAGTATCAAAATTTACCGTGTGTTTATCAATACCTGTATTCATCACCAAAGCAAAATCTTTAAATTCACCACTACCAAATTGCTGTATATTTCGATCGGTACGTTTAATCGAAGCAATATTCAATCAGGTTTTCCCTGCATCAAAGCTAGAATTTAAACCTTGAGTGGTTTCAAACTCTACTTCTCGCATCTGTACATGACCCAATTTATCGCTAACGGTCATATTTGGTATTTGAAGTTTTGCATTGAGTATTTCTAATTGATTGTCTTTGGATTTTGCATCCATTTTAAAAATCATTGAATCAATTCGGGTTTGTATATCCGCATCGTTTTTTTCAAAAACTGGTGTCGTCAATGAGGAATGTACCACACCTAACCAGTCAATCTTGGTCTGGGCAGTTAAAGGCTGTTTGAGTATTTTTTGAAAAACTTCATTGCCTTGCTGTAAATTAATTTTCGATTCAATATGATAACCATTCCAACTACGTTTAATTTCATCCGTGCCTGTTAGCATCAAAACATCTTTAGGTTTACATGGATCAAATGACAATTGAGCTGCCCAGTCTGCAGAACCCTGCATTGCGCCCATATTAAAATTTTTATATTGAATTGAAACTAAATTGGTTTTTTGATTCTGCTGATAATACGAATTTAAACTTTTATCCGCATACAAATTTCCCCCCTATAGCAGCCGTTGCCAATACAACCAAACCACCCAACCCCCACATTATTTTTGATATTACATGTCTCATTTTTTGCTTATTTTACAAACAAGTATAAGTTAAAAAATGAAAATTAATATAATTTTTTCAAATAACGCTCCACTCCCAATCACATTGCATGATTGGGGCATCCTGAATACCAATTAAATACGTCCCACTTCAAAATAACTGATTTTATTACGATCAAAGCTGGTATAGGGATTGCCTTTAAAGCTATGGAAATAATGCTTGGCTTGAATCACATGAGAGGTGGTATTGCCCATCCAATGAATACGTGGGTCATTATTTGCCAAGGTAATACAAAAGGCTTGTTTATGACGCAATTTAGTCTGTTGCTTAGCATGGAAAATCAGACTGGCGAAAACCTCTTGTTGCTCAGGATGGCATAAAGCACTATGAATCATCAAATATTCAAAGGCATCATTTTTTTTCGGTAATGACAAGACACCTCGAATGCCAGCATAGACATTATAAAAAGGCTTAATGACTTTTAAGGGCAAAGAGTAATCGACAACACGGGTTTGTTTAAAAGCTTTTTGATTCCACAAACCATACAGACCGACAATTTGATTATTTTGGTCATATATGAGATAAAAATCATTGATATTCATGCCCAACCAAAAGGGATGATTCGATTCCACCAAACCTGAAAAATCATAATTCGGTAAAAAATTATAATACTGTTTCATCGTCAAGATAAATGCATTGGCTTCATTTATATGGCTCGCATTCATTTTCTGAAAATGATATTGCTTAAATTGTGCTGGTTTCTGCGCTTGTGACACCGTAAAGGTACAAATATCATCATAATGAAACGGTTCGGGAAAACCTTTACGCTCATTGTGTAAAATATTACATGCGACGGTATTATCTTCTAAAACCACACTTTCAAAAATAGTATTCAGTGGAATTTCGTCATAGACATAGTCCATCAGTAGACGCAGCACTTTATTGCCGCGGTGCTTAGGATGCATGCGCAAATCCGCAACATAACGCAATAAGTCTGCTTGACCATTGATAAAACAATAGCGCCAACCGAGATTCATCATACCAACCACTTGTGCCGGATTTTCCTCAGGTACAACCAACTTGATATCTGGACAATTATACTGTGCATGACTGGCACTGAGATAACTTGGATAACGCTCGAAAGCCCAGGTCATACAGTTGCTTGGCATGGTTTCCGCAATCAATTGCACCAGTTGCTCATCATCTGCCTCTGTAGCGGAGCGCACCAAAAAATTCGGTTCATTTTTCGAGCGATAAATTTGGTTATCATTATCTTTTTGTGCATACAATACGTTTAAACTCATATAGTTTTACTCAAATATACTTAAATTATTTTTGTTTTCATTTTTTTCAAAGGTTCAGGTTTAATATTCCCTTCGATCATTCCATTATGCATTGCTAAGGTTTTATAGTAATGCCAAGCATCATCTACATGTTTGACCTCAGGTTCATCTAACTGACCTAAATTTCGTGCCAATTCATAATGAAAATTTTCTTTTAACAATTCATCTAATTCTGCTACTGAAGGTTGCTTGGCTAAATTACCTTCACTTAATAAAACATAGTGAGGCTTTTTAATCTCACAAAACTCGATTCCCAATAAACTAACTGGAACATAATCCTCTTGCTGAAATGTCGTTAATATTTTCTGAGCAGCCATTTGATCAATTTTTTCACCCACCAAATCGACCGTCATTTTTCGTCCTAAAAACAAAAAGCATGGAACTTTCTCATAAAAACCGGTCACTTCAAGTTCATCATTAATCACATATCTGATCAGTCCAGAACCCGTAGTAATAACAGGACTCACAATATCACCCTGTTTAAGCCCCCATGAAGGTACGGTTTGACCACTTTCCACATTCAAAAATTCATAAAAATGTGACTGATAGCTAAGTGGATAACAATTATTAAAAGGAATTGTGACTACGCCTTCTGTTGCCCATAAGCCCTTCCCCTCAAAAGCAACATTCGCTACACGATCTTGTAAATGTTTGGCCCAACGTTCAGCACTTGCTGTATCCCAACTGGAAATTAAGGTCAATTTAGACCAAAGATTTTTCCAAGCAGTTGGGTCTTTTAAATCAAGGCGTTGTAATTTATAACTTTGCTCTGAGGATTGTGGTGCTTTTAAATAATCCAGACTGCGGCGCTTCCACTGCCCCGTTCTCAGCACTTTCACAATTTCATTTTGACTCTGTTCAATCACGTCCAATAATTGCAGTGCAAAAGTCGGACTCCACACTGAAATCATGCCTAGATTTTTATCTGCAACCAAAAACACGGCGGTCGCAAACATCGCATCTTCTGCTGAAGCTGCTAAAGCAATTTCAGCCGGCACAGATTGAGTAATTTTACTTAAAACACGTTTTGAAACATTGAGTAATGCACTGTCATCATTGAGATTACTGTTTTCTAAAAGTTTACGTTGGCTTTCTGGTAACCATGACACCGACCAATAATGGGTTGAATTTTTTAATTGTGGATATTCACGATATAAATTAGTGAGCCATAAACCAATGGCTTCGTCTAATTCATTTAAAAAACTTTGCGTATAGGGAATAAATTTCAGCGCTTCGCTTGAACCACTGGTGGGTTGAAAGCGAACAATTTTTCCCGACCCCAAACAGTTTTTGTCACTTTGGCGAGACTGTTCAATTTTTTCTTTCCAATGGCTATAATGGGTGAGTGGATATTTCTCTACAAACTGTTCATAACTCAGACTTTGCGAAGTATGCTGCTTTAAGAACTGATCCAACTTTTGACGTTGTACCGTTTCTAAATCATTCGCTTGCTGCCGATAACGCTGAAATGCTTTTCGGCAGGCGAATTCAAGTATTTGATGTGAAGCTGACAGCAGCAATCCCATAGTTACGCCACCTTAGAATCTGAATCCAAAGCAATATGTAATGGACGCTTTTGTGGTATTTGGCTTTCCACTTTACCCACACTTATATTTTTGCTCATGAAGCGGCTAATAAAGCGATATAAATCGCTCCAACGCAGTTCACCGATACAGGGTAATTCTGTCCCTTCCACCCATGTTGGGTTTTTCTCTTCAAAGAATGCGATTTTGGTGTTTTTCTCGCGTAATTCTTTGGTAATGGGTGCAACGTCTGCTTTTAAAGGTTGATAATCTTCACCGAAATTCAGTAGACCTGAGGATTTATCATAATATTCGGCAAAATATTGTCGGCAATAGGAATCGACATAATCTTGTAAATGCGAATTTTTTTCACCGTAGTGCGGATAATAACTATAATAATTATTTGCCAGCAACAAATAGGTTTTAAAGCCTTTAGAAATCAATATCCAGTAGATTGGCGTCAGTGGATAACGCATTTTAAAGCTAACAATATAACGGTACATGGCACGCGTTAAAGCCCGATTTCCCCAATAAGCTTGCTCAATAATCGTGTCACCACTAAAAAAGGCATGGCGAGCTTTACCGTTGACCACGAAGTCACGTTCCATCACCGTAGAGAAGCCGACGATTTGTTTGTTTTTAGGTTCGATAATAAAGAAAACACCGGTTTTTTCTAAAAAATCACGTTCAAAAATTTCATAACGGGTATTGGCATAATATTTTTGGTAAATATCATACATACGCTTGATTTCTTGTATTGTCACATTACCGGTATGTTTATACTGACTATACGGCTCCTTTTTCAATTGCCGTAAAAGCTTAAATTCCAACATAGTTTTTATCCCTTCCACTTGCTATCCAGCAAGCACTTTTTTTGTTTTTTATAAAGCCATGATCTACACATCCAAGTTGTAGATTCAAATGCAATAGTAGAACTATGAATTGATAAATTGCAATTAGCTTTACGTATCTAAACAATAAATACGACAAACGTAAAAATTAAAAACCCAGCCGAGGCTGGGTTTTTTTATCTTTTGGTTTATGCAAGTGATTAACTTAATTTCATTTTTTCAAACTCAAGATGACCATTTTCAGCTTTAATCAAAATTGTGTCACCGGCTAGAAAATCCCCGCTCAAGATTTTTTGAGCCAATGTATTTTCAACCTGCTGTTGAATTGCACGTTTCAATGGTCGCGCACCGTACACAGGGTCAAAACCAGCATCAATCAATTGATCAAAGGCACTATCATCCACAGAAAGGCGCATGTCTTTTTCACTTAAACGTGCACGCAAGCGATTCAACTGAATATCTGCAATGCCACGAATTTGTGCTTTTTTCAGTGAATGGAACACCACCAGCTCATCAATACGGTTAATGAATTCTGGACGGAAGTGTTGAGAAACAGCACTCATTACCACTGTACGAACTTCATCATCGGTTGCATTGTCACCTAATTCGCGTACATCCTGCGAACCTAGATTAGAGGTTAAGACGATGACTGTATTTTTAAAATCGACCACACGCCCTTGAGAGTCGGTTAAACGTCCATCATCAAGAACTTGCAGCAAGATGTTAAACACATCTGGATGCGCTTTTTCTACCTCATCAAACAACACTACACTATAAGGTTTACGACGCACCGCTTCGGTTAATACACCACCTTCTTCATAACCCACATATCCTGGAGGTGCACCAACCAAACGACTCACCGAATGTTTCTCCATGAATTCACTCATGTCGATACGAACCATGGCATCGTCACTGTCAAACAAGAAGTTTGCCAAGGCTTTAGTCAATTCGGTTTTACCTACACCTGTTGGACCAAGGAACAAGAATGAACCACTTGGACGATTCGGATCAGATAAGCCTGCGCGTGAACGACGTACCGCATTGGATACGGCAACTACCGCTTCATCTTGTCCAACTACACGATTATGTAAGAAATCTTCCATTTGAAGCAGTTTTTCACGTTCGCCTTGCAGCATTTTCGCCACTGGAATACCCGTTGCAGCACTAACCACTTCCGCAATTTCATTCTCAGTCACTTTGGTACGAATGAGTTTTGGCTCTTCATTACTTTCTTCAGCAACTTCTTCTGTTTCCAGACGTTTTTGCAACTCGGGAATCACGCCATATTGCAAACGGCTCGCTTCTGCCAAGTCCCCTTCACGTTGTGCTTTTTCAAAAGCAGTACGCGCTTTATCCAATTCCACTTGTGCTTGACTTGTACCTTCAACCAATCTTTTCTCAGCGATCCACTGTTCTTCCAAATCACTATATTCACGCTGAACTTCTTCGATTTGTTTTTCCAAGTGTGACACTTCAGCTTTACTGACTGAATCCTCATCCTGTTTCACCGCTTCCAGTTGCATTTTTAACTGGATTAAACGACGATCCAAACGGTCGAGTGGCTCAGGTTTCGAGTCAATTTCCATTTTGATTCGCGAAGCTGCTTCATCAATCAAATCAATGGCTTTATCGGGCAATTGACGGTCTGTAATATAACGATGCGACATTTTTGCAGCCGCAATAATGGCTGAATCTAGAATCTGTACGCCATGATGGGTTGCGTACTTTTCTTTCAAACCACGTAAAATTGCAATGGTATCTTCAACACTCGGTTCATCGACCAATACTTTCTGGAAACGACGTTCCAGCGCGGCATCTTTTTCAATGAATTGACGATATTCATCTAGCGTTGTTGCACCTACGCAATGCAGTTCACCACGTGCCAATGCAGGTTTCAGCATATTGCCTGCATCCATCGCACCTTCACCCTTACCGGCACCGACCAGGGTATGTAACTCGTCAATAAAGAGAATGATTTCGCCTTCATATTTAGCCAGATCTTTCAGGACGGCTTTCAATCGCTCTTCAAACTCGCCACGATATTTTGCACCTGCAAGTAATGAGCCCAAATCTAAAGATAAAACGCGTTTACCTTTTAAGCCTTCTGGCACTTCTCCATTGACAATTCGTTGTGCCAAACCTTCTACAATTGCAGTTTTACCAACACCTGGCTCACCAATCAGTACCGGATTATTTTTGGTACGACGTGACAGAACCTGAATGGTACGACGAATTTCTTCATCTCGCCCAATCACGGGATCCAATTTACCTGACATGGCACGTTCAGTTAAATCAATGGTGTATTTATTGAGCGAATCACGTTGATCTTCGTGGGTATTACTCATGACTTTTTCACCACCTCGAATATTTTCAATTGCTTTGCGTAAGCCTGCAGATGTCACGCCTACATTATTCAGTAAAGTTTTGGTTGCACCGGTTTCAGCTAAAGCGAGCAATACCCAATCAGTCGATAAGAATTCATCCCCGGCTTTTTGTGCATAGCTGTCTGCCAAATTTAAAGCACGTACCGCTTCAGGATTGAGATTGATATCTCCAGTGGGATTGGCAATAGTCGCTGCATCATTCAATGCTTGTTGTAGCTTAGTCTGAAGATCTCGTAGATTTGCCCCGGCTTGTTGTAACAAGCTGATATTGGCGGGCTCCTGCAAGAGCACCGATAAAATGTGAATACCTTCGATGGAGGTATTGTCTTTACCCATTGCTAGAGATTGAGCATCTGATAAAGCTTGCTGCAAGCGATTTGTAAATTTTTCAAAACGCATTCTTATTTTCCTCACAACAAATTTTGTACTTGGGTAATAGATGGGAATGCTTTGATATTTTTCAATATAATTTCTTAAAAAATATTTTAATTTTCAAAGACTAAAGAAACAAAAACAACACATAAAGCTTAATTATAATATGGGTATGTCTTTCTCTTTTTTCAAGCTAAATTTAGTATCTTCTGTATTAAATTCTATTCAAAATATATTTCATCACGATGTTTGGTTAAATAATGGACTACTCAGCCTATGTAGCTGTGAAATTTTAAAACCATATATTTGCTTTTAGTTTATATACGAATTTAATTTGATTGATTCAAACTTTGATTCAGTAAAAGATTAGAGATTTAATTTTGATCAAATAAGAAGTGAAATAATGAAATCAGTTTTTAAAATTGTGCATTAGGATTGCACTGACTATATTTTATAGAATAATTTTAAGTTTTATTGTTTATAAAAAATGGCAATTCACCTGGAATTGCCATTAATTTTTTTTATTACGCAGCTTCAATAATTTCAAAATCGTGGGTAATTTCAACACCACCATCAGATAACATTTTGCTTGCTGAACAGTATTTTTCAGCAGAAAGTTCAACTGCTTTAGCCACCTGTTTTTCTTTCACAGCTTTACCGGTCACGACAAAGTGTAAATGAATTTTGGTAAACACCGCAGGAATTGTATCAGCACGATCCGCCTTTAACTGACATGTTACCCCTGTCACATCTTGGCGTGATTTCTTTAAAATAGTCACAATATCAAAGGAAGCACACCCACCAAGTCCCATTAATATCAGCTCCATGGGACGTGGGCCACGGTTTTCACCACCATATGCCTCAGCACCATCCATGACAATGTGATGACCACTTTCTGATTTTGCTTCAAAAGCAACATTCTCTAGCCAATGTACGCTTGTTTGCATTGCAACTACCTGAAAAAAGCTATAAATTTACGAAGTACCTGTACACTAACATAAATTGAGTTGATAAGGAATTTCATCTCTTCTATGTGACAAGTTCATTTTAGGTCTGTGCGATCTATTACTTATCCATATTCGGAACCGTTAGCATGACTGCAAGCTTTTCACAACTTAGTACCGACGCACTTTCTCCTGGTCAATTACCAGAGTCAGTCAAAGCATTATTAAAACGTGCATATATTAATCGCTATCCAAAACGTACTGCAATTATCGACGCAGGCACTGAATCAAAATCACTTTATTTAATTTTAAAAGGTTCAGTATCCATTATTTTACGTGAAGATGATGAACGTGAAATTGTGGTTGCGTATTTGAATGCAGGAGACTTTTTTGGGGAAATGGGTCTCTTTGAAGCAAATCCACAACGTACTGCGGAAGTCCGTACACGTGACGTCTGTGAAATTGCTGAAATTACCTATGATAACTTCCACGAGTTAAGTAAGCAGTATCCAGATCTTAGCTATGCTGTATTTGCTCAACTTGTTCGTCGCTTAAAAAATACAACACGTAAAGTGACTGACCTGGCATTTATTGATGTCTCTGGTCGTATTGCGCGTTGCTTAATCGACCTTTCTTCTCAACCAGAAGCAATGATTTTACCAAATGGCCGACAAATCCGTATTACGCGTCAAGAAATTGGCCGTATCGTCGGTTGTTCTCGTGAAATGGTGGGTCGCGTTTTAAAAACGCTTGAAGAACAAGGCATGATCGAAACGGATGGTAAAGCCATTCTTATTTTTGATGTGTCAACTGAAGATGCAAATGTAGCTGTAGATGAGCTTGCAGACGAAGAATAAGTTTTTATTCTTTAGTGCGCATAAAAAAAAGCAAATCCTAGGGTTTGCTTTTTTTATGCATCATTTTTTATTCACATCCTTTTGTAAATTTTATGACAACTTTAAAACTATTCATGCTTTAACTCTGATCAAAAAATCAGGTAGCCTTAAGTCATTTAAAATTTCATGATAAAAATTCAAGGATCAAGCACTATGCAACTCAAACCTTTAGCCAATACCGGAATTTTGGTTCCTGAAATTTGTTTAGGCACCATGACCTTTGGTGAGCAAAATACTCAGGCAGAGGCTTTTCAACAACTTGAATATGCTTTAGATCAAGGTCTGTTTTTTTGGGACACAGCTGAAATGTATCCTGTGCCACCAAAACCTGAAACTCAAGGGGCAACCGAAACCATCTTGGGTAATTGGATCGCAGAGCGTGGCAAACGAGATCAGCTTTTTATTGCTTCAAAAATAGCAGGTCCCTCACAAGGCGGCAGCCACATCCGTGATGGACAAACCCGATTTACCGCATCCGAGATTAGCTCGGCCATAGATGGTTCCTTAAAACGCTTGCAAAGCGATTATATCGACCTATATCAACTGCATTGGCCACAACGTCCAACCAATTTCTTTGGCAAGCTCGGTTATGGCAACACTGAAGCCCATCAAGACACAGAAATCACTGCTTTAGAAGAAACCTTAAGCGCTTTAAGTGATGAAATTAAAAAAGGCCGTATTCGCTATATTGGCCTGTCTAATGAAACCCCTTGGGGAACCTTAAAGTTTTTGCATTTGGCTGAAAAATTAGGCTTGGAAAAATTTGTCAGTGTGCAAAATCCATATAACCTGTTAAACCGTACCTATGAAATTGGCATGTCAGAAATTGCCCATTATGAAAATGTGGGACTGCTTGCCTATTCACCTTTAGCTTTCGGTTATTTGACGGGTAAATTCCGTCATGGTGCACGTCCTGCAAACGCACGCGTCACACTCTTTTCTCGTTTTAGCCGCTATAGCAATCCAGAGAGCGAATGGGCAACCGAACAATATGCTCAACTTGCTGAACGACATGGTTTAACCCTGACACAATTGTCCTTGGCATTTATCAAACAGCAGTTCTTTGTGACCAGTACCATTATTGGTGCAACCAATCTGGATCAGCTCAAAGAAAATATCCAGGCGTTTGAAATTGATTTATCCGCTGAGGTTTTACAAGGTATTGAGGATATTCATCGCCAACAGCCTAACCCTGCCCCATAAGTGTATATCTCATTCTCCCTTAGGGCATAGGTATCTACACAATTCTCATGTTTTGCGTTAAATTGAGGAGCATGCTCTTCAATTTAACATCTCTGGCTTAGATCTGCGTCTTATTAAACGCTACAATAGCCTTG
The DNA here is from genome assembly GCF_004336635.1 of Acinetobacter sp. ANC 4862. GTDB lineage: Bacteria > Pseudomonadota > Gammaproteobacteria > Pseudomonadales > Moraxellaceae > Acinetobacter. The sequence continues at coordinate 45,771 of NZ_SJXH01000027.1, forward strand.
TAAAGCTCAATATGAATCCTCTAGCTTCACTTGCTCCTGCAATTAAAGATATTGCCTCTGCCCAAAAAACGAGTTTCGCAACCACACAGGCAGT
>NZ_SJXH01000028.1 GCF_004336635.1 Acinetobacter sp. ANC 4862
CCGAGACCGAGACCGAGACCGAGACCGAGACCGAGACCGAGACCGAGACCGAGACCGAGACCGAGACCGAGACCGAGACAAACTTGAATCTGTCTACACCTGCTATACAAGAACAAAATCAAATCAATGAGCCAGGTTTAATCGAGTCACAAGTTGATATTCCGTATGCTCATGAGCCTACAACCACACTAGATTCCCTGGTACAGCAAGGTGATGCACAAGTTATTAATGAACTGCCACCTATATTAAAGGATGATCAACAGGCAATTCCTGCAATAACGGCTCAAGCTCCCCTTAGAGCTGAAAAACTTAGCAAAAAGGATTGTCCTCAAAGCGTAAAACTAGGCTCATATATCGCACATATTCATCCTCTGCATGAGGAAAATTCTTCTGTACAAGCATTATATGTTTTAGAAATTCCAGGCCTTCCAGAAATTTCTCAACATCTCGATTTGCTCATACATGCTTCAGATTTACAAAATTGGCAACAACGTCCAATTTATCTGGCTGAACAAATCAATTCGCAAGGTTGTTTTATTAAATATTTAGCATTGTTGGGTGCAGAGAACCAAGTACAAGCCATTCCTTTAATGAATGGCTTTACCGGGCAATCCCAACAGCATATCGCTGCGATTAAAGAAATTCACTGGGAAGATCTTGCAGAGAATTTTACTGATTTTGAGGCTCTATTTTATAGCTATACACAAAAAGCAACTTTAATTTGGACAAGTGAAAACTATATTCCTTTTATTCCTGCACAGCTTTTTCAAACTCAAAAATTTATTCAATTTGAGGAAAGTCCTGCTGACTTTAAAACACCGCTGCTTTTATTAAAAGACAGACAAAAAATTCGAGTTATTCATGGGCAGAAACGCTTAAGGCTTGCTCGGACTGAATCGGCTTATCCTTATTTTTTATTAGAACGTCACCATGGGGTAAGCTGGCAATTAATTCAGAATATTATTACCCAGCTGAAATCTCCAATCGACTGTTATCAGCTATATGAGGCAATTCAAAAGCATATTTCAGATTAAGTTTTATTTTTTGTAGCCAAAGCTTGCTTTTTAATGGCAATTTTTACAAGACTATCAAATGATCAGAAATATAAGAGCAAGGATATGCCAAAAAAGAAAATCACTTTATCGAAATCGCTGTTATTTATACTGGTCTCTGGGATCATGAACGTCTCAAATGGATCTGAGACTTCAGAACAAGTCACTGATTCCCCCCCGAGTTCATTATCGACTAAGAATGAAGACTATAATTTGCTTTATCAAATTCCAAATTGGATCGATGCACTACCGACATTTTTACCACAACAATCGAATGAACCTATTGTTCCACCCATCTTGCAAACTGCTGATCAAACTTGGTTAGACCGCAACCAACTTAAAGTTCGAAACTGGGCAGATAATACCTCGCATAAAATTGACAATTGGTTCGGTAAAACAGACCCAGAAAAACCGGCATCGGCGACATTACGTGTAATCGTGGATAATAGTTGGAATAAACATGATGGTTATGAAATTAAACCGCGTATCCGCGGCAAAATTAAACTTCCAACTTTAAAGCGTAAAGCAAGTGTCGTTTTTGGTGATGATTCTTTAGATAATGAACTGGATAACAATGTTGCCATTACCGATGAAAATCCAGGAAGTAGCGATGATAAAACCATAGACCGGCAACGTACCCGTGAAAATAACAGTTCTTTTGCATTGCGTTGGTCAGATTTTTCTAAGCGCCTCCCTTTCGAAACTGATTTGGATTTGGGACTTCGTTCAGGAAATGATATTTATCTCCGTCTAAAAGCATCCAGGGATTGGACACTGGAGAATGATTTCAGTTTTCATGCTGAACAGATTTATCGCTATGGCATTGATAGTAAAAATTATTTAAGAACCAACTTTGAGCTCACTCATGCCCATCCTGATAAAGCTATTCTTTCTAACCAACTCAATCTCACTTATGCAGATGAGCAAGATGATGACTTAACCTGGGATAACAACCTGTTTAGACAGCATCAGTTTTTCCATGCAAATACCTTTAGTTATGGTATTTATACCGGTGGTTTTTTAAATAATAATGACTTACGTTTAAATAGCTGGGGGCCCTTCGTTTCTTGGCGCCAACCGTTATGGCGTGAATGGTTTTATCTCCAAGGCAATTTAAATTATTTTAATAATCATCGGGATGATCGTAGTCATTTCATTGGTGCATCCGTGCGTTTGGAAGCATTATTTTAATCTGCTTTGTGCATAACTGCTACTTGCCCACAGTTATAATTTCAATAAAAAACCTCCCGAAGGAGGTTTTTTTCTTAATGAGGAAAGGACTTATTTCAACAACAAACTGTTAATACGTTTTACATATTCAGCCGGGTCATCGGGTAAACCACCTTCTGCAATCACTGCCTGATCGAAGATCACATTAGCCAGATCATCAAACTGATTCGAGCCTTCGAGTTTTTTTACCAAAGGATGTTCTGGGTTAATTTCCAGAATCGGTTTACTTTCTGGTACAGCCTGACCTGCTTGTTTCAACATACGAATCAATTGTGGAGAAAGCTCACCTTCACCCGTCACCAAACATGCAGGAGAATCGACCAAACGTGTGGTTACACGCACTTCTTTGGTTTTGGCTTTCAGTGAATCCGACAGTTTTTCAACCACTGGTTTAAATTGTTCAGCGGCAGTTTCAAGTGCTTTCTTCTCCTCTGCATCTTGCAGATCACCTAAATCCACTGCACCTTTAGCCACATTTTGCATAGGCGTACCATCAAACTCATTGACGAATTCCATCGCCCATTCATCCACACGGTCCGCCATCAATAGTACTTCAATGCCTTTTTTCTTGAACAGTTCCAGTTGTGGTGAGTTTTTTGCAGCACTTAGACTATCGGCAGTCACATAATAAATGGCTTTTTGCCCTTCTTTCATTCGTGCTTTGTAATCTGCCAATGAAGTTGCAATCTCATCATTGGTCGATGTAGAGAAACGTAATAATTTTAAAATACGCTCACGGTTGCCAAAGTCTTCGCCCAAACCTTCTTTAATCACTGAACCAAATTCGGCATAGAACTGTTTGAATTTCTCTTGGTCTTTTTCATCTTCCGACTTCGCCAAGCTATCCAGCATGGTTAAAATACGGCGGGTATTACCTTCGCGAATAGTTTTAACATCACGACTTTCCTGTAGCAGTTCACGGCTGACATTGAGTGGAAGATCAGCACTATCGACCACACCCTGTACAAAACGCAAATAATTTGGAATCAGGTTATCTGCTTCATCCATAATGAACACACGTTTTACATACAGCTTGATGCCCGCTTTCGCTTCACGAGTAAAGATATTGTGAGGAGCTTTGCTTGGTACATACAGCAATTGGGTATATTCGGTACTACCTTCAACACGATTGTGTGCCCAAGCCAATGGTGCCTCAAAGTCGTGGCTTAAGTTCTTATAAAACTCTATGTATTGCTCGTCAGTGATCTCATTTTTATTTCGGGTCCAAAGTGCGCTTGCTGAGTTAATCGCTTCCCATTCATCCGTTTTGACCATCTGACCTGCTTTAGGTTCTTCACCTTCAGCCACTTCTTCTTGTTGCCAAACTTCTTTTTGCATTTCAATTGGCAAACTAATGTGGTCAGAATATTTATTGATGATTTGCTTAACTTTATAAGACTCTAAATACTCAAGTGCATTATCACGTAAATGCAAAATGATATCTGTTCCACGTGAAGCCTTGGTGATTTGTTCAACTTCAAAATCACCTGTGCCTTGACTGATCCAGCGTACGCCATCACTAGCATCTGCAGCTGCATGACGGGATTCAACGGTAATTTTTTCGGCAACAATAAAGCCTGAATAAAAACCAACACCAAACTGGCCAATCAATTGTGCATCGGCCTTCTGATCACCTGACAGTCTAGACATAAAATCTTTGGTGCCAGACTTAGCAATCGTACCTAAATTATCAATCGCTTCTTGTTGAGTTAAACCAATCCCGTTGTCTGAAATGGTGATGGTTTTATTGTCTTTATCTAGAGTGACCCGAACATGTAGTTCAGGATCATTTTCATAATATTCTGGATGATTGATTCCTTCAAAACGCAACTTATCACATGCATCAGATGCATTCGAAATTAGTTCGCGCAAGAAAATTTCCGGATTTGAATAAAGTGAATGTGTCACCAAATGTAAAAGTTGGGCTACTTCCGCTTGGAAACTATGTTTTTGTGTACTTTGTTCGCTCATCAGTCACTCCTTAAATTCATTAAACACTTTTTATTGAATGCTTAATGAATGGAGTGACTTGAGAAATTTTCAATAGTAAGGAATAAATTTTTCTTAAAAAGGGCCTTGTTTATAAACACGATCCATATACAGATCCAGTTTTTGTTGGCGCATTTTATATACTTCGCTTAAACAACGGCTCGAGTTACCACATTGATCACGTAATTGTAGCCACTTTACCTGTTCATCCTGAATAACGCCACGTGTCCCCATAGGAACCAGGCGCTTAATAATATTATAGGTGGTGGCCATTTTAACATCGGCATCATTTACAGCACGATGCTCACAAATGGCATGTTCTGTTTGTGTTCGGGCATTATCACAATTGAAACTTGCAGCAAAAACAGAACCACTAAATAGGCTAAAAAAGACCACACTGTATAAATTGAATAATTTCATGATTTGTTTTCTCTTTTTAGCTTATTGTATATAACCAACTTAAACAAAATCTTGATCATTAAGTAGTATCAAAGTGCTCAATCTATGTGATTTATTGTAAGTTTTTCATTAAAAAACCCCATCTATAAAGATGAGGTTTTTTGGCGCTTATTTTTATTTTAGTCTTAGAATTTGTAGCTATAACCGACTGTATAAACCCAAGGGTTTACTTCCAATTCACCAATATTTGTACCATCTAATTCTAAGTCTGTTTCAACCTGAGCATAACGTACATCTGCAAAAACACCCCAATTTTTAGCATCTGCAGGCTGGAAGTTAAAACCAACTTGCCCAGCAACACCATAAGCTACATCGGCTTCAAGTTTTGAACCTGCAATTGCACCTTTGGTCTCTTCATCCCAAGGTACAACCACAGTTGCACCAACACCGACATAAGGAGTAAAGCGAGTTGAATTTTTAAAGTTATATTTAGCGGTCACAGTGGGTGGTAAATGTTTAAAGCTTGCTACCTCACCTAAACCTTCAATACTTACATCATGTTTGAAAGGAGTCGCCAATAACAATTCTACAGAAATAGGTGAGTTATCAAAGAAATATTCTACTGAAGGGGTAAAACCCAGTTCATTGCTTACGGTCGCCTTACCACCTGCAATAATACCATTATCATCATTTTGTGGTGCCAGAGCAGAAGCACCCACTTTAACCTGCCACTGACCCGCCATCGTAGAAGCAGACATTCCCAATAATGTAATAAGAGCAACTTGTTTTAACATTTTAAATACCCCTTGGAAGAATAATAACAACAATTTTTAAACATTAATTAATAATAAACACGAGACAAATTAATATGCAAGAGTGATTAATTAATAATAATTATATTTATTTTCAAGCAATTGATAATATTAAGTATTTATTTTAAATAGACTAACTTGGTTGGTTTTAAATACCAACCAAGTTAATCAAGTTTATTATTATATTCCGAGTATATTAATCAGGTTTATTGTATTAAGTATTTAAAAGATGTATTTAAAATAAATCTATTAACATTATACATAAAACAGAATCAAACTTAATTTAAATATTAGTTTAGATTAAAGAACCATTGCAGCAATCCATCCAAATATCAATAAAGGAATATTAAAATGGATAAAGGTAGGAACCACACTGTCTTTCATATGGTCATGTTGTCCATCCATATTTAAACCTGAGGTTGGTCCTAAAGTTGAATCAGAGGCTGGAGAACCCGCATCGCCCAAAGCTGCGGCGGTACCAATAATTGCAATGGTTGCAGCGGGACTAAAGCCAAATTGAATACATAAAGGCACATAGATAATGGCCAAAATCGGCACCGTAGAGAACGATGAACCAATCCCTAAAGTAATCAGCAAACCGACCAGCAACATTAAAAATGCAGCCAGACCTTTACTGTTACCAATCCACTCAACAGATGCATTGACCAAAGCAGGAACTTGATTGGTGGCCTCAATGACGGATGCAAAACCTTGTGCGGCAATCATAATAAAACCGACCAATGCCATCATTCGCATACCGGTAATAATCACATCATCCGCTTCTTTCCACTTAAAAATACCCGCGCAGCTTAAAATTGCGACACCCACCAAACCGGCAAGAATCATCGAATCTGAATAAAGCTGTACAGCCAAGGTCGCAATGACTGCAAAAGCGGCCATTATCAAGGTGAATTTTGCAATTTGTGGCTTAGCATTCGCATCGGTAACAACCTCACCGGAAATACTATGATGACTTGCCTCAAGCTGAATTTCTTTATAAATTCGTGGTTTACGATAGCTATAAAAGACCGCAATCAATAGTCCCACGAACATGCCAAAAACGGGAATAGCCATTGCAGATGGAATTTGATCGTAGCTAATTTCAAAACCGTAAGGCTTACCAAAAGTATTGATGTTTTGTCCTAAAATATCATTCAGGAAAATGGCACCAAATCCGACCGGAACCAGCATATAGGTGGCGCATAAACCAAAAGTTAATAAACAGGCCACAGCGCGGCGGTCTAAATTTAAATGGTTAAAGACACTTAACAAAGGTGGAATCAAAACCGGGATAAAAGCAATATGAACAGGAATTAGGTTTTGCGAAGACACTGCAGCAGCGACAATCGTAAAGAAAATTAAATATTTAACTTTATTTTGCGATTGAACATTGGCATCCCCTTTTAAGGTGGAAATCAGTTTATAAGCCAATAAATCCGGCAAACCCGACCGTGCTAAAGCAAGTGCAAATGCACCTAAAATACCATAGGCTAAGGCAATTTTAGCCCCGCCACCTAGGCCATTATTAAATGCATCTAAAGTTCCTTGTAGACCTAAACCGGCCAATAAACCACCGGCAACAGCACCGATCACCAATGCAAATACCACAGGCACACGAGCTAATGAGAGTCCGAACATGACTCCGATAGCGGCAATAATTGCGAACATAATCAATTGAGAGGAAGATGAAAAGCCGATATTTTAGCAGATCCAACTCATTGAAACTGTAAATTGATGGCTTTTATCCACCATCAACTTTTTCATTTAAATTCATGTAATTAAATACAAGTAAATGAATTTAAATCTGTTCCAAAGCAAAGCTACGAATATAATTTGCGACCAACTTGGGTTGGCTTAATATTGCCCAATGATTGGCATCGACATCTACACGCTGAAAATTTTCAGCCCATTTGGGCATTTCATCAATCAGTTCAGGACTGACAAAATTGTCGCGTTTCAGCACAATTGCTTGCACGGGGCAGACTGCAAAACGCTGACGTGGCTGAGTTAAGCGTGGCAGAAAATTGGCGCGATACAGCCCGATTCCATGTTTCCCATCTGATGCAATATGGGGATTTAAAGGCAAGTTTTTTTTGTGCTCTAACTTTTCAAGCACTTTGCCCCATTTTTCAGGACTGAAAAAATTCCATACCGTAGGTGCCAGCAAAGGTAGTTGAAATACTGCGATATACCAAGACTTGCTCAGTTGCTTAAAGAACTTGCCCTTGTCTTGTTTAAACTGACTACGCATCCAAAATGCAGCATGGTCTAAACACGGACCTGAAATCGTATTATAAGATAAAATTCGTGCTTTAAATTTAGCTTCGGTGACCGACTCCCAAGCTGAATAGAACCCCAATCATGCGCTGCCAAATGGAAAGGCCGATCTTTTAATACAGCATTGACTACACTTTCTAAATCTAACGATAACTGTTCTAAGCGATAGTCACGAATACGTGCTGGAATGGAGGACTGCCCTGCTCCGCGTACATCATAAGTGACAATATAAAAATCTTGGATAAGTTCCTGAATAACCGGCTCCCATACTTCCTGATTATCAGGGTAACCATGCACCAAGACTAAAGCCGGTTTTTCCTCAATCCCCCAAGTTTTCACATACAGATGCTGTTGATCTCGGGTTGTTACCCATTGGGTTTTCTGCATAAGCCTTTCTCATTTTTTTATTGACTATTTATCTTGATGATTGGGCAACCTGATCAATGTCCCAATTTTAATTCTGCTCTAGTATGGTCGGGCTAGCCATAAAAAAAATTGACCTCTATGAGCCTTTAAAAAAAACTACAGACAATACCTGCGATCTCTAAATTTATGATCAATCGCTACGCACCTTACCGTGGTGCAGGTATTGAGATCGAAAAAATGGATTTGGCAAATGATCACATTCGCGTAAAAATGCCTTTAACGCGTAAAAATCAAAATGTGGTTGGGATGCATTTTGGAGGAAGCTTGTACTCCATGGTCGATCCGTTTTTATGCTTTTACTGCTGCATCATCTCGGATCAAAATATATCGTCTGGGATAAATCGGCTCAGATTAATTTTCTCTCGCCAGGACGCAACACTGTCTATGCTGATATTCGCCTAGATGCCGTGGAAATAACCCATATTAAAGAGCTTACTGATAATTACGCACCTGTATATCGTACATACACAGTCAATATTTTTGATGATGCAGGCATCCGCATTGCTGAAGTTGAAAAAACGGTCTATATCCGTAGAAAAAATCCCAAACCAACCACTCGATAATAAAAAAGCGCTTGTTGATCAAGCGCTTTTACTTCAATTAAGACGTTGAATTAACGTTTTTTCTGTTCGATGGCAGCTCCGGCACCACCACCAATTGCACCACCAATCGCAGCACCCGCATTACCACCAATCACGCTCTTACCGACTGCAGAACCAATGGCACCGCCTACACCACTATAAACTGCATTACGGTTAGAACCACCTTGGGTTTTACTACCGACCGCTGCACCTGCACCACCACCAACTGCTGCACCAATACCACCGCCGACTTTATTACCTACACCGCCACCAACCGCACCACCTAGTGCTGCTGCGCCGATTCGCTGTTCCCTTGGCGACATACTGTCACAACCCGCCAACATAAAAGTGGACATGGTCACAACCGCCATTACGCTCATTAACTTTTTCATGGGATTTCCCCCTGTTCTCACTCTTCTTAGATTAAGCTTAATTTGTGGAGAGTAATAAAAGGAAAATGTTACGCATTAGCACTGAAATGCTGCATTTTGTAAACAGTCTTGAAACATTTAAAAACTACTTTTCAGAAAATTACGTTTGCTTATCTTCTACATGTACTTCATACACAATAATATCTTTTCCCCTTATTGATCACTTCAAAAATTGTGGCATCGACATTATGATCGGATTCTTGCCACGCAATTCGACCAATCACTTCTGCCTTTAGGAACAACCGCTTTTCTTCTATCTAAAACAAAAAAAGACGCCCGAAGGCGCCTTTTTTCAATCACTTAACTTAAGAATTAAAATTCTTGGTTAAATGCTTGGCTTAATGCTTGGTCTACATCAGAAAAGTCATTTACAAGCTCATGCTCTGCAGCTTCAGCTTCTTGACGACGACGTTCTAAATGATAAGCAAGACCAGTACCTGCAGGAATCAAACGACCCACAACTACGTTCTCTTTCAGACCGCGTAAATCATCTTCTTTACCTGTTACAGCAGCTTCAGTTAAAACACGAGTTGTTTCCTGGAACGATGCAGCAGAGATGAACGAGTCAGTAGAAAGCGATGCTTTAGTAATACCCATCAATTGACGTTCATACTTCGCAGGGAACTTGTTCTGAGCAAGTACAGCTTGGTTTTCAGCAACCATGCGGATGTAATCCACTTGTTCGCCTTTAATGAAGCTAGTATCACCACCATCAGTGATTTCAACTTTACGCAACATTTGACGAACAATAACTTCAATGTGTTTGTCGTTGATTTTTACACCTTGCAGACGGTAAACGTCCTGAACTTCGTTCACGATGTAGTTAGTCAACGCCACTTCACCTTTCAGACGTAAGATGTCATGCGGGTTTTGTGGACCGTCAGAAACTGTTTCACCACGGTTCACATGTTCGCCTTCGTACACGTTAATGGTACGCCATTTCGGAATCAACTCTTCATAAATTTCAGAGCCGTCGTCAGGAGTAATCACTAAACGGTTTTTACCTTTAGTCTCTTTACCGAAGCTTACAACACCTGAAATTTCAGCCAGGATTGCATGTTCTTTCGGTTTACGTGCTTCGAACAAGTCAGCTACACGTGGAAGACCACCGGTAATATCACGAGTACGTGAAGTTTCTTGTGGTACACGACCAATAACGTCACCCACACCGATTGTTTCGCCATCACGGACAGAAAGAATCGTGTTTTGTGGCAAGAAGTAGAACTGTTCGCCACCATCCACTGTGTCTAACACAACAGCAGGACGTAGATCTTTACCTGACGCAGGACGTGAAGTCACTGGCAAGATTTCGATCGTGGTCATACCTGTTGCATCATCAGTTTTCGATGTAACAGTTACGCCATCAGCGATTTGGCTAAAACGTACTTTACCTGCAACTTCGGTAACAAGTGGATGCGTATGCGGATCCCAAGTTGCAACGATACCGCCAGCTGCTACAGCTTCACCATCTTTCAGTACGATAGACGCACCGTATGGGATTTTGTAGCGTTCGCGTTCACGACCTAAGTCATCCGCAATACCGATTTCACCTGAACGAGAAGTCGATACCAAATGACCTTTGGCATGCTGTACAGTTTTCACGTTATGGAAACGTACAGTACCTTTGTTACGTACTTGAACACTGTTTGCAGCAGAAGTTCGGCTTGCAGCACCACCCACGTGGAATGTACGCATGGTTAACTGGGTACCCGGTTCACCAATTGATTGTGCAGCCATAACACCTACAGACTCACCAGGATTTACCTGATGACCACGTGCAAGGTCACGACCATAACATTTCGCACATACACCGAAAGTAGATTCACAAGAAACCACTGAGCGTACTTTAACTTCGTCGACACCCGCTTCTTCAATGAAGGCAGCAAGTTTTTCGTCAATAAGTGTATTACGTGGAAGAATGACTTCGTCAGAACCAGCACGTTTCACATCTTCAGCAACAACACGACCCAATACTCGAGCACCAAGGTTCTCGATGACATCACCACCCTGAATGAATGGAGTCATTACAAGACCGCTTAAAGTACCGCAATCAGGTTCAGTAATAACCAAATCCTGCGCTACATCTACCAAACGACGAGTCAAGTAACCAGAGTTCGCTGTTTTAAGTGCTGTATCGGCCAAACCTTTACGCGCACCGTGTGTTGAAATGAAGTACTGAAGTACTGTCAGACCTTCACGGAAGTTGGCTTTAATCGGGGTTTCAATGATCGAACCATCCGGTTTCGCCATCAAACCACGCATACCTGCAAGCTGACGAATCTGAGCTGCCGAACCACGGGCACCAGAGTCAGACATCATGTAGATACTGTTGAATGATTTTTGCTTCTCGTCTTCACCCTGTTTGTTTTTAACAGTAGTGAAAGACAAGTTGTCCATCATCGCTTTCGCGACTTGGTCATTTGTACGCGCCCAAATATCGACTACTTTGTTATAACGTTCACCAGCAGTTACGAAACCTTGCTCGAACTGTTGTTCAATTTCACGAACTTCAGTTTCTGCTTTCTCAATAATTGAGTATTTAGCAGGCGGGATCAACATGTCTTCCATACCCACCGACACACCAGAGCGAGTCGCTTGACGGAAGCCCAAGTACATCAATTGGTCAGCAAAGATAACCGTATCTTTCAGACCCAATTTACGGTAGCAAGAGTTGATTAACTTCGAGATGTTCTTTTTGGTCATCTCAAGGTTAATTTGCTGGAAGTCCATACCTTCAGGAACAACTTCCCAAAGTAGGCAACGACCAGGTGTTGTATCAACAATAATGGTTTGCTGTTCGCGATTACCATCTTCATCGATCACAGTTTGGTATACACGTGCTTTCACGCGAGCGTGTAGATCAACTTGACCCGTAGCCAATGCGCGGTTTACTTCGTCGGTATCCGCAAACACCATGCCTTCACCTTTGGCATTGATTGCATCACGCGTGATGTAATACAAGCCCAAGACAACGTCCTGAGACGGTACGATGATTGGTTCACCGTTCGCTGGAGACAAGATGTTGTTTGTAGACATCATTAACGCACGAGCTTCTAACTGAGCTTCGAGTGTTAATGGAACGTGTACCGCCATTTGGTCACCGTCGAAGTCGGCGTTGAACGCAGCACATACGAGTGGGTGTAGACGGATCGCTTTACCTTCAATCAGGGTCGGTTCAAATGCTTGAAGACCCAAACGGTGAAGTGTTGGCGCACGGTTCAACATCACTGGATGTTGACGAATCACGTGAGCAAGAACGTCCCAAACTTCTGGCGTTTCTCGTTCAACCATTTTCTTCGCAGCTTTAATGGTTGTCGCTTGACCAGATGCTTGTAGTTTCGCAAAGATAAATGGTTTGAATAATTCAAGTGCCATTTTCTTAGGAAGACCACATTGGTGCAAACGTAAAGTCGGGCCTACTGTAATAACCGAACGACCTGAATAGTCGACACGTTTACCCAATAAGTTTTGACGGAAACGACCTTGTTTACCTTTAATCATGTCTGCCAAAGATTTAAGAGGACGTTTGTTTGAACCGGTGATTGCGCGACCACGACGACCGTTATCAAGCAATGCATCAACAGACTCTTGCAACATACGTTTTTCGTTACGCACGATGATGTCTGGAGCTGAAAGGTCAAGAAGACGTTTCAAACGGTTGTTACGGTTGATCACACGACGGTAAAGATCGTTCAAGTCAGAAGTCGCGAAACGACCACCTTCAAGAGGAACCAACGGACGAAGGTCTGGTGGAAGTACTGGAAGTACAGTCAACACCATCCATTCAGGCTTGTTGTTCGAATCGTTGAACGCTTCCATCAACTTCAAACGTTTAGACGCTTTTTTAAGCTTCGTTTCTGAAGTTGTCTGTGGAATTTCTTCACGAAGACGCGCAATTTCAGCTTCAAGATCGATGTCTTTCAACAAATCCTGAATCGCTTCAGCACCCATTTTCGCGCTGAATTCATCACCGTGTTCTTCTAACGCTGTAAAGTATTCTTCATCGTTAAGAAGTTGGTATTTCTCCATTGGAGTCATACCCGGATCTGTTACAACATAAGATTCGAAATACAATACACGTTCGATATCACGTAAAGTCATGTCTAAAAGAAGACCGATACGGGATGGTAATGATTTCAAGAACCAGATGTGCGCAACTGGTGAAGCAAGGTCAATATGACCCATACGTTCACGACGTACTTTCGCAGTTGTTACTTCAACGCCACATTTTTCACAAATGACGCCTTTGTATTTCATACGCTTGTATTTACCACACAAGCATTCGTAATCTTTTACTGGACCAAAGATTTTGGCACAGAATAAACCATCACGTTCTGGTTTGAACGTACGATAGTTAATGGTTTCTGGCTTTTTAACTTCACCGTGAGACCATGACTTAATCATTTCTGGTGACGCAAGACCAATACGGATGCGGTCAAACTCTACAGGAGCATGACCGTCTGAATCCGTCTTTTTGCGCATGATATCGAGCAAGTCTTTCAATTTTTTTCTCCGTGTGTCGGGAAGATTTTCACTTTCTCGACTGGGTCACAAATATTGTTTTTTAACTGAGAAATCCCCCTTGCCCCTCTTTAAATCAAGAGGTGAGAAGCACTGCTTCGCAAGGGAGATTCAATGGAACTAATTAGTCACCATTTTTCAGTTCAATGTTGATACCTAAAGAACGGATCTCTTTGGTCAATACGTTGAACGATTCAGGCATGCCCGGATCCATATAATGGTTACCATCTACAATGTTTTTGTAGATACGGGTACGACCTTCAACGTCATCTGACTTCACTGTAAGCATTTCTTGCAGTGTATAAGCCGCGCCGTATGCTTCTAGTGCCCAGACCTCCATCTCACCGAAACGCTGACCACCAAATTGAGCTTTACCGCCCAATGGCTGTTGCGTAACAAGCGAGTAAGAACCGGTAGAACGCGCATGCATCTTGTCATCAACCAAGTGATTCAGTTTCAACATGTACATGTAACCTACAGTTACAGGACGGTCAAAACGTTCACCGGTACGTCCGTCAAACAATACAGTTTGACCCGTACGTGGAATGTCTGCAAGCTCTAACAACTCTTTGATTTGGCTTTCATCAGCACCATCAAATACAGGTGTTGCTAAAGGAATACCTTTACGCAAGTTTTTAGAAAGTGCCAAGATTTCATCATCAGTCAGGCTATCAAGATCTTCTTGCTCGCCACCAACTTTGTTATAAATCTTGTCTAAGAAGATACGCAGTTCGGCAATAGTACGCTGTTCTTGCAACATCTTGTCGATTTTATCGCCAAGACCTTTTGCAGCCATACCCAAGTGAGTTTCAAGAATCTGACCCACGTTCATACGTGAAGGTACACCCAGTGGATTCAACACGATATCAACAGGTACACCGTTGGCATCATGCGGCATGTCTTCTACTGGCAAGATGTTCGATACAACACCCTTGTTACCATGACGACCCGCCATTTTATCACCTGGTTGGATGCGACGTTTTACAGCCAAGTAAACTTTAACAACTTTCAATACGCCAGTGGTCAGTTCATCACCTGTAGAAAGTTTGCGTTTTTTCTCTGCAAATTTCTCGTCAATCTCGATGCTCTTCTCTTTCAAGAACACTTGAATTTGAGTTAGGCGTTCAGCAATGCCTTCATCAACAGGTTGAATTTCAAGTAGATCAACAAGCTCTAAACCAGCTAACACATCTTCTGAAAGTTTGTCACCGCGTTTAGTGGTACCACCACCATTCGATTCTTGACCTTTCAACAAGCGAATAATACGTTCACGTGCTGCTTCTTCGAAGATTTTGAACTCTTCTTTCAAGTCTTTACGGTAAGCATCCAATTGCGCTTTTTCAATTGCTTGAGCACGTTCGTCTTTTTCAAGACCATCACGTGTAAACACTTGAACGTCAATCACTGTACCTTTAACGCCTGAAGACACGCGTAAAGATGAGTCTTTAACATCAGCTGCTTTTTCACCGAAGATTGCGCGAAGCAATTTTTCTTCCGGTGTTAACTGGGTTTCGCCTTTTGGCGTTACTTTACCAACAAGGATGTCACCAGCAGTCACTTCAGCACCGATATAAACGATACCTGATTCATCCAGTTTAGACAGTGCAGCTTCACCAACGTTAGGAATATCGGCAGTAATTTCTTCTGCACCTAACTTGGTATCACGAGCAACACATGACAATTCTTGAATATGAATCGAAGTCAAACGGTCTTCTTGAAGAACACGTTCAGATAACAAGATCGAGTCTTCGTAGTTGTAACCGTTCCAAGTCATGAACGCTACGCGCATGTTTTGACCAAGCGCCAATTCACCACCATCAGTCGATGGACCATCAGCCAATACGTCGCCACGACCCACTTTATCACCAATGTTCACGAGAACTTTTTGGTTAATACAAGTGTTTTGGTTCGAACGTGTATATTTGATCAGGTTGTAGATATCTACACCTGCTTCACCAGCGATCATTTCTTCTTCGTTTACACGAATAACCACACGCGACGCATCAACAAACTCGATACGACCACCACGTTTAGCAAGAACACATACACCAGAGTCATGCGCTACGTTGGCTTCCATACCGGTACCGACAAGTGGCTTGTCAGCAATCAGCGTAGGAACAGCCTGACGTTGCATGTTTGAACCCATCAACGCACGGTTGGCGTCATCGTGTTCAAGGAATGGAATAAGTGATGCCGCAACAGATACAACCTGCTGAGCAGATACGTCCATATGTGTTACTTTTTCAGGAGGCATACGTACGAAGTCACCTTGGTGACGTACAGATACGAATTCTTCTGTCAAGTTACCGTCTTTATCTACGCCAGAATCGGCCTGTGCAATCACAGTACCTACTTCTTCAATCGCAGATAAATACTCAACATCATTTGTTACGCGACCATCAACAACTTTGCGGTATGGTGTTTCCAAGAAACCAAAGTTATTACATTTTGCATAAACAGAAAGTGAGTTGATCAAACCAATGTTTGGTCCCTCAGGAGTCTCAATTGGACATACACGACCGTAGTGAGTTTGATGTACGTCACGTACTTCAAAGCCTGCACGTTCACGCGTCAAACCGCCGGGTCCAAGTGCTGATACACGACGTTTGTGTGTAATTTCAGACAATGGGTTGTTTTGGTCCATGAACTGAGACAACTGGCTTGAACCAAAGAATTCTTTGATTGCAGCAGCAACTGGTTTCGCATTGATTAAATCTTGCGGAGACAAGTTGTCTGTTTCAGCCTGGCTTAAACGCTCTTTAACAGCACGTTCTACACGAACCAAACCAACACGGAATTGGTTTTCTGTCATTTCACCTACTGAACGTACGCGACGGTTACCCAAGTGATCGATGTCGTCGACTTCACCTTTACCGTTACGAATTTCAACAAGTGTTTTTAATACATCTGTAATATCTTCGTTTGAAAGAATACCTTCAACTTCACGAGACTTCTGATCAGTACCCACTTCGTAAGGACGACCCAAACGACGGTTAAACTTCATGCGACCGACTGGAGACAAGTCATAACGTTCAGAAGAGAAGAACAAGTTGTTGAATAAGTTTTCAGCAGCTTCTTTTGTTGGTGGCTCACCTGGACGCATTACTTTGTAGATTTCTACAAGTGCTTCTTCACGACCTGAAGTCGTATCCGCACGTAAAGAGTCCGCAACGAAAGAACCACGGTCAATATCGTTGGTGAATAGAATATTGAACTGCTTAACGCCACCTTCTGCAATCTTCACCATGATCTCATGGCTCAATACTGTGTTTGCAGCAATTACATCGCCATCTTTTAATGCAATGTCTTCAGCAGTGATGCGTTCGTACAAGTACTCATCAGGAACAGGAAGCTTGGTTAAGCCAGATGCTTCCATTTGACGGACATGACGTGCATTAATACGTTTACCTTGTTCAACAATCACTTTGCCGTCAGCATCAGCGATGTCGAATTGAGCCATTTCACCGCGCAGGCGTTCAGGCACAAGGTCAATTTGATAGCTACCCATGTCAAGATACACAGGTACTTTTTCGTAGAACATGTCTAGGACTTGTTCGTTGCTATAACCCAACGCACGAAGAACCACAGTCGCAAGCAATTTACGACGACGGTCAATACGTACAAAGACAAGGTCTTTGGCATCGAATTCAAAGTCTAACCATGAACCACGGTAAGGAATGATACGTGCTGAATAAAGAACTTTACCGCTAGAGTGAGTTTTGCCTTTATCGTGGTCAAAGAATACACCTGGTGAACGATGTAATTGAGATACAATTACACGCTCAGTACCATTGATAACAAAGGTACCATTTTCGGTCATGAGCGGCATTTCACCCATGTACACTTCTTGTTCACGTACGTCTTTAATTGATTTAGTTTCGCGATCTTTGATGATCAAACGAATTTTTACGCGCATTGGTGCTGCATAAGTCGAACCACGTAAAATACATTCACGCACATCAAACTCAGGCTTACCAAGACTATACTCAACAAATTCTAAAGCAGCATTGCCAGAATAACTTTCAATAGGAAAAACTGAACGAAATGCGGCTTGGAGACCGATATCTTCGCGGTTTTTTGGAGTTTTGCCATCTTGTAGGAATGTTCTGTACGAGTCGACTTGAATCGAAAGCAAGTACGGAGCATCCATGACGCTAGGCAATTTACCAAAATTCTTACGGATCCGTTTCTTTTCGGTATATGAGTATGCCATCTGGAGTCCTCGGAAAGTAAACTAAGCCCGCCTGCAGAACGAGCCTAGAAGGAATTACACAGGCCGATATGGCCACCACTTTTTACAAATGCTGCAATTTTTAGTGGTATTAAAACGCTTAGCAATATTTTCAAATATGATAAATATTGGTAAACATTTGATTTTATTGATCTATTATAATAATTGACGGTTTTTACATCAATCAAACAAAAATCGAGCCGATTATTGTAACGCAAAAAGGCTGATGACCCAAGAGCCATCAGCCAAATTTTGGGATCAATTTAAAAATTGACCCCTGGCTAAATTACTTAACAGTAACTGTAGCACCAGTAGTTTCAAGCTTAGCTTTAAGTTCTTCAGCTTCTTCTTTAGAAACGCCTTCTTTAAGAACTTGTGGAGCGCCTTCAACTAAGTCTTTAGCTTCTTTCAAGCCAAGACCAGTAACTTCACGAACTGCTTTAATTACAGCAACTTTGTTCGCGCCGAAAGAAGTCAATTCAACATTGAATTCTGATTGCTCTTCAGCAGCAGCAGCAGCAGGACCAGCAGCTACAGCTACAGCAGCAGCAGATACGTTGAATTTCTCTTCGAAAGCAGAAATAAGTTCAACAAGTTCAAGAACAGTTTTTTCAGCAACTGCGTTTAGGATTTCTTCGTTTGTTAAAGCCATGAGAGTAACTCCAAATGGGTATTGAATGGTGTGTGAATAGATTTAAGCTTATGCAGCTTCTGACTCGTTTTTCTCTTGAAGCGCTGTAAGTAAGCGACCCAATTTCGAAATAGGAGCTTGAAGAACAGATGCAAGCATAGTAAGCGCTTTTTCTTGGTTCGGAAGATTCGCGATAACGCTAATTTCTTCACCTTGATAAAGTTTGCCATCAAATGCAGCAGCTTTAAGTTCAAATGCTTTGTTAGTTTTCGCAAATTCTTCGAACAAACGAGCAGCAGCGCCCATGTCATCTTCAGAAGTAGAGAAAGCTAAGATTGTTGGGCCAACAAGGTTGTCGTTCAAGATATTGAATTGAGTATCTTGAAGAGCGCGTTTAGCTAGAGTATTACGTACAACACGTGTAGCAACACCTAGTTTACGAGCTTCAACACGAAGAGCAGTTAATTGCTCAACAGTTAAACCTTGGTAGTCAGCAACAACAGCAGCAAATGCAGTAGAAGCAACTTCAGTTACTTCAGCTACGATCTGTTTTTTGCCTTCGATAAGAAGAGCCATTGTAAAACCTCCTAACGGTGATTTATGTGCTTACGCGAAGCACACTCCCAATTCGTTAATCCATCACTGGACTAACACGCGGAGGATGAACAAATCACACCACCGCGTCTACTCGGACTGGACTTTTAAGAAGTGAGTTCCGAAGAACTCTCCTCGCCCGAGGTCTTTGACGCTGATAAACAAATATTTATCAATTCAAAGTTTGCCTAAGTTTGCAAAATACGGCGGAGCGTTTCTTGCGTAAAAACCAAAGCAGCGCTTTGATTTTTACTCAGGGCTTTAAAATTCTGTAATAAGTCGAGACTTATTTAGAAACGTTTGCTACATCAACGATCAAACCAGGACCCATAGTTGAGCTCAAAGTGATCTTTTGAATGTATACGCCTTTAGACGTAGCAGGTTTTAAACGTTTCAAGTCAGCAACAAGTGCTTCAACGTTTGAACGAACAGCTTCAGCAGTGAAACCTACTTGACCGATCGCAGCGTGGATAATACCCGCTTTGTCTACGCGGTAACGTGCTTGACCAGCTTTTGCATTTTTAACTGCAGTTGCTACGTCAGGAGTTACAGTACCCACTTTAGGGTTTGGCATTAAGCCACGTGGACCAAGGATCGTACCAAGTTTACCTACAACGCGCATTGCATCTGGAGCAGCAATTACTACGTCAAAGTCAAGGTTACCCGCTTGGATGCTTTCAGCAAGATCGTCGAAACCTACAACGTCTGCGCCTTCAGCTTTAGCAGCTTCAGCAGCAGCGCCTTGAGCGAATACTGCTACACGTACAGTTTTACCAGTACCTGCAGGAAGTGTAGTCGCGCCACGAACAACTTGGTCAGATTTACGAGGATCAACACCTAGGTTTACCGCAACATCCAAAGATTCTTTGAATTTAGGAGCTGGAAGACTCTCTAGAACTGCAACAGCTTCTTCTAGCGTGTAAACTTTGTGCGCTTCTACAGCAGCTACGATCGCTTTTTGACGTTTAGTTAATTTAGCCATGTCTTAAAGCTCCACTTCCAAGCCCATAGAACGCGCAGAACCAGCAATGGTACGTACACGTGCGTCTAAGTCAGCACCAGTCAAATCTGGTTCTTTAGTAGTCGCAATTTCTTCGATTTGAGCACGAGTCAACTTACCAACTTTAGTTTTGTTAGGTACAGCTGAACCTTTCTGGATACCAGCAGCTTTCTTAAGAAGAACAGCAGCAGGTGGAGTTTTCATGATGAATGTGAACGACTTGTCGTTGTACACAGTAATCACTACAGGAATTGGTAGACCAGCTTCAAGTTTTTGTGTAGCAGCATTGAATTCTTTACAGAATGCCATGATGTTAACACCACGTTGACCTAGTGCAGGACCAATCGGTGGAGATGGATTCGCTTTACCAGCTGGAACTTGCAGCTTGATATAGCCGTCAATCTTCTTAGCCATTTCAAATTACCTCTGGGTGCAAACGCCGATGAAGGCTCCCCAATGATTTCAAGTAACGATAACCGTTACAACAACAATGCCCAATCCATAACAAATCGGGCGTTTTCCAACCAACTTAAATTAGTTCGCTTTTTCGACTTGGCGAAATTCGAGCTCAACTTGAGTTGGTCGATTGAATACATTAATCGTCAACGTTAAACGTGACTTCTCGTATTGAACTTCTTCCACCACGCCTTTAAAGTCGGTGAATGGACCATCAATAACAAGTAATTCTTCGCCTGGTTCAAACATCGTCTTAGGACGAGGTGCTTCACCAGTATTGCGTACACGTGCAAGAATCGCATCAGCTTCTTTTTGCGTAATTGGAGCCGGTTTTTCAGCCGTACCACCAATAAAGCCTAATACTTTTGGACATTCTTTAACAATGTGCCAAGTATCATCATTCATTTCCATTTCAACTAATACATAGCCAGGAAAGAATTTACGCTCTGATTTACGCTTCTTGCCATCCTTCATTTCTACGACTTCTTCAGTCGGAACAAGGACTTCACCAAAGCTATCGGCTACAGCGCTACGCTGGATTCGATCATTAAGCGAGCGTAACACCTGTTTTTCATAACCTGAATAGGCATGAATAATGTACCAACGTTTCATAGCTCTCTTACCCGATAATAAACTTCATTAACCAGCCTAAAATGTAATCAAAACACCATAAAACTATGGAAGCGATTACAACAACCGCAAGAACATGCCAAGATGTGGTCACTGTTTCTTGCTTGGTCGGCCAAGTCACACGACGTAACTCGATTCGCGCATCTTTCAACAAACGAACAAAGCCTTTGCCTTGATGGGTGGCGTATAATAAACCTAAAGCCACTACGATACAAGCCAAAATCACACCAACGCGTACACCAACATTATTCGCAGGTGCCCAATACGCTGGCAAATACTGACCCGCCATGGCCGCACCGACTAATAAAATCAATGCGATAACCCATAGAACTATATCTAAAGGAGAACCAGAATTAACAACTTCAGCAGAATTATTTCTTTGTGGAATTGGCGCTTCGCTTAATGCGTCACGCGATTTATCATTCGACATTTTTGTACTCGTCGTAGGCTTCGCGACTTATTATATGACAATTTAACCAGCATCAAGTTTTTTTTTAAAAAAATGGCAGGCCAGGAGGGACTCGAACCCCCAACATTCGGTTTTGGAGACCGACGCTCTACCAATTGAACTACTGACCTATAATACAAATCGGGAACCAAAGTCCCCGACCTGTAGTTTCAACTTATCGTATTATGCAGTTACTTTAGCAACAACACCAGCACCAACTGTACGACCACCTTCACGGATCGCAAAACGTAGACCTGGGTCCATTGCGATTGGGTGGATCAATTCTACTGACATTTCAACGTTGTCACCAGGCATTACCATTTCCACGCCTTCTTGTAATTGGATTGCGCCAGTTACGTCAGTTGTACGGAAATAGAATTGTGGACGGTAACCGTTAAGGAATGGAGTATGACGGCCACCCTCTTCTTTAGAAAGTACGTATACTTCTGCGTCGAATTTAGTATGCGGCTTGATTGTACCTGGTTTAGCAAGTACTTGACCACGTTGAACGTCTTCACGTTTAGTACCACGTAGAAGAACACCACAGTTCTCGCCAGCACGACCTTCGTCAAGCAATTTACGGAACATTTCTACGCCAGTTACAGTTGTTTTAACTGTATCTTTAATACCAACGATTTCAACTTCTTCGCCAACTTTAACGATACCCGCTTCAACACGGCCTGTTACTACAGTACCACGACCTGAAATTGAGAATACGTCTTCGATTGGCATCAAGAATGCTTTGTCGATCGCACGTTCTGGTTCAGGAATGTAAGAATCAAGCGCAGCAACCAATTCGATTACAGCAGATTCGCCATACTGACCTTGGTCACCATTAAGTGCAGCAAGCGCTGAACCACGGATGATTGGAGTGTCATCACCTGGGAAGTCATAAGTAGAAAGAAGTTCACGAACTTCCATTTCTACCAATTCAAGTAATTCTTCATCATCAACAAGGTCACACTTGTTAAGGAATACAAGAATGTAAGGTACACCAACCTGACGAGAAAGAAGGATGTGTTCACGAGTCTGTGGCATAGGACCATCAGTCGCAGCACATACAAGGATCGCGCCGTCCATTTGAGCAGCACCTGTGATCATGTTTTTAACATAATCGGCGTGACCTGGACAGTCTACGTGAGCGTAGTGACGAGTTGGAGAATCGTATTCTACGTGTGAAGTATTAATGGTAATACCACGTGCTTTTTCTTCTGGTGCAGAGTCAATTGCTGCGTAATCTTTCGCTTCACCGCCGTAAGTTTTTGCACAGATTGTTGCAATTGCAGCAGTTAAAGTTGTTTTACCATGGTCGACGTGACCAATTGTACCCACGTTTACGTGTGGTTTATTACGTTCGAACTTAGCCTTAGCCATGAGATCTTCCTTTTTAAACTGCTTATGGAGGGAAAACTCCATAAGCGATTTTGGTTTTTAACTATGAATTAGTTTGGGGCTTATAGTAATCGAAAGATTACTCGTCGTCACCTTTTTTACCGCCAGACTGGAACTTAGTAATGATGCCTTCAGCCACGTTACGTGGAGTTTCAGCATATTTAGCAAATTCCATAGAATAAGTCGCACGACCTTGAGACATAGAACGCATAGAAGTTGCGTAACCAAACATCTCAGCCAATGGAACTTCAGCACGGATCGCTTTAGTACCACCAGGAAGATCGTCCATACCTTGAACCATACCACGACGACGGTTTAAGTCACCCATGATATCGCCCATGTAGTCTTCTGGAGTTTCTACTTCAACTTTCATGATTGGTTCAAGAAGGATAGGATCCGCTTTCATGAAACCATCACGGAAGGCATAAGAACCCGCCATTTTGAACGATAAT
Source organism: Acinetobacter sp. ANC 4862 (assembly GCF_004336635.1). Taxonomy (GTDB): domain Bacteria; phylum Pseudomonadota; class Gammaproteobacteria; order Pseudomonadales; family Moraxellaceae; genus Acinetobacter. Next base: position 23,553 of record NZ_SJXH01000028.1, read on the forward strand.
TCGTCAGAATCGACATCATGGTAAGAACCATCGAATAATGTCGCTTTGATACCCACAACAGGGTAACCAGCCAATACACCATTCTTCATACGTTCTTGAATACCTTTATCAACCGCACCGAAGAATTCTTTAGGTACAACACCACCTACAACTTCTTCAACGAATTGGTATTCTTTACCAGCTTCTTCAACATCCATAGGTTCTAAACGAACATATACATGACCGAATTTACCTTTACCACCTGTTTGACGTACGAATTTACCTTCTTGCTCAACAGATTTTTTAATCGTTTCGCGGTAAGCAACCATTGGTTTACCAATGTTCGCTTCAACGTTAAATTCACGTTTCATACGGTCAACAAGGATGTCAAGGTGAAGCTCACCCATACCTGCAATAATCGTTTGACCAGATTCTTCGTCTGTGCGAACACGGAACGATGGATCTTCTTTCGCCAAACGACCAAGTGCGATAGACATTTTCTCTTGGTCAGCTTTTGTCTTAGGCTCTACAGCTAAAGAAATTACTGGCTCAGGGAATTCCATACGCTCTAGAGTAATGATGTTTTTCTCATCACAAAGAGTATCACCAGTAGTAACGTCTTTAAGACCTACACATGCAGCGATATCACCCGCGCGGATTTCTTCAACGTCTTGACGTTCGTTCGCGTGCATTTGCACGATACGACCAATACGTTCACGTTTAGATTTAACTGGGTTGTATACTGGATCGCCTTGTTTAAGCACACCAGAATAAACACGTACGAAAGTTAAGTTACCTACGAACTTGTCATTCATGATTTTGAATGCAAGCGCAGAGAATGGTGCTTCGTCAGATGCTTCACGAATCGCTTTAGTTTCAGCTTTGTCGTCAAGAATACCTTCGATAGGCTTAACTTCAGTCGGCGATGGTAAGAAATCAATAACAGCATCCAACATACGTTGAACACCTTTGTTTTTGAATGCTGTACCACAAAGCATTGGTTGGATTTCACAAGCCAAAGTTTGAGCACGAATACCAGCAACGATTTGTTCTTTAGTCAAATCGCCATTGTTTAGGTATTCATCCATCAACTCTTCAGATGCTTCAGCCGCAGCTTCAACCAAGTTTGTACGCCACTCTTCAGCAGTTGCTTGAAGTTCAGCCGGGATTTCACCGTATTCGAACTGCATACCTTGAGAAGCTTCATCCCAAATGATCTGTTTCATTTCGATCAAGTCGATAACGCCAGTGAAGTTTTCTTCAGCGCCAACAGGGATTACAACTGGTACAGGGTGTGCACCAAGACGTGTTTTCATTTGTTCAACAACACGGAAGAAGTTTGCACCAGTACGGTCCATCTTGTTCACGAATGCTAAACGAGGCACTTTATATTTGTTTGCTTGACGCCATACAGTTTCTGACTGAGGTTGTACACCACCTACAGCACAGTAAACCATACATGCACCGTCAAGAACACGCATAGAACGCTCAACTTCGATTGTGAAGTCAACGTGTCCCGGGGTATCAATTACGTTGATACGGTGTTCTGGGAACTGCTTAGCCATACCAGACCAGAAACAAGTTGTAGCAGCTGAAGTGATTGTAATACCACGTTCTTGCTCTTGTTCCATCCAGTCCATTGTTGCTGCACCATCATGTACTTCACCAATTTTGTGAGATACACCTGTGTAGAACAAAATACGTTCTGAAGTAGTGGTTTTACCAGCATCAATATGAGCAGAAATACCAATGTTACGATAACGAGAAATTGGGGTTTGACGAGCCATGATTTCTTGCATTCCTAAATTTGTTGTTTAAAACAGGACGCTTTAAGCTGCAGAGCAGCTTAAAGCGTTTTGAAGACAGATCAGTGAAAACCGACCTGTCATCGTCCTGATTAAGGTCTTTAAACCTATTAGAAACGGTAGTGAGAGAATGCTTTGTTGGCTTCAGCCATACGATGCACATCTTCACGTTTCTTAATCGCTGAACCTTTACCTTCAGCTGCATCAAGCAACTCACCAGCAAGACGTAAAGCCATAGTTTTTTCAGAACGCTTAGCAGCAGCGTCTACTAACCAGCGCATAGCTAAGGCAGTACGACGGGATGGGCGTACTTCCATAGGCACTTGATAAGTAGCACCACCAACACGGCGTGCTTTTACTTCGACCATAGGACGAACTTTTTCAAGAGTAGTCTCGAAAAATTCAACAGGGTCTACTTTAGATTTTTCTTGAACGCGGTCTAAAGCACCGTAAACGATACTTTCAGCAATAGATTTTTTACCATCTTGCATTACGTGGTTCATGAATTTAGCGATTGTTTGGCTGCCGAACTTAGGATCCGGAAGGATTTCACGGGCAGCGACTACGCGACGTCTTGGCATTTTAATACACCTATAAATATGACACTTCAGGTTTATCCAGCATGAGTACAAAGTGTCATGTACTGTTCGCTGGCCTTACTACACGTCGCTTGAATTTCACAAAATTAAATGCAGAAATCAGACAAGCGAGACGATAAAGGATTGCGGTTCTACGTTCTTAAGAAGCTAATCTCGAAAGATTATTTCTTAGGACGTTTAGTACCGTATTTAGAACGTGACTGGTTACGATCTTTAACACCAGCGCAGTCTAAAGAACCACGAACGGTATGGTAACGTACACCTGGTAAGTCTTTAACACGACCACCACGGATAAGAACAACACTGTGCTCTTGTAGGTTATGGCCTTCACCACCGATGTAGCTTGATACTTCAAAACCTGAAGTTAAGCGAACACGGCAAACTTTACGCATTGCTGAGTTAGGTTTTTTAGGTGTAGTAGTGTAAACACGTGTACAAACACCACGACGTTGTGGACAAGCCTTCAACGCAGGAACTTTTGATTTTTCAATCAAAGTCGTACGACCCTTACGGATCAACTGATTTGTTGTTGCCATTTGGCAATTCTCCCGTTAATAAAAAGCCTCAAAAAAATACTACTTTTCGAGGGCAGACAATTGTAAGCGAAGATAGAAAAATGGTCAATATTCGAGGTCATATCAAATATTAACCATTTCCTTATATTTAGGGCGTTTGAAAGCATTTGCTAAGCTGGGGTTTACCTTTTAGGATTTCTTTTTTGTAACTTTTTTATTTATAGGCGCAGATTCCTGATTTTCTTTAGATTCTGCAGTAGAAGGCTGAGCAATAATTTGCCCATTCACCGCCTGCTCTTCCTGTGCATATTCATCCAATTCAGATTCATCCGCAGTGATCGCCGGTTTTTGTGGCTCAACTTGTGTATGCGGTTCAACCATTTGTCCCGCTAAATATTCCAAGCCCTGTTCAACTCGTTCATCCTGGCGGCTTTCATCAACTTTAGGCGCTTCTATTTTCTTTTTGATGATGACATTAGAGATGGTTTTATTATCAGGGACTTGAATATCCTGATCCAGTTTAATTTCACTAGGTTTCACATCCACTTTAGATAAATGTTCTAATAATTTGGGAGTTGCTTGAGCCAATAAGGCCAAAGATTTTTCATAAGCCGCAATCGGGGATAACTCTACCCCTTGATGTTGTTGCAAGTAACTTCGGGCGTGGGAAAAAATTTGTTGCGCTTTCTGGTTGACGTCTTCAACCAGTTTCCAACTATATGCTGCACCAATGCCTGCTCCCGCCACCGGTGTCAATTTACTGATGATGGAAATTTTGGGAATATGATTCAACCAATCCCATTTCATTTCACCATTTTCATTACTTAACCATTTTTTAAGCACTGTAACATCGTTACTTGAACCCAACATTTCTTGAAACTGAGTCATATCTTGGGTTTTTAACATACTGGACAATGCTTTTAGCGCCAGCAATACACTCTGTTTTTCCGCAATCTGGCCTAAATCAATTTGTTTAAACACAAACTGAACAATGTCTTGTTCTGTTTCTTTATTCAGCTCAAAACCATATGCACGTCCAACCTGATAAATCATGCGCAAAGACATGATTAAAGACAACGGCACATCAATCGCCGAACCCACCACGCCTGTCGCCCCAGTTACAGCACCCTGTATAGAAGCAATCCATTTATTCTGTTCTGCCAAGGCCTGACTAATTCGCTTTGACCGATCTACGTCTTGGGTCAGTTCTTGTAAATCTTTTGCACCCGCCTGATCAAGCACGGCATCAACTGAACTTATATTTGAGGTAAATTGATTTAACTGTTCAAAAAAATAATCTGATAATTTATCTGAAAATTGCGGGGAAATGAAATTGGCAACCCGAGTCACTTTACCATACTGATGACCGAGTAATTGTTTCGATACACCCGGTAAATACTCGCGCAGCATTTGTTGAGGATTATCATATTTTTGGGCTTCAAAAACATGTGATTGACCAGCACTCCCATCCACCACCTGCCCATTTATTGATGGCTGCATGGCTCTAGTCACAGCATTCGGAGCGGCATGATTCAGCACACCCATTCCAGCTGCACTGATCTTTTTAGCCACTCCAAAGGCATTTGAGAAGAATCCATGCGAATGTTTATTATTGATATCAGTCATTCTTTACCCTCATTTTCAATTCTTACAATTGTTGATAAATACTAGGCACAGTCTAAGTTTATCTCAATATTAATGTGTATCTTTTAGTTAATTAAACCGGGTAATTTTCACAAATACATACAGACGGAAATAGGCATAATATTTGCCATAAGAATTCAAAAATCTTTCTGCTATTATGAATGTAATTGAAATACATGAGTAAGGCGCTGGGTTTTGCTTAAGGCAAACAATTCATTCAGCTGCATTTGCTCAAATCACCACCATATAAGGGATCTGTAGATGAAACGTGTTGTAATCACTGGCATGGGCATTAACTCATGTATTGGTAATTCTTTAGAAGAAGTAACAAATTCTTTGCAAAACGGTATTTCTGGAACACGTTTTAACCCAACTTATGCTGAACTCAACTTTAAAAGCCACGTGAGTGCAGCAGCAGAACAAAACTTTGACAATATCGACCGTAAACTAAAACGCTTTATGGGCGTTTGTGCGATGTATGCATACAACTCAGCCCTTGCTGCAGTCGAACATGCGGGTTTACAGGTTGAAGATTTAGCGGGCAACCCACGTTACGGTATTACCGGTGGTTCAGGTGGTGGTTCAACTGCATCGGTCATTGAAATGAACGAATTATTGCAAACCAAAGGCGCACGTAAAGTTGGTCCTTTCTTTGTTCCTCGTAACATGACTAACACGATTACAGCAAACGTTGGCGTTGCATTCAAATTACAAGGTGTGGCGCATACCATTACCAGCGCATGTGCAACATCTGCTGATGCGATTGGTTATGCGTACAACCTGATTCAATTGGGCAAACAAGATTTAATGCTTGCTGGTGGCGGTGAAGAAGATCACTGGTCACAAAGCTTGTTGTTTGATGCAATGGGTGCACTTTGCTCTAAATACAATGACACGCCTGAAACAGCTTCTCGCCCATATTCTGCTGACCGTGACGGTTTTGTGATTGCCGGTGGTGGCGGTTTTGTGGTGTTGGAATCACTTGAACATGCGCAAGCTCGTGGCGCGAACATCTTAGCTGAAGTTGTTGGTTATGCGGCAAACAGTGATGGTGCAGACATGGTTGCGCCAAGTGGTGAAGGTGCAACACGCTGTGTGCTTATGGCTTTAGAAGAAGCAAAACAGCATGGTGTAGATAAAATTGACTATGTAAACACACATGGTACATCTACCCCTGCGGGTGACGTGACTGAACTTAAAGCGATGGAACGTGCATTCGGTGAAGGTCAAGTTCCTCCATTGAGCTCAACCAAGTCGATGACTGGTCACAGCTTAGGCGCAGCGGGTGTACAAGAAGCGATTTATTCAGTATTGATGATGCAAAATGACTTTATTGCTCCGAACATCAACGTGACTGAACTGGATGAAGGCGCAAAACCATTTGATATCGTGCTTGAAAAACGTGACACAAAATTGAATACTGTGATGAGTAACAGTTTCGGTTTTGGCGGTGTAAATGCCTGTCTTGTTTTCAAAAAATGGGAAGGCTAAGCTAAGAATTGTTGATCATTCGGTAACGGATGATCAACTTCTGCCACACTGCCCTTAAAAGGGTGAATAGATGGATGCTCCTTCTGATGCTTTCTTGTGGGTAAAAGCATTACATATTATTGCTGTAGTTTGCTGGTTCGCCGCTTTGTTCTACTTGCCACGTTTATATGTTTATCATGCGATGAGTGAGGATGCCACAAGTCATCAGCGTTTCCAGATTATGGAACGCAAGTTGTACCGCGGCATCATGTGGCCGGCAATGCTTGCCACTCTCATCACGGCGCACTTCTTGGTAAATTGGGGGGATGCAACTCGGCATTACCATGAAGCACTCTGGTTTTACCTGAAAGTTGGATTGGTCGGTTTACTGGTCATTTACCATTTAGTCTGTGGTTATTACCGTAAAAAACTAATGGTCGATGCACATTACAAATCACACAAGTTTTGGCGTTACTTTAATGAAATGCCAACCCTGATTTTATTCGCAGTGGTGATTTTAGTGGTGGTTAAACCGCAGTTCTAAGTCATCTTGATTTAAAAAAGCCTCCTACTGGAGGCTTTTTTATTTTAAATACTAAAAATTCGTTTTCTTTATAAAATCAAGAATCTTGCCCCCAAGAATTTTATCTTTTATCCGCCAAATATAGCTCAGTTAAAATACGGCACTTAAATCATCATTCCTTTCACTAAAGAAAATAACTTTATGAGATTACCCCCTCCCTAATTCTCTCCCAAAAAAGGAGGGAACTTTATTTTTCAACTACATTCTTGGATATTGTTCTACTCTTTTAATCAGTCAACAGGAGACTCGCCATCTCCCATTGCATTACTAAAATTTAAAGATGTTGCAGTAAGTCAGAGAATTGCTTAATTCGAGCTTTAGGTTGAGCTTGGTCTAGCTCTTCTGCTGAACCATAACCATATTCTACGGCAATGGTTTCAATCCCGTTATGACGCGCACCGAAAATATCATGCTCACGATCACCGACCATTAAACATTCTTCAGGCTTTAGTTGCTCTTTTTGCATAATATAAGCGATCAATTCGGCTTTATTGGTACGATCCCCATTCAGCTCGCTACCATAAGGATGCACAAAATATTGCAACAACTCGAAATGCTCTAAAATTTGTCGCGCATATACTTCAGGCTTTGCTGTGGCTAAAAATAAACGATAGCCTTGTTGCTGTAATGTTTTTAAAGTTTCAGCCACATCATCAAATACATGGTTCTCATATAAACCCGTCACCGCAAATCGTTCACGATAGCCCATCAACGCCTGTTCAGCCAAAACATCATCAACTGCAACATTCAAAATTTTTGCTAATGAGGCCTGTAATGGCGGACCAATAATCCAGTCAATATTGACATCATCGGCAATAGGATGACCAATTTTATTTAAACCGTAACGCGCACTAGTGGTAATACCCACTTTTGGATCAGTTAATGTTCCATCTAAATCAATCAAAATATTTTTAATCACAGACTGACCCTTTAACTTAAATTTTTACTTAACAAATACTATCGAGACTTGGCTCAAAGTTGCCTATACTAACGTAAATTTAGTGATTTAAGGACATCATTGTGCGCCCTACTGTACTTTGCTTTTCTGGTTTAGATCCATCGGGTGGAGCTGGCTTGCAGGCAGATATTGAAGCGATTGGTCAAAGTGGTGCACATGCAGCAATTGCCTGTACTGCCCTTACCATTCAAAACTCGCAACAAGTTTTTGGCTTTGAAGCGACCTCAAAAGAATTATTGATGGCTCAGGCCAATGCAGTGGTGAGAGATTTACCGATTAAGTGCGTGAAATCAGGCATGTTAGGCACTACAGATAATATTGCAGCTTTAGCAGAATTTTTACGCGAACATCCTGAATATCTCTATGTGCTCGATCCAGTACTGGTTGCAAATAGCGGGGGTTCACTGGGCAATCAAGAAACACTGGTCAAAGCTTTTGTCGAGCTGATTCCACTTGCCACAGTTTTGACGCCTAATACAGTAGAGCTGCGTGCATTAACCGGTATTGAAGATATCGACCAGGCCACTGCAAAACTCTTTGAAATGGGTGCTAAAGCCGTTTTAGTCAAAGGCGGACATGAAGATACGCCGGACTATATCCGTAATGCTTTATATATGGATGGCAAGTTGGTTTCTGAAACCAGATGTCCACGCCTTGAAGGTGAATACCATGGTTCAGGTTGCTCATTGGCCAGTTTTATTGCCGGTCGTTTAGCACAAGGTGATGATTTAAAACAAGCCGTGAATCATGCCGAAACCTGGCTGTTTGGAGTGCTTAAAAAAGCGGAAACTCCGGTGCCCAATGGTCAGAAAATTCCTAAGCGCTTCTAAAAAATATGTTGATAAACCTGATCATTAACTGGCTTTATGTCGTTTGAGATCAGGTTTTTTTGCACTCATTTTAGTCACTAAAATCTGGATTTTAGGGTGCTACTAAAAAATAAAGCATGTATAAATACATGCTTTATGATGCACATCATTTAAAACTAGGCAATGAGTTCTTTAATCTTGGTCGTCGAGCCATTGTTTTTAACTGATTCTATGCCTTTCTCACGTGATTGCTCACTTGAATAGAATTGACTGCGACCAATAATCTGATAATTCGCAGCTTTTAAGTTGAAATAAGGTTTACCATTTTTCGCTTGTAGGCGCTCATAACGGCTATCATCTATGCTATTTCTCTGAACCGATTCAATGCCAACCTGTGCAGAAGCTTTTGCCTTATATAATTCACTGGCCAAGATCACTTCCCCATTTCCAGCTTTTAACACAAAGCGATATTGCCCATCGTTTGCTTGACTAATTTCATACCATCCCGCCATATAAAAACCCCTTTTATTATTTTTAATTTTATAAAAACATCTTATTTTTAGTTTTGAAAACATATGGTTGCTTTATAAAATATAAATAATTTTCAGCTTTTTAATGTGGCTGTTTTGTAATCAGCAACATCTCTATCTGGATGGAATAAAAATGCGTTCTACAAAGGTAAATTCGGCTTAAATTTATGAAATAAAAAATAAAGATCAAGAGAATAAAGGGAGACCTAGTCTCTTGATCGCTATTAAGATCTAGATAATTTTCTTAGAATAAGTGGCTTTCTGCATTTCCAGAATTTCCACACAAATCTGTAAGCTCATTTGGCTTTGTTTGGGCAAATGCTGCTCGAGTGTGGTTAATAACAATTGTGAAATTTCCTGTTGTAATTCCACACTGCGTCCAGTCAATAAAGAGACTTTAGCATGTACATAAGCTTGTGAAGCATCTCCAAAACCAATGACATAATCATGCTGACAAATGGCACGACTTTTCACATCATTCGCAGAGCCTACATATACACCTTCTACCAAGGCTTTGTTCAACGCAAGCAGGATAGGTTTGGTTTCCAGATTTTCAATATTATCTGAATATTCCAGATGGATGTGTGGCATAACAAAAATTCTTTCAGAGGGTTGCGGTTGTTATACCATGCCATTTGCTCAATCATAAGGCCAATAAATCAATGTTTAATCAACAGTGCTGCTGTTTATAAAAGAAAGAATCAGAATGACTGCACCCTTTTCATAAAACTGAATCCAGAAATATCTATCTACAAAAATAACGGTTCAAAAATTAATTCTAACCCCATAAAAAAGCCCTAGCATTCAGCTAGAGCTTTTAAATTTCAATCTGTGTGAATTAAGCTTTTTTCACAAATTCAGATTTTAATTTCATTGCACCAAACCCATCAACTTTACAATCAAGATCATGACCATCACTTGAGTCAGGTAATAAACGAATGTTTTTCGCTTTGGTTCCCACTTTAATCACAGATGAAGAACCTTTAATTTTCAAATCTTTAATCAGGGTAACCGTATCACCATCGGCAAGGACATTGCCATTTGAGTCTTTAATAATCGTTGCTGCTTCAGCGCTGCTTTCGCCCTCTTTCCACTCATAAGAGCATTCTGGACAAATCAGTAAATCGCCATCTTCATAAGCATATTCTGAATTACATTTGGGGCAATTTGGCAAAGACATAAAAAACCTCAAAAACTCTACTATAGCATTTTATAAGTCAATCTCTTGCTTAAAACCCTATTTATTTCATGGAATAAAAGTAGGCAAGATTAATTTTAACCCTCTTCCAAAACCTGTTTGAGTACAATCACATGGTTATAGTCTTTACTTTTTGCAGCAGTAATTAACGTGACTTGTTCCTGTTTAGCAATCTCTCTAATTTGCTGCAGCATCTTCGCTTGCTCAGCAAGTTCCGCTCTATAGCACTGTTGAAAGACCTCCCAATGTTCGGGATCGTGCGCGTACCATTTTCGCAGTTCAGTCGATGGCGTAATTTCCTTGGGCCATAGATCAATTTTAGCCTCTTCCTTTTTGATGCCTCTGGGCCAAAGTCGATCGACTAGAATCCGTTTACCATCTGAGGGTAAAACTTCAGCATAGGCACGTTTGATTTGAATCTGCATCGCCTTCATTGTATTCACTTCTATTGATCCGGTATTTCAGGAGTCACCAATAAAGTGAGCAGTTGCAATGATTCCTGCCATCCCAAATAACAGGCTTCTGCTGGTATCACATCTGGAATACCGGATTGGATGATATAAACTTCGGTTCCTACAGAAACAGGGGTTAATTGAATAGTGACTTCAATTTGCCCCGGTAAGTTTGGATCATCAAACTGGTCGGTATAACGTAACAATTGGTTAGGAATCATTTCATGATAGGTTCCACCAAACGACTGGCTTGAACCGGTAGAAAAATTACTAAAGGACATTTTATAGGTGCCACCCACTTTCGCATCCAAATGATGAACTTTAGCGGTAAAACCATTCGGTGCCATCCATTTCACCAAGGCATCAGGATCAATAAAGGCTTTAAATACTCGTTCTGGCGGTGCGCTAAATACACGGTGAAGTTTGACAGTATTAGACATTTCTTGTTCCTTGCTTTTTGTTGTTTTGTTTCTTCAGTCTACGGCGGTTGGTCTATAACTATGTATGGCTTTGGTATGGGTCTGATTATTTTTTTCATAATTGAGCATGTGAAATTCACACACTTTTTATCATTAAAAAGATATAGATGAACGTGTTTAGCTGATCAACCCGCTTTAGCCTGTATCAGTCCAAGTGATCGCATTCGTCAGCTTGATAAACCTTGAGTAGGCTCTGCCTGTTGCAACTTGGCAATTTCCTTCAACTTTTGTGCCTGTGCCCTGTCATTACTTAAAGTCTGAATTAAATCTTCTGCAAGCTGGTTTAATAAAACCAAATCATCTTCACTCATATGCCGAATCTGTTTATCCAAAATACATAAACTACCTAACACCAAGCCTTGCTTATTGCGCAAAGGTGCCCCTGCATAAAACTTGATTTTATTTTTATTCAACTCGGGGTTGTGGCTAAAACGTGGATCTCGGTCTATATCCTCAATAATCAGTGCTTCATTTTGATGAACCAAATGGGTACAAATGGATTCCTCCCGAGGAATGCCCGCTTCTATCGGATTCTGATTTTCATCCGCTAGCGGGCTGGCTGGGGTATTCACCCATATTTCATCGACCAAGGAAATTTGCGCATACTTCACATTAAATGCCTGGCAGGCTTCTTCAATATATTGCTGATAAATCAATAAAGTTTCAGGTTGAAGTAATTGCAATTCGTGCAAAGCAGCCAAACGTTCTGGTTCATTTTCAGCAAGCAATTCACGTGCAGGGTTTTCACCTTGTTGCAGCATCAAGGCATCAATACTCAGCATCAATTCATTCACCGTGGATACTACGGCATCCGGTTGAAAACGGTTTTGAATCTCATCCCGTAGTTCATCGCTGACATTGCCCCATGTGGCAAAAATAATTTTTGTATTCGGCAGGCGTTTGCGGATGCGATGATTCAACAAGCGAATTTGTGCCAAAGGCTGATGATGAAATATAGAAATGCATATCACCTGAACATCTTCTGGTAATGACTCAAATACATCTATTTTGGATTGAATCAATACTTCACTATGACTTTGCGCTGCAATTTTTCTTAAGCTTAAACCATGTGCCAACATGGAAGATGCCAGCACATCAATTTCCCAACGTGCTCCCAGGCACACCACCTGTACTGGATCTTCGGTCTTTGGACTCGGATACTTCTGTTGAAAATCATGATTAAACAACTTCAAGCCTTGATGCATTCTTAAACGATGTTCGGCACTTGCTTCAGTACTATGCCCTTGTGAAAATAAACGAATGGCTGGGATGGCGACATCATCATAAAAGCTATTTACCTTACGAACCACGACTTCCTCACTGGGCTTTTTCGGTAATTTTTGTTCAATATAATCCTCTGCAACTTCAAGGGCATCATCTACATCATCAGCAACCAAGCGCTGGTAAAACCGTTCCGGTGGCGTGAGTACAGGTTCACTGCCAATCAGGATTTTAATAAATCCCAATGCCGGAATATAATTCGACAATACCAATAAACACGCCGTCAATGGGGTCGAGAGAATCAGTCCAGCAGGCCCCCATAACGTGGTCCAGAATGTCGCTGCAAGAATAATCGCCAAAGTGGAAAGACCGGTACTTTCTCCATATAACCACGGTTCAACCACATTGTTACTAATCAACTCCAGTAACAGAATCAGCCCAATCGTCCATAGCACCATATTCCAGCCTGGATCGACTGCAAATGCCAAGGTAATGGGAAATAAGGCCGAGATCATTGGACCGACATAAGGTAGAAAGCGCATTCCTATCGCTACAATCCCCCACATCATGGCAGCCGGCACGCCAATCAACCATAAGCCCACGGCCATGGGAAGACCATAAGTGACATTCACCAACAACTGCATCCGCAAGTAGGTTCCAATCCGATCTGCGGCATCATCCAGTGCATCTGTACCGACATTTAAATTACCACCCAGCAATTTCAACAAACGATCATGTAAATCTTTGCGGCTCAGTAAAATCAGCACCACAAACAGAAAAACAATCCCTATTGTCGCTAAGGGATGAAGAATTTTCGCACCCCACTGTATCGCAGTTTCAGTGGTGCTGGATTCCTGCCCCACCACCTCTACCTGTTGCACACCCTCTTTTTTCTCAATTGGGGTAACCTGCTGTATCGAACTTTCAACCGTGTCGATGGTCCTGATCGCACCGTCCCATACACTGGGTCCAGAAGTAAAACTTTTTAGCGAATCGAGTTTTTGTTTAATGGTGTCCTGATATTGCGGTAACTCCTGACTTAAATTCCCCAGTTGATAACCGAGATAAGTTGCAGCCCCACCCAAGACACTTAAGGCAAATAGCACCACAAGTGCAATCGATGGCAGTTGCGGTAAGCCCCATTTTTTTAAGCGTGACACTAAAGGTTCAAGTAAAAATGCCAGTAGCACCGACAGCGCCAAAGGAATCAGAATGTCTTTTCCAACGTAGAGGGCTAAAATAATCAGTGCAGCAATCACAAACCCGGCCATTACACGTAAAACATGCTTGGTCTGAGCTTCATCATTTACTGGAGGGGATGGAGATTCTGAATTTAGAGTTTTTTCCTTATTCACGTTAATATCCTTATTATTTTTTACCCTTCTCTCTATATTTAAGATTTTATCTGCTGAAATTCTACAGAGTTACTGTAAGTAAAATCCTTATTCGCCTCATACCCTTTTCAGTTCAAGCTCATTATGTTTTATTCTTTGCCAAATATTTAGGTATTAAAAAACCCTAACCGTTTGCACCGTCAGGGTTTTCTGGTATCTCATTCAACAGGACTTAGTATGACTTCAGCCCTACTAGAACTACTGGAATCCAAACACTATTTTTAGACTATTATTCAATCATTTGAATTAACTTTGAAGTTCATCTTCCACATCTTCATCATCATAGACATACGCCATACACCCCCAGCCATCGTATTCACCGCCGTGTTGTTCAGCAATTTTAGTGAACCATTCTTCAATATCGACGATGTCTGAATAGTCAGGTTCCATATACACATAAATAGTGATAATCCACTCTAGCGTATCGGCTTCTTCATCTTCAAACAGGCTGATTTTTTGTTCTTCTTTCAGCAAATAAAGCGCACATTTTTCAGCTTGCTCTTGTGTTTGAAAAGCAATCGAAAATTCAATTTCATGTGCTTCCGTCAGATCATCACCATCTTCAGCCATTTGCCAAAGTACATTACCGTTTTCGTCATCTGGGAATTGTTCAAAATCGCGTGTCATGGAGAGTTTCCTTATCGTAATTATTTAAATCTATATCATTGTACGCAGATTAGCTCAAGTTTGTTTCAGTTTAGCGATTTAAAAGATCCATTCTCGTGCTCATTCATTAAAGTATAGTTCTGCTTCATCCGTTCAAAACTATACCCTTCATTAGCCTTCCATCATGTGTACTTGCATTTGAGTTTGCTGTTCTTGCTGTTTTTCTTTGAACTCTAAAACCAATGCTGCAAACTTCAACTCTTCTAAACGCAAGCTTAAAAATGACTCATGAATCCGTGCATAACTAAATGCCGCACCATAATGATTGATCAGAATAAAATCATCTTGAAGCAATTGAATGAGCTCACCCAAATTGTCATGCCGTAAGCGTGATAAATAAAGATCAGCTTTACTGTTAAAAACATGGGTTACCAAGGCAATAGCTGAAAGACGGCGCTTTTCTTCAACATAATCACAATCACCAACACTATGATGATCAATGGCATTTTTTATTTTACGACGAACTTCTAAATGAAGTGCCGAATCTATATGGTCATATCCATCGATCAATTCATCCAAGAGGGTGTGAGCAGGAAATAAATACTCAGTGCCATAACCATTAATTTTATGTTCTAGTGCTCGCGAAATGGCAGTTAAATTTTGCTGTTGCATGGCCTGATTATAGAAACCATGTAATTGTTCTCTGGCTTCTATTTCCAGCTTCTGCTTGCTATTTTTTTCATAACTGTCCAGATAATGCCTCACTTTCTCAATATAAGCTTTCATGCCCTGTAGCAATGACTCTGCTTCAATTTTGGTCGCTTCCACAAAGTTCTCAACTTGGTTGTGTCGTTCGGCTACATACTGTTCAATGTTTAAAATATGTTGAAACTGGCTGAGTTTTTCAACCTTATTCCTTAAAATTCCAGCCTCTGCACGAAGCCTATTTAATTCATGATGTAGCTCATCATTTTTTTGTTCATGTGCAGCCAAATTTTTTCGTGCGTGATCCAGATTGGCTTGTAAAGACTCCAGATTAGCCCGTTTGTCTTTGACCAGTTTCATTGCACGATAAAGCAGTACTGCTAAAATAATTATTGTTATGACAGCTATGACCGATAGGTAAATCATTATTATTATTCCAAAAACCCCACTTTCTACACTAGTCATTTTCTGGTCGATTTTCAATCACAAAAACTAGGGATATTATTTCTATTTGTATCCCATAAAATTGAGAAATAAATATAAAAAAACTATATTTTTCAAATTATTAATTATTTAACAATATTTTAAATTTTCTTATTTTTTATCCCTAATTTCAGCTCGTATAGATGCTATCCACTCCAACCGATGCACCCTAAATCAATATACACTTCGTATCATGCAGCGTTGTATTTTCATACCTAAATCAAAATGGCACCTTACCTTTAATTTCAACATTCGCCCCCGTGAATGGTTGCTTAAATGCCAAATAACTTGCATGTAAAGCCATGCGTTTTAATGGACTTTGATAGGGTTCTGGGTGATATAACTTATCACCAGTAATCGGATGTCCGATATATTGCATATGCACCCGGAGTTGATGCGAACGTCCAGTAATAGGTGTAAGCAATACACGGGTAATATCTTCAGCTTCAAAATAATTCAAAACTTGATACAGGGTTTTGGCAGCTTTGCCCAACTCAAAATGCACTATTTGACGCGGACGATTCTCCCAATCGGTTATCAGTGGAACTTCGACACTTCCCTTACCTTCAAGCTTGCCTTGTACCAAAGCGATATAGTTTTTCTTTACCGTCCGCGCCTGAAACATTTTACTCACCGCCACTTCTGCATCACGGTGTTTGGCAAACATCAGAATACCCGAAGTTGCCATATCTAAACGATGGGTGATTTTGGCATGAGGATATTTTTCCAAGACACGTAAATAGGCACTGTCATGGTGTTCAGGCAAACGCCCCGGTACTGACAACAACCCTGCAGGCTTTTCGATTACCACCAGATCTTCATCTTCATAAATGATAGAAAGTGCTTCTTGTGGCGGCATATAAACAAAGTTGTCGTTGATAGGCATGGGGATACAGCGTTGGGGAGAATGGGCGAAAAATAACAAGCTCAGATTAGAGTGTCAATTAATATAGGCGAACCTACCGCTTTAATCCGCAAGATAATAATCGACCGTTGAAACCACACGTACTTTTTTCAAATATGGCGTATTACTGTCTCGATCTTCTATACTAAACAAGCCCTGATTGGCCGATTTAATTTTTCCTAAACTGCTTTTAGAATCAGCGGCAAATTTTTCTGCAACACTGCGTGCATTTTCGGTGGCTTGCTCAATCATGCCAGGTTTGATGTCGTTGAGTTTGGTATATAAATATTCGGTTCTTTGTCCAGAATCATCTCCGCCAAAGGCAATGCCTTTTTTACCCAAAGCCACCAATCGACTTTGTGCAGCACGTACTGCATCTATTTTGTGAGTATACACAGTTATAGTTTGATTTGCGGTATAGCGTAGTGCGACATTTTCATTCCCCCCATATTGCTGGGCATATTTATCCGTAATACTTGGTGAAGCTGTAGTAATCTCCTCAGCAGTAAAACCCTCACTTTTTAAGAATGCCTGAATTTGCTGGGTGTTTATTTCCATACTGTCGTACAACTGCGTCAGGTCTTGGCTGGCAGAGCTAAAGCGAATCGGCCAAACCGCAACGTCGGCTTTGACTTCACGCTCAGACAAACCCTTGACCGAAACAATACGTTCATATTGTTTAATTTTCAGTGCGCTACTGCCTAAAATCCATCCCGCAATAACCATCCCCAAGCAAATAAAAATGCCTAAAACAAGTGCCGGTTTAAGCTGATTCATCTGACTAAACTCCTTTTAGCTATGACTTTAATTTATATTTTTCAGTTTTTATGTGTAATGCAACAGTATGAAAATATTGATAAAATTATTGTGATAGTAGCGCGTTTTACTTTGTATTTAAGATTTTAAGATGGTTTTTAAATTTTAACTTTTATCCATAAAATATAAAGTAATTAGAGGGACTAAATTAAACAGTAAAATGCCAATTTTATAGACTGCCATCCCTCCATAATGAATTGCATCGAAAGTCGCATCTGACAGATTGAACCATTTTCCATGTACTTGTTTAATCCAGTCACGGGCAAAAATAATCGCCAAAAACCAGATCATTAAAATGATGTAATTGATCAGTACGGAGGAAAGTAAAAAACGAAACCAAAAATCGAGATTCATATTGATTCTCTACGTGGTAGCTTATGATTTCTAAAATAACAGATTTGATATACTGAAACGAGTTGCTGATTTGTATCTACATTTTCCGGTTTAAAATCTATCGCATAGTTATGATTTTTAATTTATTTTTATATTTTTATTGTTATTGTTTTTTATTCGGTAGAGAATTTTTTAGGGTGTTAGGGAAAACATATTGTTTAACTTCAACAATTATAGCTTTGTAAGCGATAACCTTATGCCTATAAACTCGTGATCTATAGCGTCCTAAGCCGAATCGAGACCTTTTGGGTAAGTACTACACTCACGTTATACGCAACTGGTAGCAATCTACTCTTTTCGATCCCTGTCACACCCTTGAGATATAATTTACCAAGTTAGGCTCGGGATTATTTCCCTAAGAAAAGCCAATTTAAATATTTTTTTGGAAATTATTTTCTAAATAATAAATAATTACGGAATATTTAATCATAAGACTATAAAATATCGCTTTTTATTGCGTTTTATTCATCTTTTTTAGATAATTTTTACTTTCTCACTTTTCATTTCCCCATTCTTCCTTTGGCAGAATCATACACTTTATGTTTTATCTTCAGGTTCCCATATGCACACCAATGACTGTTAAGAATTAAAGAAAGTGTCTTGAACTGCACCGGCAATAAACCACCATGCGCTGATAGCGACCATACCGCACATTATATTGGCCAGTATTTTATTGATTTTGCTGAGCTGGGAATTGTAGATTTTTAAGTTAATGAGATAAGCCAGTCCGCCCAGTCCACCACCAATCAAGCCGCCAAATAGCACCAAGACAAAAGGCCAACCTGCAATTAAGTGCACATATTTCGGTGTTTGTTCAATTTCCATCATTTCGCTGGCTTGTTCCATTTTAATTCTCCCTTCTGCTTTGTTAAATGTATCTTGCCCGTTGCTATGAGCACCTCTACCCTTGAGTCGATGCTCGCCACTCGGGCATATTTATCAAGCAATATTTAAGCCATGAAATTGAGTTCTGCTATTTCACATAAAGTTGATGAACATTTTGATTGATATAAGCGTTCAAGCCATCACCATACTGTGCTAGTTGTTTCATGTTTTCAACATGTTGATAGCCAGCACTGGCATAACTATAAGTATAGATTTTTGATTTTTTCTTGAATTGAACCCGAATAAATTCATTGCCAATCTCGTAGTTGGCAACACCAGAGTCATGATTGAGATCAAGATAATGTTGCAATTGAGCAGCCCTAAACACTATGAATTTAGAATTTTAGATAGGGGTAATTTGATTAATTCTCAAACAAAAATCCGGTATAAATGGCTATGTTTAAGTAACAAAAAAGCCCTATGGAGTAATAGGCTTTTGTCTAAAACAGGGATCTCTGTTTTATGAATGTCGCTTAGGCAATGTTATTTTTAAATTCAGTGCCAAGACATTTGGTACACGGGGGTAAACGGTCTGTACCAATTTCTAAGTAAACGCGATGTCCGCATTGAACACAAAAATAGAAACCTATTCCGGGTTTTTCGCCAGCAGTAACCATCTTTGTTCTCCATGTGTTTTTAGAAACGGTGCATCCAGTATAACCCTCTTATGATGATTGTCTATTGTCCATTTCGACAGATGATAATGGCGTTTGGGCGAAGAATGATTTTGATAAAAAATTTGACAGTTTTACAAAGATTTGATTATCCATTTTTCGATTTTCAGTCCGTCGACTCGTACAAATTCTTTTATTATTTGTCTTTAGTGACTTCTCTCTTGCGGAGGCTCATCTATTCTTTCTTCTGCATAAAAGTCGTCATTGAATAAGCGCTCTACTGTGATAAGTTTTTCACGCAGAATCACTTCATCGCCACGGCGGAAAATTTCCACTTCTTTGCCTTCAAAGCGAAATTCTTTGGGTAAGCAGATAGCTTGACTGCGCTCTATCATAAAAACTTTTGCGGTAGTCATATGACTACTCCATCAGTTTTGCTATACAGCTTATCTATAACCCTAGTTACGGATAAGCTAAATTTCTAACGACATGAATTTTTGGCTTATTCTTCTGACAGAGTTGATAAGCACATAGAGAAGAAAATATGCCTGCTAGGAAACCGGAAATAGCCCGATGTTTACTGCTTACTAAATGGTATTTTTCTTTCAATAAGCCAATTAAAGTTTCAATTCTTTTCCGCTGTCTCAAGTGGTATTCATCAGAAAAAGGCAATAGAC
>NZ_SJXH01000029.1 GCF_004336635.1 Acinetobacter sp. ANC 4862
GAGAGAAAAACCTTAAAAGCTTTATTCATGCCCGATAAAATACCGATAAAACAAAAGGAAGCTCAATTGAGCCTCCTTTTATGAAAAATTGTGGGACAGCAGTGGTCCAAAGACTCCCTTATCTCTTCCTCGATACTGGAAGGAATTATTTGATGATATCCAATAATATTCTTTGTGCATTATGCGGCTCTTGACCTTCTGCGACTGTTGCACGCAACCAGGTTCCATCGCCTTGCAACAGCCACGCTTGCTGATTGTCTTTCAAATACGTCAGCAAACCTTGCTGATAAATACGTTTTTTCAGTGCTGGGTCTTCAATGGGGAAGCAGGCTTCAACACGGTTAAATAAATTACGATCCATCCAGTCTGCACTGGAACAGAAAATTCGGGCATTGCCATTATTGCCAAAGTAATACACACGGGTATGTTCTAAAAAACGACCGACAATTGAACGCACACGAATATTTTCGGAAAGCCCCGGTAAACCAGGACGTAAACAGCAAATTGAACGAATAATCAAATCAATTTTTACACCGGCTTGCGAAGCTTCATATAACTTGTTAATCAGCTGCATTTCAGTGAGTGCATTTACCTTGACAATGATTTGCGCAGGCTTGCCTGCTTTGGCATTGGCAATTTCTTCATCAATAAAATTGATCAGTTGAGCATGCAGGGTAAATGGCGCATGCAGCAGTTTTTTCAACTTCGCCATTTTCCCCATACCGGTCAATTCCTGAAAAATGCGATGCACATCTTCACACAGTTCTTTATCGGTGGTCAGCAAGCCATAGTCGGTATAAATACGGGCATTGCCTGCATGATAGTTACCTGTACCCAAATGTACATAACGCACCAGTTTGTTATTTTCGCGGCGCACCACCAGAATCATTTTGGCATGGGTTTTATAACCGACAATACCGTACACTACCACGGCACCGGCTTCTTGAAGCACATTCGCGACTTCAATATTGGATTCTTCATCGAAACGTGCACGCAGCTCAATGACCGCTGTGACTTCTTTACCATTTCGTGCCGCTTCTGCAAGTACCTGAACAATTTCAGAATCTGCTCCACTACGATACAAAGTTTGCTTAATCGCGAGCACTTGCGGATCACGTGCTGCTTCACGCAACAAATTGATGACTGGTGCAAAGGATTCAAACGGATGATGTAAAAGAATGTCTTGTTTCTGCATGGCAGAGAAAATATTTTCAGACTTCTTCAATACTGTCGGAATAATCGGGGTATGGGAATCATAACGTAAATGTGGACGTTTAAAATTCGACAATAAACGCGCCAGGTTTACCGGACCCGCTACTTTGTAAAGCTGTTCTTGGTGGAGATCAAATTCATCCAGCAAATATTCATAGATATGTTCAGGACAGTTTTGAGTCACTTCCAGACGTACTGCACGGCCAAAACGACGCGAATTCAGCTCCCCTTTTAAAGCTTTAGCTAAATCTTCGACATCTTCGTTTAAAGCCAAGTCGGCATTACGTGTGACACGGAATTGATAGCAACCTGTGGCAGTCATACCTGGGAATAAATCGGAAACATGCTCATGAATAATCGCAGATAGCATGACATGATGCTCTTTGCCATCGGTGAGTTCATCCGGCAAACGGACTACTCGCGGTAATGAACGCGGTGCAGGCACAACCGCCAAATCAATTTGACGACCAAAAGCATCTTTCCCTTCCAAGGTCACAATAAAGTTTAAGCTTTTGTTGACTAAACGTGGAAATGGATGGGCTGGATCTAGACTAATCGGAGTCAGCACTGGAGCCACTTGCTCTTGGAAATACTTTTTAATCCAGACCGATTGAGCAGGTGTGAGTTCTCCACGACGCAAGAAGCAAATATCTTCTTCACGCAATTTTGGCAGAATTTCTTCATTTAAAATACGGTATTGGCGTTCGATGGCAGCATGTGCTGTTTTAGAAATAATCTCTAACACTTGCTTTGGGGTTAACCCATCCGGACTATGACTTTCATTGCCTAAATCGAGTTGCTCCATCAGTCCTGCAAAACGAATTTCAAAAAACTCATCCAGATTACGCGAGAAAATAAGCAAGAAATTCATGCGTTCAAGTAAAGGATGTAGTGGATCAACCGCCTGTTCTAATACACGCAGATGAAAATCTAAAATAGAAAGTTCACGATTAATATAGCGATCGTTATATGCATATTCTGTTTGTGTAGGAGATGTGCCTGCTGCAGTATTCATACCTAACCTATGATTATTCGAAAGTGATCCATATCTTCATAAGTATGCTTCAAAATCATGACAATTTCATAAAAAAACCCAAAAATTTGGGCTTTTTATTATGGTCTTGAATTAGGGAATATTGCTATAACGCATATATTTTTGAATCATACGTTTACGGTATTGTAGTTTTCGGTCATCACGGTGGTCTTGGTAATATTTTGGATTAGGTAAAATGGCCGCTAAAAAAGCTGCTTGTTCACGACTCAAACTTCTCGCACTTTTGCCAAAATAATGTTGGGTAGCTGCTTCTACACCGTAAATATTATCGCCAAATTCAACCGAGTTTAAATACACTTCTAAAATACGTTGCTTCGTCCAGACGCGCTCCATCATCCACGTTGCAACAGCTTCTTGACCTTTACGCAGAAATGAACGCTTATTATATAAGAATAGATTTTTCGCCAATTGCTGGGAAATGGTTGAACCGCCAGCCACCACTTTGCCTTTGTCTTTATTCCGTTCTAAGGCAAATTGCATGCCCGCCCAATCAAAACCATGATGTTGTAAAAACTTACCATCTTCTGCTGCAACCACTGCATGCTTAAGGTAGTCACTGATTTGATCGTAATCACGCCATTGATGTTTGATCGGCTTAGACGGCTCTGACCAATAATCCAGACGCATCATCATGGTCGTGTCAACCGGATGGGTTCTCCACCACACCAGACTTGAAAATATCCAAAGTTGTACTAAAAGCACCAAACTGACAAGTATTAACAAACTACGAACAATAAAAGCTTTCATGTCAGTGAGTTACTCCAAAATATCTGTTTTTTCGTGCTAAGCTTGAAGCTGAATATAGCAAAGATTATAAAAGAATAGCATGGCTGAATTTTCACCTCCCCCCATTCAAAGTAAACCTGAGGTTCACCTTTGGTGGCTGACTGCACTTTTTATTGCCATCAATATCGGTTTGTTTCTCTGGCAAGTGCTCACAGGGGTCAATATTACCAGCCCAAGTCTGGTCGACGCTATTCATTGGGGAGCTGATTATGCACCTTTAACCTTTTTAGAGGAACCCACCCGCCTGTTTACAAGCATGTTTTTTCATTTTGGCTTGATCCATTTAATGCTCAATATGTGGGCCTTGTATATTTTCGGCAGTGTGGCAGAACAACTTTTGGGTCGATTCTATTATTTAGGTTTATATATTCTTGCAGGCCTGATGGGAAGTTTGCTCAGTGGCTTTATCGATATTCAAAATACCTTTGAACTGCTGCAAACCCATGATCCTAAACTTTTCCCTACCGTCAGTGCTGGTGCATCTGGAGCGGTGATGGGTCTTGGTGGCGCATTAACGGTTTTGTCTTTATTGCCCATCTTACCCAAGCAGCGTTTTATTTTAGATAAAAAAACCTTGGTCATGGTGATGGGGATTAACCTGTTTATTGGCTTCACTATGCCTGGGATTAATAATGCTGCCCATATTGGCGGTATGCTGATGGGCGCAGTATTAGCGGCTATTTGGTACTTGGGACAACACATTCATAAACCCCGTTTAGGCTTTCTTCTAGGTTTGGGTGTGGGTATAGTGACCTGCTCTGTATTTTATGATTACTGCATGCAACAAGTGCAAATCCTTGAACCAGTTTGGCGTCAAATTCTTGCAGCCATGCGCGCACAACTGCAGTTTTAATGTTAATGAATCCTGTTTGTGAGATGAATCTATTATTGATTCATCTCTCGCAAACTTTGTAATGGTGGGATATCGCAAAGATAACTTAAGCGATAACGTCCAATCAGGGCACAAACCACGGTCATTAAAATCGGTAAAATCAGCCAAATTTCCCAATGCGCCTGAATGGTCAAATTCATTTTATAGCTGGCGATCGCGCTAATCACTTCTGCAAACAGACATGAAACCACACCGGCCATGAATCCAATAAAACCGATCTCCACACTCATCATTTGTTTTAGCTTTTGTTTGGAACTGCCAAATGAGCGCAGCAAAGCCACTTCCCGTTTGCGTTCATCCATCAACAGGTTCAAACAGGCCACTAAAACCAAAATCCCAGAGACACTGACCAATAGCGCGAGTATGGTAATAATTTGCACCAGCACATTTACCAGGCGTTTCACTTCATCCAGAATCAAACTGACATCAATAAAAACCGTATTGGAAAATTGCTGAATCACGGAAATCAGTTGTTTTTTATCCTGTTCGGGCACATAAAAACTACCCAAATAGCTACCCGCATTTTCATCCATAGTCTTGGGTGCAAAAATAAAGAAAAAATTCGGACTAAAACTTTCCCATTCGACACTACGCAAATTAATGACTTTGGCTTGGATTAAACCTTCAGGCAAACTAAAGGTCAGTCGATCACCTATTTTAATGCCCAGTTCTTCAGCTGTTTTTACTTCAACTGAAACATCACCTGCCCGTTGCAATGCTGCTGTGCCCTGCACGATTTTATTGTCCGTAGGATATTCTGCGGTTTGGGTTAAATTAAGTTCACGGCGCAAAGACTCATTGCTTTTAAGCAAGTTTTCCGAAAAAGGCTGATCATTTTTTGCCACCAGTCGCCCACGGATATTGGGATAAAGTGGCGTACTATGCCAACCCCGTTGCTCAAGCTGTGCTTTAAATAAAGGCATATCAAACGGCGGCAAGCCATAAACAAATTGATTCGGTGTACCTTCTGGCAATTGTTGCTGCCAACGCTCAAGCAAATCCGTTCGCAGTACCGCCAAGACGGTAATCAAACTTAGACCGAGTGCCAAAGCGGTAATTTGAAAGGCAGTTTGATAAGGCGCGCGAATATAAGCTGAAATGGACCACTTCAAGCTTTTAATCAGTTTTAAGCAGCCCCAAATCAGCATATACAGCACCGTACACAAGATGATAATTGCACCGATCACCCAAGCAGTCAGCACAATATTTTCCGTCAGTACCACACTAAACAGCACCAGACTGGCTGTTCCCATCAGCAACATCCATAGCATGGATTGTACTGATTTTTCTTGCTGGCGAATCACACGAATAGGCGGTGTATTCAGCAACTGCCATAAACTTGGCACGATAAAACCCAGTAACACCACTGCACTGGTCAGCATCGCAATCGGCAATGGCCCAAACAGCATATCCCATACAGAAAATTCAATTTGCAGATGTGGAATCAGTTGCAGCATCAGTTGCAACAAACCATATCCAAGCGCGACCCCTGCAAGACTGCCAATCGCCATTGCGACAATTAGGACCACGCTCAATAAAGCCAAGTACGCGCTAAGAATTTGTCTTTTTGTTGCCCCGATACAACGCATCAGTGCAATGCTATCCTGATTTTGTTGCACATAACGCTGACTGGTTAATGCAATCGCAATACCGCACAGCAAAATGGTCAAAATATTGGTGAGTTGCAGAAAGGTATCTAGATTGGCAATCGGCTTCATTAAACGAGTATTACCTTCACTGGCATTACGCAGCTTCAGGCTGGTTTGTTCATTCTGTATTTTGCTTTGCGCAGATTTATGCAGCTGATTGAAATCCTGTTCAAACTGTTTGGTCTGTTGGGCAGCCCCTGCCATCAATAAACGATATTCAACCCGACTGCCAATTTGAATGGCATTGGTTCGGGCAATGTCGGCTTGGGAAATAATTACCGTGGGCGAAAAACCGGAAAAGCCCAGTTCCTGATTGGAATCATGTTCAATTTTAGCAGTGACTTTAAAGGTTCCATCAGCAATATTGACGCTATCCCCGACTTTGACATGCAACAAATCCATAGCACGATTACTCAGCCAGACTTCTCCTGCCTGAATTTTCTGTGCCTTTGGGGCAACCCGAATTTCACCACGCAAAGGAAAAGCATCATCAATGGCTTTGACATTGACCATCACAAATTGATCATTGGTATGCGCCATCGAACTGAATGTGGTGACTTCAGATTGTTGTAACGCTAATTGATCAGCTTTATGTTGCCACTTTTTTTCAAGCGGCTGATTGTCGCTCAGGACTAAATCCCCTGCCAGCATTTCAGCCGCTTGTAATGCAACGGCATTTTGAATCTGTTCATTACTGAATTTCAGTGCCGTGGTCGCACTAATGGCCAAAGTCAAAGCAATGATCAGTAAGTAAACGCCGGTACTTTTAAAACTCTGGGTCAGCAAGGGTCGAAATAGCGGATTCATTTCAGCCCTCACCGTTACGATGTTCAATCAAGCGACCATCAAGCAGTTCAAAATGACGCTGACATTGTTCAGCCAATGTTGGATCATGGGTCACCAAAACCAAGGTCGTGCCAAATTCACGATTCAGCTGAAATAACAGTTGCTCAATTTCTTTAGCTGTTTGGGTATCTAAATTACCTGTAGGTTCATCGGCAAAAATGATTTTCGGGTCGCTAATTAAAGCACGCGCAATGGCAACACGTTGCTGTTCCCCACCAGAAAGCACTTTGGGCGTTTGTGTCGCCTGGCGTTCTAAACCGACTTTTTTAAGCAAAGCCAATGCCTTTTTTTCAGCGGCTGCAAAATTAAAATTCTTCTGTAAGCGCAGCGGCAACATCACATTTTCTACCGCGGTTAAATGCGGCAACAGTTGGAAAGACTGGAATACAAAGCCAATATATTTTAAACGTACCAGTGCACGTTGTTCTTCATTCAGTTCTGCAATCGATTCACCACAAACCACCAATTTCCCTGAACTGGCTTGATCTAAGGTCGCCAGTATTCCAAGCAAGGTCGATTTTCCTGAACCTGAACGCCCGGTAATGGCAACCTGTTCACCCGCCAAAATATCCAGACTGAAATTTTCGAAAATAATAAATTCCTTTTGAGGAAGTTTTATCTTTTGTGTCAGTTGTTGTGCAGAAATTATTGCTTGTGGCATGATGGAATGGTCACTCGTCACTTGGATCATAAAATCCCTATATGCAAAATCGCAATCTAAAAACTCGTGTATTTGCTTGCCTGGCGCTGTTCAGCCTGTGTCTTGCTCCAGTGGTGGTGTCTGCTAAAACCATTATGATTCTGGGTGACAGTATTAGCGCAGGCTATGGCATACAAGCACAGCAAGGTTGGGTACATTTATTACAAAAACGTCTAGAGCAACAGTATCCGAAACGACATAAAGTGGTCAATGCCAGTGTCAGTGGTGAAACCACCAGCGGTGCCTTGGCACGCTTGCCTAAATTATTGCAAATTCATAAACCGCATATTGTGGTAATTGAGTTAGGTGGAAATGATGGTTTACGCGGTCAATCACCGCTATTGATTCAAAAAAACCTGGCTAATTTAATTCAACAAAGTCAGAAAGCTAAAGCCACTGTGCTGGTTTTTGGAATGAAAATTCCACCGAATTACGGTACCGCCTATAGCAAAGCTTTTGAAAAAAATTACAAGATTGTGAGTCAACAGTACAAAGTAAAATTGATGCCATTCTTTTTAGAAGGAATTGCAGGCAAGAAAAACTTGATGCAACAGGATTTAGTTCATCCCAATGCAACCGCACAAAGCATTTTACTAAACAATGCTTATCCCTATATAAAAGGCGCTTTATAAAGCGCCTTTTGTTCAGTTTGAAGCTTAATTTTATTTTAAAAATCAAAAAACAAAACTTCACCCGTTTCTAGAGAATATTCTGCACCAACAATTTTCAACTGGCCTTTGGCAATAAGGCATTCTAAAACCGCAGAACCATGACGCAGCTGATTCACAGAGGCAAAAACATTAGAACGAACTGCATGTTTCGACAGTTTAGCCAAATCGTTTTTCAATTCAGTTTGCATCAATGTTTCAACCGATGGGCGAACACGGTTGACAATAGACATCAGGTTTAATGAAGGTGGATGATCTGGATTCATCAAGGTATCAATGGTCGCCTGAATAGCGCCACAATGACTATGCCCTAATACCACCACGACAGCGCAATCATAACGTTCTGCAGCAAATTCCACACTGCCGACCTGTGAAGGTGCAACCACATTACCTGCCACACGGATGACAAATAAATCACCTAAACCCTGATCAAACACCATTTCAGCAGGAACACGAGAATCTGAACAACCCAAGACGATGGCAAAAGGATTTTGATTTCCTGCCATTTCTGCCCGTTGCTGATGTGAAAGTTGTTTGGGGTGTGTCGTTTCCCCCGATACAAAACGCTGGTTCCCTTTTTTTAAACGATCTAAAGCTTCTTCTGCTGTTAGCATGCTGGTCTTCCAATGTTTTAAGTTACAATATTTTAATGCGATGAAATTGGAAAGTCACTTGCAAAAAGAATAGCTGATTAATTAATAACAAAGTTACAAAATATTTTATTTAGCTCATAAATTTGATCTGGTGCACACTTTTCAGGATTCACGTAACGGAATTCAAAAAACTATTCAGTGACAATTATTTAATAATAATTACAATAAACTACAGACATTTTTAAAAAAATAAAATGCAGTAAAAATCAGATGATTTTTATATGATTGCGTATAAAGAATTATCGTCATTAACACATTAGGATGATGATCAATGACACCGCTTCACTCGATTTTATCCCGCTTTTTGCAAATGACGTGCTTAGCACTTTCTATCAGCACGCCTCTTTATTCTTATGCAGCAATAAATAAAACACCCCGTGATGCTCAACTCTCATTAGAAAATTATTTAGTTAAAGAACGTAATGCAGCCGGCTTACGCAGTAAAACCATTAAAATTGATGATATTAGCTGGAGTTATAGTGAAGGTGGCTCCAGCAATAAACCTGCCGTATTACTCATTCATGGTTTGGCGGGAAATCGAGATAATTGGAATGGGGTGGCACATTTTTTAACACCTTATTACCATGTGATTATTCCAGACCTTCCTGGCAATGGTGAAAGCAAAGTTGCAGATAATTTTGATCTGTCTGTTCCCAATGTCACGCAACGCTTACGCCGTTTTGTTGAAGCCATTAAAGTTGAAGATAAACTGAATATTGCCGGACACTCGCTGGGTGGCTCCATTGCAACTGTTTATGCATCACAATATCCATTTGATACGCAAAGTCTGTTTTTACTCAATAGCGTAGGCATCTATAAACAGGCCAATACCGCCTATACCAAAGACCCTTATTTTTTAAAGCATCTGATTGTGTCTAAACCGGGCGATCTAGACGATGTGATAGGTCAAGTGATGCAAACCCCACCAGACTTACCACTTTATTTTAAAAAAGCACAAGAAAAAAGACTGATTTCGCAATCAGTGCAAACCCGTAAAATGATTGAACAATTGATCACCCTGAGTCGTATTTATACGCCTGAATCATTTGCCCGACTGACACGAACCATTGAAGCACCCGCGCTAATCCTTTGGGGCAAGCAAGATAAGATCATTAATGTTGAAGCGGCAAATGAATTACAATCTTTATTAAAGCGGGCCGAAACGCCTATTATTTTAAATAATGTCGGGCACATGCCTATTTTAGAAGCAGAACAACAAGTGGCGAACCACTATTTACCTTTTCTAGCAAAAACCCAAAAGTTAAAAAACCCACTTGCTGATAAACTTATCCCATTAAATTAGCTTGCAGAGACAGTATGCAAAAACATCCGATGATTGAGCAATTGATCGAAGCTCATCTTGACTTTTTAGAGCAGGAGTTTTCACATACTGCCACGATTGAAAATGAGTTTTTGAATTTTTATCACTGGTTTAGAAAACAAACCTTGCAGGATATCTGGTCATTTGAACAAATCAACGCGCTATTTCAAAAGCAGATTTTAGCCACCCCTGCGAGTACTTTTTTAATTGAGCAAATTACCGAACATCTTCGTTTTGCTTTAATTCATCCAGCCAATGAAAACACACAAATTGCGGATGTGATTCCGGTATTAACCGTCGATAAAATTGCGCAATATGTCGCGAGTAAAAGTGGACATCGTCAACGCCTGATTAAAACCGTAGTCAACAACCCTGCTTTTTCAGCCATGATCACGCAATTGATTCAACATTCAATTCAGGATTATTTAGATAATTCGGTGATGGCAAAACGTGTTCCGGGTGTTTCACGTTTTATGAAAATGGGGAAATCGGTTTTAGAAACCGTGACTGACTCCAATCTGGATGAGACCATTGGCCATTATCTGCAAAAGAATATTTTAAAGCTCAGCCAAATGAGTGAGCATGTTTTAAATCAACATTTTGATGATGAAAAGCTGTATCACTTCCAGGCCAATTTGTGGCATAAAATTAAAGATATGCCTTTAACGGTATTAAAGAACTATATCGAAGTTCAAGACCTGCCTAACACTGTGGGCTTAGGGCATGAAATTTGGGATCATCTGCGTCAAACAGAATATTTAAAACAACAAGTTCATGATGGTGTTTATGCCTGGTATACCCGGAATCAGCAGCGTAGTTTTGACCTGTTACTCCGCGACTTGAATATTGATGAAGCCTTAATTCAACAGGAATTACAGCAATTGTTAGCACCTGTTGTTCAAAAGCTCGTTTCATCCGAATATTTAAGAGAACGTGCAAGAGCCTATTTAGAAAAGTTTTATTATGCTGAAACAGCACAGAAAATTTTAAAGATTGAACAATAAAAAAAGCCGCGTGAAGCGGCTCTGTTCTTTCATATTCAAAAAATAACCTCCATATAGGAGGTTATTTTTAAAGTACTTTCAGAACTTACTTGAAGTAAGCACCTTCAGTATTGCTGTGGTCAGTTTGGTCAACCACACGTGCCAACTCAGGAACATGTTGTTTTAAGGTTGTTTCAACGCCTTGTTTCAAGGTCAAATCAATCGATGAACAACCTTGGCAACCACCACCGAATTTTAATACAGCAGTTAGGCCATGTTCTTCATCTTCAACAATTTCAACTAAGGCACAGTTACCGCCATGACCTGCAAGACCCGGGTTAATTTCGGCTTGCAATACATAGGTAATACGCTCTTCAATCGAAGCATCCGCACCTACGCGTGGCACTTTTGAGTTGGGTGCGCGGAATGTCAATTGACCGCCAAAACGGTCTTTATTGTAATCAATCACCGCATCTAACAAATATGGGATAGATGGAGCATCAATATAAGCCGCAAAATTTGGGTAATCTTGTTTATAGTCTGTAGGAATCACTTCTTCAGGTGCACTATATGCCATACAACATTCAGCACGTGGCGTACCAGGATTTTCCACAAAAATACGTACAGCAATCCCTGGAGTGTTTTGTTTTTCAAGCAAATCAAACAAATACTCTTGTGCCGTTGGCGTAATCAATAAATTTGGAATTTCTTCTGCAACTGCAGCGCTGATGTTCTCAGTCGACATAATCATATTTCCTCAAGCTGAAGTGATCATTTTAACTGAAGATGCGGGGTAATAAAAAAAAATCAACTAAAATTGTCGGAATTATTATAAAAGTTCGTCTTAACACTTCATTTAATGGCATTATTAGCTATAAATATTTAAAAATTGAACTGTCACTTTATGCTAGATTTACCTTTTAACCATACTGTTAGCCTGATCCTGATTACAGTGGCTGTTTCACTGATTGCATTTTCCAATCAGAAGGTCATGAGCCGTCTTATTTTTTGGCCCCCTGCAATGCAACGTGGGCAATATGACCGCTTTATTACTCATGGTTTTGTCCATGCTGATGGCGCCCATCTGATTTTTAATATGATTACGCTATTCTTTTTTGGTAGTGTGATTGAAAGTTTTTACCGACAGTATTTTTTTGATCTTGGCTTTGTTTTGTTCTACTTAGGCGGCTTGATTGTTGCCATTATTCCAAGTTATCTCAAACATAAAAATGATCACCGATGGGCAAGTTTAGGCGCTTCCGGTGCAGTTTCGGCAGTTTTGTTTGCTTATATTCTATTTGAACCGTGGAAACTGATTTTTGTTTTCTTTATTCCTGTACCGGCGATTATTTTTGCAATTTTATATATCGCTTACAGTATCTGGTCAGGCAAACGTGGCAATTCCAACATCAACCATAGTGCACATCTTTGGGGAGCTGCATACGGGGTGATCATGACGATCATTCTTGAACCGCGTGTTATTCCACACTTTTTGAACAAGTTGGTACAATTGCCTTTCTAGAGTTTATGGTTCACCTATCAATATTCCAAGATGCGGAAGGCGTTTCTAAATAATCCTAAAATGATCATATTTACACCTTAAGGAGCTTCGGCTCCTTTTTTGCCGTTTTTTTGAAAAAGATTTACACAATTTTGTCATTAAATGCTACCCATCAAATCAATTTGGCATAGATAATGTAGACATCTGTATATTAATGATCAAAAAAACGAGATTTTTTGCATGTCCACTTCATTAGATGGTCTTCAATTCCCTATCAATCCCACCAGCAATAAACCCAGCAGCTCCCAGACAGGCAAAGAAATTATTGCTGAAGCTTTATCGATTGTTGACAACAAGTCATCAATGAATGCCCTTGCGGAAAAAAACTGGCGTAAGCGTTATCCTATCTATTTTAAAGCCTTGGTTGAACAAGGTATCCGTAACCTCAACAATCCGATTACCATTGCAAAACAAGGCTTACATAAGGCCCATCATAGCTTTGACTTTTACAGAAATGGGCAACGCTATTTACTTAAAGACATCATGAAGGATATCGATACAGCAAACTTATATACGGTTCAGCTGAAAGGTGAAAGTGAGACTGCCCCTGAGTGGTATGTGCCATATAAAGGACAAAAATTACAAGGTCAGGCTTTACTCGATCAAATTCAAACCTGGCAAAATGCAGGCATTATAGAACCAAGCCATGCAGATGCTTTACGTGCTGCACATGCACATCCTGAATGGTTTGATCTTTCTGATCGCACCATGGTCTTATTTGGTGCAGGTTCTGAAGCCGGCCCACTGAGCTGGCTGTCTAAATGGAAAGCCAATATTGTGGCCGTCGATTTACCCAACAGTCGAGTTTGGGACAGAATTTTAACGACCATCCAACAAGGCAATGCAACCCTATATGCACCCTGTGCGGAAAATTTGGCAGACGATACGCCAACGGCCACACTCAAAGAGAAATTGGGGGCCGATTTACTCACTCAAACCCCTGAAATTGCCCATTGGCTAATCCAAAGTGAACGTCAGCTAGACCTTGCAGCCATTGCCTACTTAGATGGTGAAAAACACGTCCGGGTATCTATGGCAATGGACAGCATTATGCAGTACGTCAGTGAGCAAAAGGCTGACACCAGTCTAATGTTCATGTGTACCCCAACCGATGTCTATGCCATTCCTAAAGAAATTGTAGAGGCTTCAAATCTGAAGTTACTACAGCGCTCAAAATCGCAACGTATCATCAGTGAAAGCATTTCGATGATTTCTGCTCAGCACTTTTTCAAGAAAAATCTGGATGCATTGATCAGCTCTGATAATGGCCACGAATACGGGATTGCAGACTGCCTGGTGGTGGAGCAAGGTCCAAACTATGCGTTGGCAAAACGAATTCAACAATGGCGTGCAATATTGGCCCGTCATTATGGACAGCGTGTCAGCATCAATATTGCGCCCTCTACCACTACGCATTCGGTGACTAAAAATCCGTTATTGAAAGCCGCATTTAATGGTGCAAGCTTGTTTGATGTTGAATCTTTTCATCCGGAAACGACCAATGCGCTGATGGCCGCATTATGGATTTATGATTTGCGTCATCCAGAATCGGTAGCGAATCCAGAAACGCCTTTGGATCATCCATTAGAGTTAATGATGAAAGGTGCCAACCATGGGGGTTTATGGCGTGTGGCCTATTTGGCCCGTACCGCACTGCCTTTTGCTGCACTGTATGGCCTTGCCAATGAAAAATTGCCAATTAAGAAGATGTTTAAAGTATTTAAGAAATAGTTTTTACTATTACTTTTTATGAGCATAAAAAAAAGCTGCAATTGCAGCTTTTTCTATTTCAAACAAATATCTTAAACAAACTGTAAGAACAACCAGAACAGACCACCAGATAAACAAATCGTAGCAGGTAGCGTGAAAATCCATGCTGAAAGAATGGTGCGTACCATCTGGAAGTTTAAGCCAGATTTATTGGCCACCATGGTACCTGCAACAGCACTGTTTAATACGTGTGTTGTCGATACTGGCATACCCAAACCATCTGCTGCGGCAATAGTGGTCATAGCAACAAGTTCGGCTGACATGCCTTGGCCATAAGTCATATGACTTTTACCAATACGCTCACCCACTGTTACCACAATACGTTTCCAGCCCACCATGGTTCCAAGACCAAGCGCAAGCGCTACTGCCACTTTTACCCAGGTCGGAATATATTGCAGGAATGAATCGAGGTTTTTACGGTATTCCTTGACTGTCTTGGCTTGACTTTCTGACATTGCAGGAAACTGTTCCGCTTTATCTAAACGCTTGAATGCCGTCGTGCTTAAGTACATATCATTACGAATAGTAGAAACTTCTTTTTCTGGAATATCTTTTAGATCACCATATTCGGCAACGTGATTACCCAAGTGATCGGTCAAACTTGCCAAAGCAGGCACCACTTCAGGTGACATCTCTTTAGTTTGAATATACTTGGTCAACACTTCACGAGCTTGTGTATCAGGAATATCCTGATGATTTGGATAAATAACTGCCGCAGTTTGCTCAGATAACTGTTCAAATGATTGGATATGCTTCGCGTCCAAGTTTTTATTCAATGAGTAAGCCAAAGGTACACAACCGATCAAGATCAGCATGATTAAGCCCATACCTTTTTGACCATCATTTGAACCATGCGCAAAACTTACCCCGGTACAGGTAAAAATCAAGATGGCACGAATTAAAGGTGGTGGTGGTTGATTGCCTTTTGGAGGTTGGAACAATTCCATTTGTCTTTTAAAGACTTTCTTCACCAACAAAAATAAAATTGCAGCAAAAGCGAAACCAATCAAAGGCGAAAACAACAGTGCTTTACCGACTTTAAGCACTTGGTCCATGTCGACACCACTGGCACCATTACCCGAATTCAGCAGGTAGTTCATGATGCCCACACCTAAAATCGAACCGATTAAAGTATGTGAACTAGACGCTGGAATACCCAGGAACCAGGTACCCAAGTTCCATAAAATAGCGGCTATCAGCATGGCAAAAACCATGGCAAAACCTGCACCTGAACCGACATTCATGATCAGTTCAACAGGCAATAAAGCAATGATGCCGTAGGCTACTGCGCCACTTGCCACCATTACCCCAAGGAAATTACAAAAACCTGCCCACATCACAGCAACAGGTGCAGACAAGGCATTGGTATAAATGACTGTCGCTACCGCATTGGCAGTGTCATGAAAACCATTAACAAATTCAAAGCCTAAAGCGATTAACAAGGCGGTCGCTAACAGAATAACGGAATATAAACTTAATGCAGGAACATGTGTCAAATCGGCAGAAACTTGAAAGCCGATGTACACCAAAGTAGAAATAATAACCGTAAGAAACACCGGCATAAAAAATTTAGGTGTAGGAACATGCACATTCGTCGATTTCGCGGGTGCTGAATGCGCCTGATCTTGGACGGGAGGAATATTAGAATTCATGCAGACGGTTCAAGGGGATAATAAAATCCCCTTATTGTTCAATTTAATTGTGACAATTATATGACAAAAAGCTGTCATATAAAGCCAATTTTTAATAATTGACTTAATTTAATTCACTCGGCCTTCTCTTGGGGAGTGGAACTGTTTTAAATCCATAATTTAAAAATATTTAAAGCCCAAAATAGTTTGTGCCTCA
Organism: Acinetobacter sp. ANC 4862; assembly: GCF_004336635.1. Taxonomy (GTDB): domain Bacteria; phylum Pseudomonadota; class Gammaproteobacteria; order Pseudomonadales; family Moraxellaceae; genus Acinetobacter. The sequence goes on from NZ_SJXH01000029.1 coordinate 15,944, forward strand.
ATATTTCAAAGTACCTGGATACATGTATAAAAAATCTTTCCGATCAACCAACCACTCAACTTTTTCTTTTCCATGCTGAATGTTAAGGGTGTCATATTTCAATTCGATGAAAAATTCGGCACAAATGGGCTTATTTTAAGCAGTGCTTAACGAAGTCGGCTGAATATTCCTCAAATGCAGTCTAATTCTGTTAAAATAATGCCCATTTTGTATTCCATCGGATTGGGGTTATTTATGTCCACGCTTGCCACCCTGAAAGAGCTTCTCGCCAAACGCATCCTGATTATTGACGGTGCCATGGGTACCATGATTCAACGCCATAAACTGGAAGAAGCGGATTATCGTGGTGAGCGTTTTGCTGACTGGGCATCTGACTTAAAAGGCAACAATGACCTTTTAGTCCTCACTCAACCGCAGATTATTCAAGGCATTCATGAAGCTTACCTGGATGCCGGTGCAGACATTATTGAAACCAACAGCTTCAATGGCACACGTGTTTCGATGTCTGACTACCACATGGAAGACTTGGTTCACGAAATCAACTTCGAAGCTGCGCGTATTGCCAAAGAAGCATGTAAAAAATATTCAACACCAGACAAACCACGTTTTGTTGCCGGTGTGCTTGGACCGACATCTCGTACCTGTTCGATCTCACCGAATGTAAATGACCCGGCATTTCGTAACATTACTTTTGATGAATTAAAAGAAAATTATATTGAAGCTGCACATGCCTTAATTGAAGGTGGTGCCGATATTCTGCTGATTGAAACGGTATTCGATACACTGAACTGTAAAGCTGCGATTTTTGCAGTGAAAGAAGTATTTAACCAGTTAGGTTATGAATTGCCGTTGATGATTTCCGGTACCATTACCGATGCTTCAGGTCGTACCTTAACTGGTCAAACTGCTGAAGCGTTCTGGAACTCGGTTCGTCATGGTGATTTGCTTTCAGTTGGTTTTAACTGTGCCTTGGGTGCAGATGCGATGCGTCCACACGTCAAAACTGTGGGTGATGTCGCTGATGTCTTTATTTCCGCGCATCCCAATGCAGGTTTACCAAATGCATTTGGTGGTTATGATGAAACCCCTGAACAAACTGCAGCATTCCTTAAAGAATTTGCAGAAAGCGGCTTAATCAATATTACCGGTGGTTGCTGTGGTACCACTCCAGATCATATCCGTGCCATTTATAATGCAGTCAAAGACATTAAACCGCGTCAGATTCCTGAGATTGAACCGGCTTGCCGTCTTTCAGGTTTAGAACCATTTAACATCACCAAAGATTCCTTGTTTGTAAACGTCGGTGAACGTACCAACGTAACCGGTTCAAAAAAATTCGCCCGCTTGATTCGTGAAGAAAACTATACCGAAGCTTTGGAAGTGGCTTTGGATCAAGTGCAAGGTGGCGCACAGATTGTCGACATCAACATGGATGAAGGCATGCTGGACTCGCAAGCAGCAATGGTGAAATTCCTGAATCTGATTGCCTCTGAACCGGATATTTCTCGCGTACCGCTTATGATTGACTCATCAAAATGGGAAATTATTGAAGCCGGCTTGAAATGCGTACAAGGTAAAGCCGTGGTCAACTCTATTTCCTTAAAAGAAGGTTATGACGAGTTTGTCGGAAAAGCGCGCCTTTGCCGCCAGTATGGTGCTGCAGTCATTGTCATGGCGTTTGACGAAGATGGTCAGGCCGACACAGCGGCACGTAAGCGTGAAATCTGCAAACGTTCGTATGATATTTTGGTCAATGAAGTCGGCTTCCCTGCTGAAGACATCATTTTCGATCCAAACGTGTTTGCCATTGCTACAGGTATTGAAGAACACAACAACTACGCAGTCGATTTCATTGAAGCGACGGGCTGGATTAAACAGAACCTTCCGCACGCCATGATTTCTGGTGGTGTATCCAACGTATCGTTCTCTTTCCGTGGTAACGAACCAGTTCGTGAAGCCATTCATGCCGTGTTCCTTTATCATGCCATTCAACAAGGCATGACCATGGGGATTGTGAATGCAGGTCAGTTGGCAATTTATGATGACATCCCTGCTGAATTAAAAGCTGCGGTTGAAGACGTTGTTCTGAACCAAAACCAAGGTGAAAGCGGTCAGGATGCCACTGAAAAATTGCTTGAAGTTGCTGAACAATACCGTGGCAAAGGCGGTGCGCAGCGCGAAGCCGAAAACCTTGAATGGCGTGAAGAGTCTGTTGAAAAACGTCTTGAGTATGCATTGGTTAAAGGTATTACTGCGTATATTGATATCGACACTGAAGAAGCACGCTTAAAAGCTGCCCGTCCTTTAGATGTGATTGAAGGGCCGTTGATGTCCGGCATGAACGTGGTCGGCGACTTGTTCGGTGCAGGTAAAATGTTCCTGCCGCAGGTTGTAAAATCGGCACGCGTAATGAAACAAGCCGTGGCTTGGTTGAACCCGTACATTGAAGCGGAAAAAACCGAAGGTCAGACCAAAGGGAAAATCCTGATGGCGACGGTTAAAGGCGACGTACATGATATTGGTAAAAATATTGTGGGCGTGGTACTGGGCTGTAACGGTTATGACATTGTTGACCTTGGCGTAATGGTACCTGCGGAAAAAATCCTGCAAACCGCGATTGATGAAAAAGTCGATATTATTGGTTTGTCCGGTTTGATTACACCATCATTAGACGAAATGGTCTTTGTTGCCAAAGAAATGCAGCGTAAAGGTTTCCATGTACCGCTCATGATTGGTGGTGCGACGACTTCTAAAGCACATACCGCAGTGAAGATTGACCCGCAATATTCAAATGATGCGGTGATTTATGTGGCCGATGCTTCACGTGCAGTCGGTGTTGCAACTTCCCTGCTTTCACCTGAAATGAAACCTGAGTTCATTAAAGGTTACCGTGAAGAATATGCCAAAGTTCGTGAGCGTATTGCCAACAAGCAACCCAAAGCGGCAAAACTGTCTTATGAAGCTTCAATTGCAAATGGCGTGAAAATTGACTGGGCGAACTATGTACCACCTAAGCCAAATGTGTTGGGTCAGCAAGTTCTGAAAAATTACCCGCTTGAAACATTGGTGCCGTATTTTGACTGGACACCATTCTTTATTTCATGGAGTTTGGCGGGCAAGTTCCCTGCGATTCTGACGGATGAAGTGGTCGGTGAAGCGGCAACTGATTTGTATGAACAAGCGCAAATCATGTTAAAAGATATTGTAGAAAACAAACGTTTTGACGCACGTGCCGTATTCAGCCTTGCTCCTGCAAAACGTACCGGTGCAGATACCGTTTCGATTTACGATGAAAATCAAACTGCAACGCACAAATTTGAACATACCCGTCAGCAGTCTGACAAAGTTTCAGGTAAACCGAACTTCTCATTGGCAGATTTTATTGCACCTGAAGATGCCAAGCTTGAAGATTACTTGGGTGGTTTCACGGTATCAATTTTTGGTGCGGAAGAATTGGCGCATGAATATAAAGCTAAAGGCGATGACTACTCTGCAATTTTGGCACAGTCTTTAGGTGACCGTTTTGCAGAAGCTTTTGCTGAGCATTTGCATGAGCGTATTCGTAAAGAGTTCTGGGGTTATCAAGCTTCTGAACAGTTGTCGAATGATGAGCTGATTAAAGAGAAGTATGTCGGGATTCGTCCTGCACCGGGTTACCCTGCTTGCCCTGAACACTCTGAAAAAGCGACCTTATTTAACTGGTTAGATTCAACCAATGCCATTGGTACCGAACTGACTTCTAGTTTTGCAATGTGGCCACCTTCAAGTGTCAGCGGCTTCTATTACAGCAACCCGCAGTCTGAATACTTTAATGTCGGTAAGATTGCGCAGGATCAGCTGGACAGTTATGCAGAGCGTAAAGGCTGGTCGATGGATGAAGCGAAGCGTTGGTTAATGCCAAACTTAGATGATTCGATAGATATTTAAATCATCCTCCTCAACCCTCCTTTGAAAAAAAAGGGAGTAAAAAAGCCCTCTTAATGAGGGCTTTTTATTTCTTAATCTCCCCTAACCCTTCTTTGAAAAGAGGGGAATTTTCGCGTATCCATTGAATTATGTGACAGCTCCTCCTGGGAGGGATAAATCCAATCAGTTGACTCTCTCAATCTTGGATGAGATATGTATTCAATCTCAGTAGTAATAGCAATTGATTTAACTTGTGAAATGCTTAACCCATATCTTGAATCTTTATTCCAAGAAAAATACACCTTATTGTTACCTGTTGAAAAAGATCTATCAATTCCTTGATTAGTAACTTCTGGAAATAGAATAATATTATCAGCAGAAGGCAACTGAACTGATTTTAAATAAATTCCATGAATCTGAGCACCAAATTTAACTCTTAGATATTCAAAAAAGTACTGGCTTATCAAATAATCAAATTTCCCACTTTCAAGCTTTGGCTTGGACACACTTGCGATTAATTTTTTAAAAAATATATAAACATCCAATTTTTCTATATAGTTTTCATCTAAATGATGAGGATACAAACCATTTGCCAATTTATTTAGATTTAATAGTATTAGTTCTTCTCTATTACAGAATTGAGCAATGCCAACATATTGCCCTACTAAAGCTCTAATTTCAGCCACGCAAGCCATTTTATCTGTGGACAAATAAAGAGCGGATATACCAAAAGGTGTCATTCGTTGATCACTAGCTAAAAACGAAGGCACTAATCCAAATTTATCTCTAATATTTTTTGCTATTACTTCATTTTCTGTTTCAAATTCAATTGCTAAATTATCTTCATTAATTTCTTTCAGTAGACCTTTAAAGCTATCGAAACTTCTCCCACGATATAAAATTGAATTTGGTGTGATAATATTCAAAAGTGATTGATTGATATTTTGGCTATCTAGCAAGTATGCGAATGTATGATCTAAAAAATCCATCAATTTCGAGTTAAAGAATCTAAATTCATGTTTAAAGCTTTTCTGAATGCTCTCCCATTCAAATTCTTTGTTACAGCCTTCATATTCTTCTAAGGAATCATCGTAAAGTACTAATAATTCATCACCAAATTTCTCTTCGCCATCCTCTGCTAATTTTTCCGTTAACTCTTCGCATAGTTCGAGTGACTCTATAAAGTTATAAAAATCACTTACCCCATCCTCATCATGCGCCTCAAAAAACCAACCTGCTCTATCTGGTAGATCACTTAAAAATTTATAATTAGTTGATACCACATCAAATAATTTGTTTTTAAACATCCCATAATCCAAATGCAGATGTTCACTTTGACATTTTTCACAAAATTGACTTTCAAAATTTTCATTACTATATGTGTATGGAGGTAATTTCTTCTCAATACAATTTTTACAAAGTAACACTTACACCAACCCCACTAATCTTTTGATAAAAAATTATTAAATTACAATTATTTATTTTTATTAATTTTCATAAAAAATTACCACTTTAAAAGAGTAAAATTTTTAAAAATAATTACTGTTATCAAATTCTTGGTAAGCTTCCTTTATCAAAGGGGGATTTAGGGGGATTCTTTCAAGCAACTTTGATTGATCCTTTCTACCACATCATCAATCTCGCCCAAAACCTGACCATTATCAAACCTCAATACAGTTAGACCCAACTCAGTCAATCTTTGATCCCTTATTCGATCAGCTTCTAAACCTTCATCCGTAAAATGTTGCCCACCATCACACTCAATCACTAAATTCGCTGCGGGACAGTAAAAGTCCACGACGTAATTTAAAATTGGTTTCTGCCTGTAGAACTGCAAACCTAAAATTTGCTTGCCGCGCAGCCGTGCCCAAAGCAGCTTCTCAGCTTCTGTCATGTTATTGCGTAAATCGCGTGAGGCTTGTTTTAAGTTCTTATTGTAGGGTTTCATTTTTATTCTCTTTTATTTTTAATCTCCCCTAACCCCTCTTTAAAAAAGAGGGGGATTTCATGTGTTCAAATAAGTTACATGACAGCTCCTCCCTTTTTCAAAGGGAGGTCGGGAGGGATTTAATCTATTAAAAGTGTACCCAATAATCGCCCCTTTTCTAACCCATTAGTTCCAAATTGCTCATTCTTACAGTTTTAAGTCTGCAAAATTCGCTACTTTCAATAATAATAGATCCATAAATTTATCTCCCAAATTCATAACTATTGGTGTTTCAATGAAAAAATTAATGAACGGTGCTGAAAACATCGTTGTCGAAATGTGCAAAGGTTTTGTTCTGGCACACCCAGAACTCGCATTCAATGAATCATCTAAAATTATTTCACGTAAAGAAAAACACCAAAACGTGGCTTTAATCAGTGGCGGTGGCAGCGGTCATGAGCCTGCACATGCCGGATTTGTGGGACAAGGCATGCTGGATGCTGCGATTTGCGGTGATGTCTTTGCATCCCCGTCGCAAATTCAGGTCTATAAAGCCTTGCAACAAGTTGCGACTGAGAAAGGCGTACTGATGATCATCAAAAACTATTCTGGCGATATGATGAATTTCCAGAATGGTGCTGTCCTTGCTCATGAAGATGGCATTAAAGTCGATTACGTGAAAGTTGCCGATGATATTGCAGTCAAAGACAGCTTATACACTGTAGGCCGTCGTGGCGTTGCCGGTACGGTATTCGTGCATAAAATCGCTGGAGCAGCTGCATCAAAAGGTTATGACTTGGCACGTGTCAAAGAAATCGCGCAAAAAGCAGCGGACAATGTCACCAGCTTAGGTTTTGCCTTTAATTCATGTACCGTACCTGCCAAAGGAACACCCACCTTTACATTGGCTGATGATGAAATGGAATATGGTGTAGGCATTCACGGTGAACCGGGCATCCGTCGTGAAAAAATCCTACCTTCCAATGAATTGGCGCAACGAATTGTCGATGATCTATTCCTCGATCGTCCTAATTTAACCGAAGTTGCGGTACTCATTAACGGTTTTGGTGCAACACCGACACAAGAACTGTATCTGTTCAACCAAGACGTGTGCCAACAGTTAGCGAAAAAAGGGATTAAGATTTACCGTACCTTTGTCGGTAACTATATGACCAGTATCGATATGGCAGGCGCATCCATTTCGTTATTAGCATTAGATGATGAACTCAAAACCTATTTAGATGCACCTGCCAACACTCCTACCTTTAAAATGGATGGTTCCGCTGCCTTAGCCATTGAATTTTCGACCAATGATTCAACAGCAGAACGTGCATTAAATGTAGATGTTGAAACCCATGCAGAACACGCTGAAATTGTGAATGAACAATTTACCATTCACAATATGCGCTATGTGGTTGACGTAATGAGTGCCTGCATTATTAAAAACGAAGTGCCATTTTGTGAGCTGGATGCCCATGCGGGTGATGGTGACTTCGGTATGAGTGTTGCCAAAGGCTTTAAACAGCTCAAACGTCAATGGAACGAGCTTTTGCAAGCTGAACACATGGATGACTTTTTACTCAACTGCTCTATGATTATTATGGAACATTGTGGTGGGGCTTCAGGTCCGATTTGGGGTTCAGCCTTCCGCTCAGCAAGTAAGTCGATTAAAGGCAAAAAAACGCTTTCAGTTACCGATTTTGCGACGATGCTGCAAGATGCGGTAAAAGGCATTCAAACCACAGGTGAACGCTCATTTGGTCGTGGTGCTGTGGTTGGCGACAAAACCCTAATCGATGCATTGATTCCTTGTGCCGATTCGTGGTCTGCAAATACAGATAAAACCTTTAAAGAAAACTTTATCTTAGGTGCACAAACTGCCGTTCAAGGTGCCGAATCCACCAAAGACATCGTAGCGCGTATGGGTCGTGCAGGTACAGTCGGTGACCGTAGCTTGGGCTATCCTGATGCAGGTGCGCATGGTTTAGGTGTGATCTTTACCGATATTGCAGAACATATTAAATAATTCTTGAAAAGCATCCATTGAAAAGCCTCTATCAAAAAGCACTGGATTGAATTCCGGTGCTTTTTTTATTCCTGTTCTAATTCAATGTACACCTAACTTTAATCAGGGGATTACCTTTCCATCAAAAAGATGAGGAATATTGCGCCGCAAGGAAGAGGTTATTTTTAATGAAATACTTTTGCTAATTTGCCCACTCTTATTTCCACCACATTCCAATGGTGCATCATTTCCCGTATAAAAATGAAATACACAAATAGATAAAAATGCTCACTACTAAGCTGCTGTACATAATATTCGGTATGTTCTACAAGTTCATTAAAGGCATGTTCAAGCTTTATTCGGTCTATGACTGTTTCATTGTTAAAGAAAAGTTCTGATAACTGTTGCATAAATTCATCAGAAGTGTCCGCTACCCGCTGAATTTTATAATCAAATTTAAGCTGTTCCAGTATTTCCTCAACCCTATAAATCATATTTTCTAAAGCCAAAGCATCTAACTTTTTATATCGAATATTTTCTGACTGGATATCATTTAAACCTTTAGCAACTTTAAACGGCTGTCCATTAACATCAAATTGGACAGCATCTCGACCCAAAGAAAATTGGATTTGTTCCATGACAGCAATCCCAAGAAATCCATCTTTAAATAGCAGGGTCTAAGTTTAACTCCAGATAGTTTCTTACCTGATTTCTGCCCTGCCGTTTAGCCAAATATAAGGCCCGATCTGCCATACGAATGGTCTGTTCTTTATTTAAAGTGCTTTGAGAGAGTGCTACCCCAAAACTTGCACTCATTTTTAAAATCTTTTTTGTTTCTAACTGAATTTCTTCCTGCTCAATTATTTTACGACAACGTTCTGCAATCTCAATCGCTTGCTGTAAATTTTGTTCTTTTAAAATCAGAATAAATTCTTCCCCCCCCAAAACGCCCAACGATATCCTGTTCCCGTGTAATGGTAGATAAAATGGTAGCAACGCGTTGCAAAACCATATCTCCAACTTCATGGCCATATTGGTCATTAATGAGTTTGAAATGATCCAAATCCAGTAAAATTACCGCATAAGCCGTTTTTTTCTTGCGTTCTAAAGCTGTGAGTTGTTCGCCAATATAACGACGATTAAACACATTCGTCAGCACATCAGTTTGGCTCATTCTTTTAATATTTCTTTCACGCCGACGCCATTGTGAAAGTAAAATTTCAAAAAACAAAATCGAAACCAGCAAGATCGGCAGATAAACTTCCGCCATACTTCCGATCCAGAATTCATTATGATAAAACGCGCCATTCGTAAGTGCATCACTAAACACAGGCGCGTAACGAATCACCCCATTAAAAGTTAAGTAACTAATAATGACGATAAAAATAAGAGCAGGAATCGCAATACTATAAATAATTTTTCGTGAATAAAATACCAAGCCAATCAGGACAATATTGACAAATCCTGCAATGGTGGCGGGGCTATAAATACCGACGGTATAGCCCGCATAAATCATGGTGGCGCCAAAAAACATGGGTGAAAAATAAGAAATAAATCTCCGGAATTTTTTATTTCTTTTATATCTGAAGCTAAACCCAACTATAGTGATAAAAATGATTAAAGTGATAAACACACTGATAATACGGATGAAAAAAAAGTCCGCATTGATCCAGACAGCATTTTCAGCAGAGAAATAGCTGACCAGATACCATTTAATTGCACTGACCTGACAAAATGCCCCAAAAATCAGGAGCAATACCCCTTTATCAAAATTAGGCCAGTTAATAATTAAATTATCAGATTCGAGTATATGAAACCTAAATCTGCCCCAATAATGAAAAATCAGTGTCTGTATTTTTCTAAACAAGTTCATAGACTTAATTACTATATTTATAATTTCTAAAATTTTTATTGCTTTATATTTATAGCACAAAAATTAAACAATTTAGACTTATATCCGCTGAATAAACAACACTCCATCCAAATGATCCACTTCATGCTGCACAATCCTTGCAGGAAAACCCGTATAGACCGTTTCTATTTGTTCACCTTGCAGCGTTAAATAACGCACTTTAACCGTTTCCGCCCGTGCCACTTGCCCACGTTCATCCGGAACACTTAAACACCCCTCTTCTCCCAGAACAGTTGCTTCAGACCTTTCTAAAATTTCAGGGTTCACCATCACCACTGCATCCATTTCAGGTGCATCTGGATAACGCAGGTTAGGACGTTAAGCGACAATAATCACTCGTTTAGAGACATAAACCTGAGGGGCGACAATACCTACACCATTTCGTTCCGTCATGGTGTCATGCATGGCTACAGCGAGTTGATTTAACCATTCACTATTCAGTTCAGACTTTGCCACCTCAGCCGCTGCTAAGGTCAAAATGGCTTCACCACGCTGTGCTACAGGTAAAATGGTACTCATAAATTCATTCCCGTGTTAGATATAGCCTGAGATATAAAGCCAAATCCAATACTGTTTTAAATCACAGATTCTGTATAAATCTTAACGCTAAAAACATATCTCTCATATGCAATTTTAATCCTTGTATTTCACCTTTCCTGCAGATCAAGGTTTGCGATCCTTAAGTAAAATCTTTTAAGCCTATTTTAATTTTACTTGGTTATAATTAGCTCAAATCCTTTATAAATATAAAATAATGACTACAGCCCAACTTCTTCTTGGTGTTCTTTTTAGCTCAATAGGCTTAGGCTATTTTCTATATGGGAAAAAGCAAAAATTCACTATGCCCTTGATTTGTGGCTTAGTACTGATGATCTTCCCCTATTTTGTAGAAAATACCGTAATGCTAACAACCACCGGTATCATCATCTCTATTTTGCCTTACTTTGTAAGACTCTAATATCCATACAGATCACCAGTCATCATTCATAAATTTAAGTTGTCGTACTCAGAAAAAAGAATGATTTTTCATATAGATAGCAATTGATTCAAATCAAAACTTTAGCACTATTTGTACACGCGCTATTGGCGCAATGTATTACATTTGGGTGGTGTGCCTGGTCTCGTTCTTTACTGCAATGCTTTATAGAGCCAAATTTGAAAAACAGAATTTAGCAGCATCTGCAATTTCGACACCGCACAATCCAGTGCAAGATTAATCATTAATAAAAGAACAATAAAAGAAAAAGCTCTTCATTAAAGTACAGTTGCGAATGACGTTTCCGCGTATCAAATAACAGGATGAATTCAAAATAAAAAATGCCAGTCAATTTCTTAAATGACTGGCATTACTTCATTAAATGCTTTTTTATTATTAAGCAGAGCAGTTTTTCTTTAATTCATCTTCAACAATCTGGATCTCCAGATCACTGAATTTACGAATTTCCCCTTCAGCATGTTTTTCTAGCATGCCTGCAATCAAAGGGACTTTAATCTTAACCTGCCAATTTAAGGTAATGTGAATCTGCAGATCGTCCCCTGTTACTGAACGTTCACAGTTCGCATGTAAAGGCAGATTCGCACCCAATTCTATAGTCGAAGTTAAAGCTTCTAAATTGGTGATATCGGTACGCTTCAAACGGAAAGCATCTTTAATTAATTTTTTTGCGATATCCGGAATCTTCACATCTAAATTATATGCACGGCGTAAAGTATAGGTATCGCCCTGAATCTTAGATTCAATAATTTCTAATTTTTCACCTGGAATACGTCTGCATACTGCTTCGTGCAAAGCTGTATCTGATGCAAGCCGTTTAAATTCATCAATTGAAACTCCCTGAATTGTAGAATTTACAGTAAAACGATGTGCCATTTTTCTATCCTTTGTTTTTTATTGGTCGTTTTGAATACTTATAAACCATTTGATCATCACTGATCTAGGGCATTTTGTCGCTTTTTATTTAATTGAATTTTAGTGATGCTGTCATTGACCATCTATACCGAACTATTGACCATGTACGCCATAACGTATTTCAATTTGCTCGGAACAGGAAATACTGAGGAAATGGTTTCTATATTCAATGATCGCATAGAATTGTTCAGCACCATCATCCAGCCCTGTCGCTGCCCACGTGGTGCCTCTTGGAAAATCATTCAACCATTCAGCCTTATAAAAATCAGAGACTGAATCGAAGTTAATATAATCTTCAGGCGCAGCTTGAATCCGTGCTGCCATTTCATCAAATTGCTTCAATTGATGTTGAATGAAATCAATCAGCATAGAGGTCAGTCCAAGTGCGCTATAAAAAGATATTTATACACCCTTAAAATGTGTGATTGCCTGTTTCTTTTTCACCTGTTCCCACTGCCACCAGCCAAAAGCGGCCAAACCAACAAAGGCGGCATATAAACCCGCAGTCAGGAATAAGTCTTTATAAATAAACATGCCGACATAAATGATATCGACGAAAACCCACAACACCCAGGTGGCAATATGTTTACGGCTGGTCCAATAGGTAGCCAGTAAACTAAAAGCCGCCAGTTGTGAATCCAGCATCGGCACCGCAGCATCGGTAAAATTTTTTAAAGTTAACCCAAAAATTAAACCGCCCACTGCTGCAAGTGACATTTGGAAAATCACGATTTTTTTGGCAATCGGTTCAATCCGAATTTCATGATCTTGCTGTTTGCCCTTCAACCAGTGATAGAAACCATAAAAGTTCACCACCATAAAGAAGAACTGCAAGATGGTTTCGCCATACAGCTTAAATTCATAAAATAAATAAGCATATAAAACAAAGGCTGCGAAATTAAACCACCAACACCACATATTGCGTTTAATGGTCAATGTCACCCCAATAAGACTGATAATGACCGCAACAATTTCTAAAGGTGACATAGCAATAAACAGACAGGTAAAGAGTGCTGCTATTATGGGAAAAATAGCGCTGAACGCAAGATAAATTGTACCAATCCAGCTACACAATCTGACGGACACCATAGTTGTTTCCAACTACGATCTGTAACGTCAATGCAAATTGAAAATAGATTGCCCAGATTTGACAGTTTTCTAACGACCGTTTAAGAATATAAAAAATGATCGCATTGGAAGAATAAAAATGTCCCAACAACAAGGAAAAGTCAGCCGGGAAATTCGCGGATCTCTGTTCTTGATTGGACTCGACCGTGCTGAAAAACGAAATGCCTTTGATAGCCATCTGATTCATGACTTATCATTGGCCTTAACCGAATATGAAGATCATCCCGAGTTACGCTGTGCCGTGATCTTCGCGCATGGAGCTCACTTTACCGCGGGCTTAGATTTAGTCGAACTACAACCTAAGCTGAGTAGTGGCATATTTAGCTACGATGAACAACAGATTAATCCATGGGGAACCAGTGGACGTCAGCAAAAAAAACCGGTAATTGTTGCAGTACAAGGCTATTGCTATACCGCAGGGATCGAGCTGATGCTGAATGCCGATATTGTGATTGCTCAGGACAATAGCCAATTTGCACAAATGGAAGTGCAACGCGGTATCCTACCATTTGGCGGTGCAACGGTGCGTTTTGTACAAGCGGCAGGCTGGGCTAAAGCCATGCGCTACTTGCTCACGGGTGATGCATTCGATGCCCAAACCGCGCTGGACTTAAACCTGATCAATGAAATTACCACTGAAGCTCCCCTCAAACGAGCCATTGAACTGGCTGAACGGATTGCTCAAGCTGCACCACTTGCAGTACAGGCGACACTTGCTTCAGCCAAAGAAGCTGCTGAACATGGTGCAGAAACAGCATTTTCCAATTTACAGCAACACCTTACCCCGCTGTTAAAAACCCAAGATGTTCAGGAAGGTGTCATGGCGATGCTGCAACGACGTGCGCCCGAATTTAAAGGTCAATAATTTAAAAGTAAATCATCCAAAGCTTAATAATCTAAATCCAATAAAAACGAGTTTGCTATGCCGTATTTAAATCAGAAGCCACAAAATAATCACTTTAGCGTCCGTACCCAATCATTCATGGCAACCGATGGTTATCCCCTTATTGGAACACTTTACACACCTAGACATGACCTAAAAGCCAATATTGTATTGTCCAGTGCCACTGGTGTTCCACAAGCCTTCTATCGGCACTTTGCCGAATATATGACCCAGTTTGGCTATCAGGTTTTAAGCTTTGATTATCGTGGCGTGGGACAGTCTGCACCGCAAAATTTAAAAGGTTTTAAGATGTCTTATTTAGATTGGGGTGCTTTGGATCTTGCTGGAGCGATTGACTATCTGGCACAAGATCAAATCCCGCTGTTTATGGTCGGACATTCTTATGGTGGGCAAGCACTCGGTCTGGCACCCAATCATCATAAAGTGACTGCCATGTACTGTTTTGGCACAGGTGCAGGCTGGCATGGCTATATGCCGTTGAAAGAAAAGATCAAAGTTCAGGTGATCTGGAATATTATCTTCCCGCCGATGGTTGCTCTAAAAGGCTATTTGCCTTGGAGCAAACTGAATATGGGCTCAGATTTACCGATTGACGTTTATAAACAGTGGCGAAAATGGTGTAAAAATCCGACCTATTTCTTTGCCGACCCTGAACAGCACGCGTTGATTGAGCAATATGCACAAGTCAAAACGCCCATTTATGCAGTATCTGCACTGGATGACGACTGGGCTTTACCCAATTCACGGCATGCCTTTATGCAATATTACAGCCAAGCTCCGATGCAATTTATTGATATTGCAGCGCAAGATTATGCTCTTAAACAGATTGGGCATATGGGCTATTTCCGTAAAGGTGCGGAAAAAATATGGGATGAGCTTCTATACAGCTTTGATGATTTACTGGCTCAAAAAACGGATAGAGATTAAAAAAATGCGTCCACAGAAACTCAGCCGAGAGCAAATTCTTAACTTATGCGCCTTACAATTTAAGACACAGGGTTATGCAGGCACCAGTATGGAAATGCTGGCCAAAGCCTGTGGACTCAGCAAAACCTCTTTTTACTATTACTATCCGAGTAAAGAAGCTTTATATCATGGATGTATTGGAACTGATCCAGCAATACTTAAATACGTATTTATTTAAACTGATTGAAAATCCTGAAATGTCTGCCGCCCAACACTTTGAGCATCTACATCAACGAGCGGTACAGTTCTTTAGTTATGGAGTCAAAGGTTGTCTAATCGGTATTATTTCTATTGAAGCCCGATATCACTCTGCCGAGGTTTTAGAAAAAATTCGCGCTATTTTTCAGGATTGGGAAATAGCATTCTATCGATTATTTAAAATACAGCTTACAGAAAATGAAGCCAAAATTTTAGCCAAACAAAGTTTAGCCGATTATGAAAGGGCGATTTTAATGTATCGCCTGAATGATGATCCATTCTATCTTGATCAAGTGAAGCAACGCATTTTAAAACAACTACAAACGGTATAAAGATGTATAGCTTTTCATCCTTTAGCTAAAAGTATTTAGCACTCAAGAGAATCACTTTAATCAAACGTGGCTATGTGCATCTTTCATTTCAAATTTATGCTCATCCCCAAAACGGTCGACATGAGTATAAAACACCCCATAACGTCCCACATAATATTCCAGAGACTGATCATAGAAAGTCCAGTAAATAGACCATTCCGCCAAATCCAGTTTACGAATCTGGGTTTGGGTTTTGGCTGGCATTTTTCTTAATACATCTTCTTGAACCACAATCGCCTGACTCAAATTTCGTTCAGCCAGTTCGCGCTCAAAAAATATTTGGCAGATATCATCAAATAATTGTTGTTCGTATTCCTCCACTTCATCGATACGTGCTTCATGGGCAGATAATGGCTTTGTTGATATAGCGGCTTGTTTATCTAAATCTGCTAACTGCTTGATTTTGAATTGCTGAAAATGTTGATTGATCTGAAATTTAAAAATGACTTTCCAAAGCCCAATAAACACAATGAAAAGACACAACCACAAGAGTATTTTTATCATAGCTACACTCTCACGAGTAAATAATTGTTATCTTTATATTTATAAAACAATTTGAATAAAAATCATACAATTTTTAAATTTATATGCTATAAAAAATGTTCATTCGGAGACTTTTTCTTTCATGTTCCCTATTCCATATCCTCAATACCCGCTTCTGATCTGGCTCGCTTTGGACATTCAAGTCAACAAAGCCGCTTCACGACGTGTGAACTTTTTGCATGAGGTGTCTTGGAATATGTACCGTGATCATTTCTTTGAATAATCACTAAAATAAATATCTAAAGGTCGCCTCAACAGCGACCTTTTTTAATGCCTGAAAATAAGGAAATAAATAATGAACCTTCCATCGAATAAAAATGACTTCCCCTCGCCACTGTCCGAGCCGGTTGTAGCTTCTTTTACCCGATCCTCACGCTTCGCTACAGCCGGTCAATTTGTTACTGTGGTGCTGATCTGGTCACTGACCCCATTGGCAGCCGTTTGGACAGTGCATGAAATTCACTGGGCGTGGGGCTTATTTATCCGATTTAGCTTGGCGATTCCCATCGCCTTAGTCTGTCTGGCTTATTTTAAAGTCAAACTGCCCTTGCACCCGCAAGCTTTACTCAGCTATGCGGCAGGCGCACTGGGCTTGTTTGCGTCCATGACCTTTTGCTATATGGGTGCATCAAAAGTTCCATCTTCCATAATTTCAATCATCTACGGCATTGCCCCATTCATATCCGGCTTGCTGGCGACCTGCATTTTTAAAAGTGAAAAGTTGAGTGTTTATCAATACACAGGTTTAATGATGGGCATGCTCGGTCTGTATTTTGCTCTGGGCTTAAGTTCGCAAAACATACGCCTGAATTATCTCGGGATAGCTTTAGAAGTCATCGCCATGATGCTTTATGTACTGTCTGCATTTGCAGTTCGTGGTGTGGCTGCCAACATCCATCCAATCAGTCAAATGACTGGTGCGACACTGGTGTCATGGCTAGGCTATTGTGCTTTACTGCCTTTTTTCTGGTCAGATCTGCCCTCAGATTTCCCTTCATTGCAAACCGGTGTTGCACTGATTTATAGCGCTTTATTTTCATCGGTACTGGCGATGATTTTTTATTATCAATTACTCAACACCGTTAATCCAACCACACTGATGCTGATCACGATTATGACGCCTGTACTCGCCACGCTGTGGGGAACATGGCTCAATCATGAAACTTTAGGCGCAGATTTAATTCTTGGACTGTTTTTAATATGTGTGGGATTATCTTTATATTCTTATTCCATCCGTATAACGACATCAATCAAATAAAAAATCCCGGGTGTGATATTCACTCGGGATTTTTAAAATCTTTAACTCAAACAGCGTTTCATTATTCGATCCGAATGATTTTACCGTGATCATCATGATGGATCACACTGACTTTTTGTTGACGCCCCTGTTCAATGTCTTGAATAGCTAAATCAAAATGCTGTTCATAATCCGAGATATTTTTGGCAGAACTTGGCTTTACTGTTTTTGCAGGAATAAAATTCGACCACAATAATAATGCAACCACACATGCCAATAATGCACTCACACCATGTTCAATCCCCAAACCAAAAGCTGAAAACAGTTGATGAATGACATGTTGTTTTTGCAGACTGACTACACCAATTACAATTAACAATGGACGCCATAAAAATAACCATACTGCCCACATCATCGCGGTAGAAGTATTAGATGCATAGCGTTTATGCCAAGGCAATAAACGGCGTAAATCAATAATTAAAGAATTACTTTTCATGGCTGATGCTCTCATTATGGACAGTTGAATTGCGCATGCCCCGGTCCGGACTCACCCAGCGTGCGCGCTTACCGTCACGACGCAACAACACTTTTGGAAATGCCACAATACTGGCAGACAGCGTAATTAACCAGAATACAAACGGATACCAGATCATCCAGAAGTAATTTTTACCGAGTCCCGGTTCATAACGACTATCCATCCATTTACTGATTGCAAACTGAAGTAAACAGGTTGCCCCTAATAGCATGCCTGTTCCATAAGGCAAAAATGGTGAACTCGTGCCACTGATTCCAAGCGGAACGATAAAGTGAATGATCCAAATAATGGCCATAAACAGCATTAAATAAGACCAGACCAACGTCAGGATCAATTCAAACAGTAATGGCCATAAAAAATTCAGTTTCGGTTTGAACAGCACGTCGATATTTTTAATCAGCACTTGTGCCCCACCCATCGCCCAACGCAGCCGCTGTTTCCACAAACCATTAAAAGTTTCTGGCATTAAAATCCAGACCAAGGCATTCGGTTCAAAGTGAATATTCCAGCCCGCACGTTGCAGCTTCCAGGTGATATCAATATCTTCAGTCAGCATATCAGGTGACCAATAACCCACCTCATGCACCGCACTTTTACGAAATGCAGTGATCACGCCAGAAACCGTAAACAGTCGACCAAAACTGCGTTGCGCACGTTTGATCATGCCCACAATAGAGGAAAATTCTCCGACCTGAATACGACCAATTAAGGTGGAACGGGTACGAATCCGTGGATTACCGGTAACTGCAGCAACGGTTTCATCTTCCAGAAAATGGCGTAACATCCATGTAGCTGCATGCGGATCAAGCAAGGCATCACCATCGATGCCAAGCAAATATTCCGCATCCGTCAGCAAGCTTCCTGCTTGCAATGCCATGGCTTTGCCCTGATTTTGCGCCAAATGTACCACCCGTAACTTTTCATGCTGTGCAGCCAAACGGTCTAACACTGCTGCAGTGTTGTCTGAACTACCATCATTAATCGCAATCACTTCAAAGTTTGGATAATCCAGTGCCAGAGCATGCGTTAAGGTTTCTTCAGCGTTATCCCCTTCATTAAAACAAGGCACCAGCACTGCCACCTTAGGATAATAAGGCAGTGCTTCAGGCTGTTGATATGGTGGATCCTGTCGCTCTTTCCAATAGAAAATCAGTGCACCCATCATCCATAAATACGACATAAACAATGGATAATAAAAGACAAAGTGCAAAGCAGAATGCCAAAAGTGCTGCAGCGTTGACATATAAAATTCCTTTAAGGAACAAGTTTGCTTGATTTCAAATCAAAGGCCTGGCGTAACACTTGCGCATTGGGATGATCTTGAATCGGATCATCGGGATAGTAAGCCACGTGCATTGCACCTTGTTGATATAAAGATTGAATGGTGCTTGCCATTTCATCTGAGGGAACCTTTTGATTGCTTCGCCAGTTCACTGCCTGCAATTCAAAGACCGTTTTTTTGATTCCCTGTGGAAACTGCTTCACGCGATTGACAATATCTCGATAAAAAACATCACTATTCGGGGCTTGTTCCATATAGGGCATCGCCATGATGGCAGTGAAATCATAACGATTGATAGACTGTTCTAAAGACTGTGAATACCAATTTTCCGCATACGGTTTCAGCGCAACTTGCGCATATAAATTTCGTGCGGTGAGTAAAAAAGGATGATACTGACGGACTTGTTGTGCCAGTTGCAATGCAAAGTCATCAATGTACTTGGTTTTATAAGCCGTCCATTTTTGCAGCTCGGCATCATTGCTACGAATTTCGGCTAAATCGGTCGGCAAACCAATAGCCGCATAAGCTTTCAAAGCTTCGGGACTGGCATCTTCATAGTCAGATAAAGTGGTATCGTCATGGAATAAAATACCGTTAAAAGGCACAGACTTGGCCAGGTCTTGATAAATCCCGCTAATAGTTTTTCGTGCATCGGGTGAAAATGGACTTAAACGGCGATAGCCCATATTCAGATGCTCTGAATCTTCCTTTTGCTGGGTTTCAACCACATCTTTAGACACCGGATTATTTTTAGGTAATTCCCATGCCAATAATGGCATCCACGCGTAGACACGCCCCACTTGGGTTCGGGTCTGAATTTGCCAGGCGACACGGTTAAACAGGTCTGCGCGCATCGGTAAATAATGATTGGGGAAATACACCATATCTGCCGAGCCGTTGGCATCAGGATCGGAAAAGGCCTGTAAATACACGGTATTCACTTTCATCGCCACAATCCGGTCCAGTAGATGATCGAGGTTACGTTCTTGTTGAATCGGATCTTTGTCGTAAATGTAATCTAGATCGATATGCATGATTTTTTGCGGACGGTTATTGTCGCCCAAATGTTGCTGACGATTTTGAATTTCTCGCGCTAAATCCGTTGTGGTCATATTGCCTTCAATCAAAATACGATTGAGCTGACCCAGTGAACTTTTCGCCGAATCCGCACCATCATCCAGACTGATGGCAACCGGCATCCCCAGTTGTTTGGCAATTTTCACGGTTTGCATATTATAGTGACCATAAGGCCAGACCATTACCCGTGGTGATTTCAAACCGTGCGCAATCAGCAATTGGTTATTCTGTTTTAAATCATTGGAAATACGCTGCTGATAGTGGCTATCATCTTCATAGCTCGCAGATTTAGCATCATATAAGCGTGTGACAGCAGCAGGTTCCAGATTGCCTTGTGGATTGCCTACAATACCGCGATGCAAATTATAACTATGACTGGCAATTTCCACTAAACCACTATCTTGCATCTCTTTCAATTCTGACCAGGACAGCATGTCTTTACGCTGAATCTGCTCACCTGAAAAATCAATGCTTTGATCTTCTTTGGGTTCTAACCATGAACCGACCACCGCCAAAACCACAGGAATTTTATTCGCTTTAACAATCGGATAGGCATTTTTATAAAAAGAGGCATAACCATCATCCACCGTCAATAAAACCGGTTTTGTCGGTAGGCTATATTTCCCTTGATGAGCCTGGATGAGTTGGTCGACATTAATAAAGTGAAAACCATTTTTTTTCAGCCAATCGATATGTTGCTGAAATTGGGTGCTACTCACTGCATATTCAGGAATAAGTGCATTTTCAGTGTTGATAATTTCATGATAACCAATCACGGTCAGTGTCGGATTATGCGCTGGCTTTTGACTCCAGGCTAAATGGGGAATCTGCCACAAAACTGCAGAAAGAGACGTGGAGAGCAATGTTGAAAGCAAGCGAGTAGTCATTAATATGGTGCTCAAAAAATCATTTTATTCTCTGAATATCACACATTTTCCATCAATAAAATGTGGTTCTTGCCTTTCCTGATGTATGGCATTCAGTTATTTCAACTTGCCTTTTTATCAAATCAAACTGAAATGAATCTTAAAAATACGCATGAATTAGAAATAAAAGTTTTAAAAAAACACCAATATGTCTGTTTTTTCAGCAAGGTAAGTGCATTTAAATAAATTGCTTAAATTTATAAAAACTATGCTGATTAGAGCTGCAAAAATTAAAGATCTTCCAGATATCCCCGCGACATGATTCAGGTCATTCCTACGGGTATTCAATCGGGTGTTAAAGCGCATCAGCGATGTGAAAGTCGTATGCAAATTTGCTGAGAAAAGATCAATTAAAAGTAGATTCTATAATGAAGGTTTTATCAAAAAAATGGCTTTGAAACTTACATACGCATCGTATCGAATTAAATGCCAACTGCTTTAGTCAGCCTTCCTTACTTAAATCACTAAGCTTGAAGTGCTTGGTACTGGTCTCGGCCGGCGCCTTTAGCTGCATAAAGCTGAACATCGGCTGCTTTCATAAGTTCGTGAATATCAGCATATGGATGATTTCGATCCATCCATGCGACCCCCATGCTTAAGGTCACATATTGTTTTTGGTCGGGTCTATTTAAATGTTGCAATTGTGCTTGTCTGACTGCATTTAAAACCTGTTGCAATACCTTTAAAACCACTTCACTGGGAACATTATGCAAAATAATCGCAAACTCCTCTCCCCCATAGCGTGCCACATAAGCTGAAGGTGGTAAGGCCTGTTGTATAATTTTAACCAAATCTTGCAAAATCACATCGCCCTTTAAATGCCCATAGTAATCATTATAATTTTTAAAATAATCCACATCTAACATGGCAAATGCCAAGGTGCTATTACTGTGGTTTTTTGTCAGGGTAAATAAACGCTGAATTTCACTATTTAATGCACGACGGTTAAATGCTCCTGTCAATGCATCAACTTGAATTTGTAATTCTAACTGCTCATTGAGCTGATGTAACTGTAAAGTTCGCTCTTGTACTTTTTGGTCTAAAGAGCTATTCAGTTCAAGTAAATTATTATTTAATTGCTCGATATGATGAGTATGCTGAGCATAATTTTTTGACTGCTGGAACATAACCAACAATGCATAAAAACTGGTAGAGATAAATGAGAGATTAAAGGACTCAATTAAATTGAGCGTCAATAAAAAGTCATGGATGAAAGTAACGCATAATAAGATCACCGCCCATAAATTAATCGTAGAATATTGCTCTTTGGTTTTTAGAGTCAGATAAAAGCCATAGGCAAAATTCAAAATTACAGCTACGCTCAATAGTGAACTATAAAATGCCAAACGT
The DNA here is from genome assembly GCF_004336635.1 of Acinetobacter sp. ANC 4862. Taxonomy (GTDB): domain Bacteria; phylum Pseudomonadota; class Gammaproteobacteria; order Pseudomonadales; family Moraxellaceae; genus Acinetobacter. Next base: position 38,120 of record NZ_SJXH01000029.1, read on the forward strand.
TCAAAAATTTCAGGGAGAGTAAATACAGTTACAACAATATCTATTCCAAGCACCAGCATTGCTACAAAATAAACAATTGGATGTAAATAGCGCTGGTTGAGTAAAATCATATAACTCAGAAAAAATACCACGGCAAAATAAGTAAATAGAAACTCTAATCGTCTTCCCCATATCCAGCTAATATCTGTAAATACCGTATAGGCATAAGGTGCAGAAAATAAATTATGTAAGGCCAAGAATAAAATAAAAATACCAAACACAAATACCCGAATACTGCTGCACCCAATCTTTCCTTGAAAAACTGAAAACATTAAGGTAAATATGCCGACGCCCAATACTGCACCACAAACCAAACCAATACTCATCATCAACTGTTCAAACTGTCGAGTAATGGTTTTCGCAATACCAATCCGCATCGGATTTTCTAATCCACCATGTAAAGGATCAAAATTTGAGGCTTGAATGGTCAGGGTAAAATATTCTTTATTGACAACCATAAAGGCAATTCGAGGTGCATTTTCTGTGAGATGAGTTTTTGTATCTTTACCAATTTCACCTAAACGCAGCACGAAATCTCCATTCAAATACAGACGGTAAGCGCCATATTGATTGGGAATAAAAATAGCGATACGGCGCCCAATATATTCTTTAGGAATTTTAAAATGGCCGATAAAAGTACCGTAGGTTTGATTGGTGCCGGTGAGCTGTTTAAAGGAAATCGGTAAATTCACCGTTTCAGATTTTAAAACAGAACTGGGTTGAGTGATAAATTGCTCAGGATAATACTGCCATACGCCCTTCAGTAGGCTGGTACTCTTTTCCGTAAATTGAACTTCATTTAATAATTTTTGCTGTAAGGAAGAAGATTCAGGCGCAGCACGATATTGTGCCCATACAGGTTTTTGCCAGGCGAATACGCATAAACAGATCAAAAGAAAAAACTTAAAAAAATGTATTAAATTATGGCTCTTATCCAAAAAGCGAATCATCCTTAAATTACGCTTAGCTATTACTGAATGTAGCGATAAAAAAATAAAACTCAAACAATTTTTCATCTATTTGCAAGATCTATCCTTGTATCTTGCAGGATGTTTATTCATCAGAATTAATAAGTTTTAATCGCGAGTTTTTACGTCGAATAACTCAATTTCAAAAATCAGGTTTGAGTTCGCAGGAATGATTTTACCCATTTTTCGTTCGCCATATGCCAAATGTGCAGGAACCAGTAATTTACGTTTACCACCGACTTTCATCCCCATAATGCCCTGATCCCAACCTTTAATTACACGACCAGTTCCAATCACGGTTTCAAAGTAATTGCCACGGTCAATGGAGGAATCAAATTTGGTTCCATCTTCCAGCCAGCCTGTGTAATGCGTGGTAATCAGCGCGCCTTTAACAGCTTCTTTACCTTCACCCACTTTTAAATCAATAATTTCTAATTCATTTGTCATCATCATTTACCTGAGCTGAATACTAAATTTTTCAATGACTATTATAAACCGGATTCAGGTGAATTCTTCATGCTTTAAAATGTGTAGATTTAAAAGCTCAGCTCTTAAATATTCGAATGGTTGAGTAAACAAGCGGTCAGTTTTTTATAGTTTTCAGCTGAACCCATTAAAATCCAGTATCGACTCATTCGATGTTCGGTTTTATGGTGCACACTGTGAACCACCTTCATGTCATAAGCCTTAAATAGATCTTCATATTGATCTAAAGTCTTGCGTTGATCAGGACATTCGATAGGTGCGTGCATGACTCAGGGCTTCTATACGCTCGAACATAGATCAGAAAAATAAGAACGATCTCAGCACAATCAAGGTGACAAATAGACTTAACAGTTCATAGCCTGCACCAATAATGGCACCAATCCCTAGGGCTATAAGCAAACGATAAAATCAGGCTGCATATCTACCCCTCTCATTGTTATTATTTTCAGGTATCCGCAATTTTATGATCAGGATGCAAGGCCTAAAACCCGCATCCTGCTTATATTTACTGTAACTGTTCCCATTCAACCACGACTTGCGCATGCTCGCCAATCAGCGTCCATTCACCATCCATGACATTTAACTGTAGCTGCATGGTGCGTTCGCATAATTGTGGTAGCGCATTTGTGGTTGCTGTAGAAAGCTTCCAGACTTGAACATTACTTAAGGTTTTTAATTTGCTGTTGCGCTTATACCATTCATCAACCGATGAACCATAGGTGACCACTGCAACTTGCTTACAACGGGCGCTGGCTTTTTTGACTTTATCTTCATCTGGACTCCCCACTTCAATCCACTTGATCAGCTGACCGGTTAAGTCTTTTTCCCACAAAGCGGGTTCATCAGTTTCAAACAGATCTTTGGTAAATTCTAAAGCTTCACCAGCAAAACGCGCATAAGCCAAAATACGCACCATCAAGCGCTCAATGGTTTCAGAGGGATGTAAAGCCATCGTCAATTGATAATCAGCATATTGATGATCATCCATATTGGCAATGTTCAAATCAGCCTTATAAATCGTTGCTTTAAGCGCCATAAAAAAGTCCTCAAATTTGGCGCTTAGCATATAAGATTTGGACTACTTTTGCTGAGTTGTTTTATCCGTTTCATCCAAATTCAGCTGACATTGAAATAATTGATCTTCAAAGTGTCGCCAATCGCGCTGATCTTGCACAATGATTTCAATACGGTTATCAATACCCTCTTCTGAAGACTGATAGTTAAATTGCTCCGGATTAAAATTAAAGGTTTTCCAGCCCTGATTGGTATTAAAAATTGCTTTAATCCGCAGCCAATTCTTTTGTTCACAAAGTAAATCCAATAAAAGATAAAAATCAAATTGCCAGCGCTTGGGTAACTTCCAACCTGCCACACTATAGCCTTGCGCAGTTTCGACATAGTGATAAGGCAATTGTTTAATCTCAGGCAGACTTTGCCCGGTAGAAAATGTTTTTTGAATTTTAAGTAAGGGCTGAATCTTGCGTTCAGTGCCTACATACGGTAGATCAATTTGCTCAAGCGAAATTTCAGTCTGTCCACTCATCAGCCAGATCTGTTGATAGGCTTGATATTCAGTCTTCAATGCCGCTAAAGCCTGATCATCTGCGAAATCCATTCGATCTGCATGAGAAACCACAATAATCTGCGCAGCTTTTAACTGATCTGCATACAGATTTTGCTTGCTCCAATCCGCATCATGCAAACGCGAGCCATCCACTACCGTCACTAAAGCCCGCATCGCAATACTCTGTTGCCAATGCGGTTCAGTGAGTTGTTCCAGTAATTGTGCAGGATGTCCCAAACCAGTCGGTTCGATAAATAATCGATCCGGTTTAGTTTCAGACAATAACCGCGACAAAGCAATTTGCATGGGCAATTGACTACTACAGCAAAGACACCCCCCCAATAGTTCTTTAACTTCATAACCTTGAGTTTGCGGTAACATCTGCTGATCAACACCAATTTGTCCAAACTCGTTCATCAACACTGCCCAAACTTCATTTTCTGGCTTTTGACTGAGTAAATGCTTGAGCAAGGTGGTTTTTCCAGCCCCTAAAAATCCAGAAATGATATGCGTAGGGACAGCTTGCGTGGGAGAAATCAGTTTCAAAACTTACTCGCTATTCATTTGGTGGAAATCAATCAATGCAGTAGTGAGAACTACCCACCTCAAAAATCTGCATATTTCTCCACTTTAATTTCTTCCTTGAGCTATGGCAACGTATTCACACTATTTAAAAGGACTTACACAGCATTGTTATTAAATTTGGCTATATACGGTTGAAATTAATTCGTTATCCAAATTTTCAAATATAAACATACCTTAATCATCAAGTCTAAATTCAATTTCAAAGTTAGTACCATCCCAAACTTTTAATTCCCCAATCCAATCTATTTTTGCATTAAATCTTTTGGAATATTGACTAGCATCTTTGCCATCTAAGATATGTTGAAAATCACTGCTATTATTGAGCATTGATATAATTGGTCTTATCTTTAATTTTACTGCAAAAGCAAGGTCAAGGTCACTGCTGTCCCACAATTTTTCATAAAAGGAGGCTCAATTGAGCTTCCTTTTGTTTTATCGGTATTTTATCGGGCATGAATAAAGCTTTTAAGGTTTTTCTCTCAAACAGATTTACTTGGATCATTCTTAGTAACCGTTGAACCGTCCAGCCTTCTTGTCCTAAATGCCGAGCAAAACTCACCAGTAAATAGGCAATCAGGGCAATCCAAATTTGCGTCTGAATTGCGTTCC